>JAFUXH010000150.1 GCA_017470945.1 Clostridia bacterium | reverse complement strand
AGGACATCGCGGGCGCTCCCGTGCTGTGCGATTTAAGCAAAATGCCCCATCTGTTGATCGCCGGCGCTACGGGCAGCGGTAAATCCGTTTGCATCAATTCCTTCGTTTGCAGCCTGCTGTACCGCACCTCCCCCAAGCAGGTGCGCATGATCATGATCGACCCCAAGCAGGTGGAATTGAGCGTGTACAACACCATCCCCCACCTGCTGGTGCCGGTGGTCAGCGACCCCAAGAAGGCCGCCGGGGCCCTGGCCTGGGTGGTACAGGAAATGCTGGAGCGTTATGGCAAATTCAGCGCCCTGGGCGTGCGCAACCTGGCGGGCTACAACGGCGTGAACCAGGGTACCGATCAGGAATTGCCCAACATCGTGGTGATCATCGACGAAATGGCCGACCTGATGGAGGTTTGCCGCAAGGACGTGGAAGAATCCATCCGCCGCCTGGCCGCCCTGGCCCGTGCTGCCGGCATTTATATGGTGCTGGCCACCCAGCGCCCGTCGGTGGACGTTATCACCGGCGTGATCAAAAACAATATTCCCAGCCGCATCGCCTTCTCGGTCTCCTCCGGCACCGACAGCCGCACCATCATCGATATCAACGGCGCGGAAAAGCTGATGGGCAAGGGCGATATGCTATATAAGCCCACCGGCACTTCCCCCGTGCGCGTGCAGGGCTGCTTCGTCAGCGACGAGGAGGTCAACGCCGTGGCCGAATACATTGGCAGTCGGTATCAGACCAATTTCGACGTGAACATCGTGGAGCACCTGGATAACGCCGGCAAGGAGCACGAGGCCGACGAGGTGACCGGCTTTGACGAAGGCACCCCTGCCCCCAGCGCCAACGAGGGCGAATTCAGCGACCTGCTGCAGCAGGCCATTGAAATGGCCGTTGAAGATGGGCAAACCTCCACCAGCATGCTGCAGCGCCGCCTGCGGGTGGGCTACGCCCGGGCGGGCCGCCTGATCGACGAAATGGAAAAGCGCGGCATCATCAGCCAGAGCGAGGGCAGCAAGCCCCGCAAAACCATCATCACCCGGGAGCAGTATTACGAACTGATGCAGGATGAATAACAAAAGCCCATAGAACGGCACAAAAAAAGCTCGGGAGCGCGAACGCGTTCCCGAGCCCTTTATTTTGGGGAATTGAATTGTTCGTTATTCCTTCGGCTGATGCGCCACGAAAGCCTTGCGGTCCTTGATGGCCTGGCAGAAGGCGGCGTAATCGGCGGGATCTTCTTCGAAAAAGATATAGTTGCTGGCGGTGGTATCCACATGGTGCGTGTCGGACCCGGCCACCATGGGCTTGCCCTCCCGCAGGGCCATTTCCAGGGCGCGGATGTTGTAAATTTCCTTCTTGTTGCCGCCGTTGAACACCTCCACCGCGTCGATGTTCAGCCCCGGGCGCTCGATGCCGGCCTGGGCGATGTAATCATCCACCCGGTACGGATGGGCGCGCACCACGATGCCGTTCAGGGCGTGCACCCTGTCGACCAGCTGTTCGATTGTCCACTGGTCGCAATCCACCAAATCATGGTAAAGGTTTTCGGGCTTCAGGCCCAGCACCAGGTAGTCCTCGCCGTTGTTGCCATCGTTGGTATATTCAAAGCCGAAATACACCTTGATGCCCAGCCGATCCCCCGCCTCCTTGGCGGCATAATAGCCCTTCAAAAAGGCGTCCATTTTCTCCGGCCAGGTATCCGGGAAGGCGGCATAGGAATAGCCGTTGACGAAATGATCGGTGATCACCACCCCGGCAAAGCCTTTTTGATGATAGGCTTTCACCATATCCGCCGCCGGGCACTTGCCACAGCGGCTGGTTTCATTCGTGTGACAATGAATTTCATAGCAGTACATCATCGTGATCGTTTTTCCCTTTCTGTTATTTTCCGGCCACTGAAATCTCGCCCACATCCACCGACGGGCTGCCCACCGAGCTGCCGGGGAAGCACAGATCGCTGCCCACGGCCCGGATGTTTTTCAGCAGCTGGTAGAAATTCCCTGCTACGGTGATCTGCTCAACCGGCTGATCCTTTTTGCCGTTCTTGACGGTGTAGCCCTGGGCGATCAGGGAAAAATCACCGCTGATGGCGTTAGCCCCGGCGTGCAGGCCGCTGACCTCGGTGATCACAATGCCGTCGCCCAGATCAGATAACAGTTCCGCCTGGTTCTTTTCCCCGGGGGCCAGGTAGAAATTGCTGGGGCTGATATCCACCGCCCCGGCGTAGCCGGGCTTGGCGGCGTTGCCGGTGCTCTTGACGCCGGCCTTCCGCGCGGTTTTCAGGTTGTGCAGCAGGGTGGTCAATTTGCCCTTTTCGATCACCGCTTTGGTGCGGGTGGCTACGCCCTCATCGTCAAAGGGGCGGCTGGCCAGGCCCCCGGGCAACAGGGGATCATCCATCAGCGTCACCACGTCGGATGCGATCACCTGGCCCTCCTTGCCGGCCAGCAGGCTCATGCCCTTCTGGGCGTTTTCCGCCGAGAACACGTCGGCAAACACCCCCAGCAGATCGGGCATGCACTTGGCGTCGATGATCGCCCGGTAGGTGCCGCTGGGCACGGGGGCAGCCCGCAGCATGAACAGCGCTTCCTCCACCGCGTCCTTCGCGATGGCTTCGGCGTCGAACTCTTCAAAATCCCGCGTTACCTTGAGGCCATAGCCGGTAGACACCTTGTCTCCGTCCTTTGCGGTGGCGCCGACGACGCATATGGCCATATTGTCCTGAAAGCGCAGGTCCAGCCCGCTTGTCTTTCCGTCGGCGACGACCCGGTTCACCAGGCGCGTTTCCCCGCTGCTGGTGGAGATCATATTGTAATTGAGCGCCGTGATCCGCTCATCCATGGCCAGGGCATTCTTTTCGATCTCCTGGATCAAAAGCAGCTTCTTTTTCTCCTCCACCTGATCCAGCGCCGGCTGATAGTTATCGATTTCCGGATAGGCTTCGTCGCCCCGGTAAATTTCCTGCACGTCGTCGTCCTCCGTCAGGGCGGCGCTTTCCTTGACCGCGCGCACCAACTGGCCCACGGCTTCTTCGTCGATGGCCTCGGTGGCGGCGTAGCCGATCTTGCCCTGGTACAGGCCGCGCAGGCTCAGGCCCCGGGTATCGTTCACGGTGTAATTGGCGATCTGCCCCTGCACGCACATGGCCCGAAAGCTGTCCCGGGAGGAAACGTAAATTTCAGCCGCAAGGATTCCTTCCTTTTGGGCCTCGTCGAGCACCGCTTGTATAAACTGATCCAAATTCATCGTGTGATCCTCCCTTCTTTACCGACCGCCCACGGTCAATTGGCTGACCCGGATCATGGGCTGGCCCACGTTGGTGGGGATGGAGCCGCTCAAGGAGCCGCACATGCCCTGGCCCATCTGCATATCCTTGCCCACCCGGTCGATCTTGAGCAGGATCTCGCTGCCCCGGCCGATCAGGCTGGCCCCCCGCACGGGATGGGCGATCTTGCCGTCCTTCACCAGATACCCTTCCCGGACGGCAAAATTGAATTTGCCGGTGGTGGGCTCCACCGATCCGCCGCCCAGCTTGGCGGCGTACAGGCCGTCGCCCATGGTGGCGATCATTTCGTCGTTGTCATCCTGCCCGGCGGCGATGAAGGTGTTGCGCATCCGGGAGGTGGGGGCGTACATGTAGCCCTGGCGGCGGCCGCTGCCGGTGATGGGCATTTGCATACGCCGGGCGTTCAATTTATCGATCATATAGTTTTTCAGGATGCCGTTTTCGATCAGCACCAGCCGGGTGGTGGGGGTGCCCTCGTCGTCGATATTCAGGCTGCCCCACTCGTTGGGCATGGTGCCGTCGTCGATGGCGGTCACGCAGTCGGCCGCGATCTTCTGGCCCAATTTGCCGCAGAATTCGCTGTTGCCCACCGCCACCGCCGTGGCCTCCAGGCTGTGGCCGCAGGCCTCGTGGAAAATCACGCCGCCAAAGCCGTTGTCGATCACCACAGGCATCACCCCGCTGGGGCACACCGGGGCGTGCAGCATCAATTTGGCCTGGCGGGCCGCCTCCCGGGCCACGGCCTCGGGATCGATGCGGGCGTCAAAGATCTCAAAGCCCTGCATGGCCCCCGGGTTGTCGGAACCGGTCTGGTTCTCGGTGCCGTTGGACGCGATGGCGCTGACCATAAAGCGGGTGTACACCCGGGTATCGGAGGTGAACAGGCCTTCGCTGTTGGCGATCCACACCCGCTGCACGCTGTCCAGATAGCCCACGCTGGCCTGGGCAATTTCGTCATATTCCTTCAAAACCGCCCCGGCGATCTTCATTTTTTCGGCTTTTTTTGCGGCCTTCACCTGATCCGGCATTTCCCGGATCACATGGATGCTGGGGGTCTGCCGCCACATGAGGGGCTTGATTTCGCATGTTCCCTGGGCCTGAATGGCCGACGCAGCCCGCCGGGCGCAGGAAAGCAGGCCCTCCCGGCTGGTATCGTTGGTATATACATACACGCCCTGGAATCCGTTGAACACCCGCACCCCCGCGCCGTGCAGGCGGCGGCTGTTCACGCTTTCGATCTTGCCCGACAGCATGGACAGATTGTGGTTCAGCCTGTCCTCCAGGAAAATTTCGGCAAAATCACCGCCGGTTTTCAGCGCCTCGGCGATGACCGCCTGGGCCACATCCTGTTTCAGCATACGCTTCCTCCTTGTTGTTGGATGATCATTCCATGTTTTTGCTTTCTTCTGTTCGCACATAATCCCGGCGGATAATATCGGGCAGATCCGCCGACCGCACGCTTTCCGCCCAGTAATCGGCGTTCACGCTGCTCAGTGCATCCCCGATGGCCAGCACCTGCATGCCGCAGCGCCGGGCGGCCTCCACCCCCGGGCGGCCATCCTCCACCACCAGGCAGTTTTCCGGCGGCACCTCCATTTGATCCGCCGCCAGCAAAAATACCTCCGGATCGGGCTTGCCCTTGGTGATCTGCCCGCCGTCCACGATCACGTCGAACAAACGGTCCATTTTCAATTGCCGCAGGATGCCGGTAGCGTTTTCGCTGCAGGAGCCCACGGCGGTTTTGATGCCGATCTCCCGCAGCTCCTCCACCGCGTCCACCGCCCCCGGGCAGATATTTTCCGGCCCCAGGGTCAGGATCAATTCGTTGAAAATATCGTTTTTCCGGGCGGACAGGGCAAACATTTCCCCCATCGTGTAGCGTCTTTCGGCCTTCCTCAGCAGCACCCGCAGGCTTTCCATGCGCTTCATGCCCTGCATGCTGCCGTTAATTTTTTCATCAAATGGGATTCCCTGCTCGTGGGCCAATTGCCGCCAGGCGGCGAATTGACATTCATCGGAATTGACCAGCACGCCGTCCAGATTGAAGATCACGGCCTGTATCAATCTTGCTCTTCCTCCTTTCCCAGAGGTCCATGCACATTATACCACCAAACCCATATTCTGTACAGAACCAAATAACATAATTGCCCTGCCGGCGGGCAAGATTAAGCATCGACGATTTGAAGGCGAGGAGGAAAAAAACATGTCCATCAGTTTGATTTTGCTGGCCATCGTATCGGCCCTGGTGCTGTTCGGCGTGGCCCAGCGGGTGCTGGACCGCATGCAATTGAGCGACCGCGCCGCCCTGCTGATCGTGGCGGCCATATTCTTCGGCGGCCTGCTGCCCGATCTCCGCATCGGGCAGGCGGCCATCAACGTCGGCGGGTTCCTGGTGCCGCTGGGGGTGTGCGTGTGGCTGTTGATCAAAACGGACACCCGGCGGGAGGTGCGCCGGGCGCTGTTTGGCAGCGTGCTCACCGGGGCGGCGGTGTACGCCCTGGGCCGCCTGCTGCCCAGCGAACCCGAGCGGATGCTGATCGATCCCACCTATCTGTACGGCATTGCCGGCGGCGTGATCGCGTATGTGCTGGGCCGTTCCCGCCGGGCGGCGTTCATCTGCGGGGTGCTTGGGGTGGTGCTGGCGGATACCGCCACGGCGCTGATCAACTGGAGCCAGGGCATCCACACCACCCTGTCCTTGGGCGTGGCGGGGGCCATGGATACGGTGGTCATTTCGGGCCTCCTGGCCGTGCTGCTGTCCGAAATCATCGGGGAGGTCATCGAGCGCATGGCCCGGCCCCGTCGGCGTGTCAACGCGGACCCGGTCTATTCCCCCGTGCGAAAGGAGCGGCGTTGAGATGAAGCGTTGGATCGCGACGCTGCTGCTGATGGCGGCAGTATTCATACCAAAGTCTGTTTTTGCGGAGGGCAGCGACGGGGAGGCGGTGTACCGCATCTTAGATGAAAACGGACGGGAAATCACCCTGTACGCCGGCATCCCCGAAGCGGGCGACGAATACATCGCCGGGGACAACAGCCATTTTCGGGTCACGGCGGTGGACGCGGACAATTTGACCGCCTCCGCCCACTCCCTGGGCAGTTACGAATTGCCCGACGTGAAATGGCTGACCGAGAGCGCCCGGCCGGTGACGGCCCCGCAAAAGGCCGTGGCCCTTTACTGCACCCACAGCGACGAAAGCTACGAGCCCACCGACGGCGCCAGCAGCTTAGAGCAGCGGGGCGGCATCTACGACGTGGCGGAAAGCTTCAAAACCGCCCTGGAAAAGGAAGGCATCACGGTCTATTACAGCGATGAGAACCACTATCCCCACGACGCCGGGGCCTACCGCCGCAGCCGGGCCACCGCCGCTTCCCTGGTGGAGGAGGGCGTCGACGCCATCATGGACGTGCACCGGGACGGCATCCCCGACGCTGCCCAGTACGAAAAGACCATGAACGGCGAGGATATCACAAAGGTGCGCCTGCTGGTGGGCCGATCCAACCAGAACGCCGAAGCCAACAAGGCCTTTGCCGCCCAAATCAAGGCGGTGGGCGACGAAGTGTACCCCGGCCTGATCAAGGATATTTACATCGGCAAGGGCACCTACAATCAGGACCTGATGAGCCAGGCCGTGCTGCTGGAATTCGGCACCTACACCAACGATAAGGAGGCGGTGCTGACCTCCACCGGCTATATGGCCGACGTGATGAACAAAACCCTGTACGGCGGCGTCACCGGCGCGGCGGACAGCGGCGCGGCGGAGGACGCGGGCGCCTGGAAGGGCATCGGCTGGCTGATCGGCGCGTTGATCATCGGCGTGATGATCTACGCCTTCGCCGCCACCGGCCGGGGCCGGGATGCCATGGGCAAATTCAAGCGGAGCTTTCAGGAAATGACCGGCGGCCTGGGCAGCGGCGATCACGACGGGCCAAAGGATGAATGATCGCCAAAATTGCGATTCATACATGCCGATTATCCCAAAACGGCCCGGAGATCGAATGATTCGCTGGGCTTCAGACTATCGACAAACCCCAGGGATGCATCGAAGGGACCGTAGTCCCTTCGATTTCATTCCGCAGGCGGCGACATGTGCGTCGCCGAGGAGCAACCGGAGGTTGCTTCCGCTATCAATTCCTGACCGTAAAATGAGCGT
>JAFUXH010000018.1 GCA_017470945.1 Clostridia bacterium | reverse complement strand
CGGGAAGCTTATCCGCGTCCCAAATGGCCGTCAGCGTGCCTGACCGATAATCGGCCTTTGCGTCCGCAAGGCCATCAAGGCCCTTCACAGCCCGCAAAATGGCCGTGTCGCAATGGGGGCAGTGCATCCCGGCAATGTGCCAGGTTTTCACTTGACCGCTCATTGCGGGATCTTTTTCCAATTCGTGAACCGCGCCACATTCTCCTGCAGAAGGGCGCTTGACACCGTCACCGTGTCACCCTCCACCGTAAAGTCGGTAATGGTCACAGGGTTGCAGCCGGCGGCGCGGGTGGTGCCCACGGTATCCAGCGGGAAGGTCAGGCCGCAATTCTGACATTGCAGGGTATTGCTGCCCAGATATTCAAACCAGGCGTAGGGCGATCCGCCACAGGACTGGCAGGTGTTAAAGGCCAGCCGCACCGCGCCGGTTTCGTCCTTCCGGGCGATCAGCTGCATGGCGGTGCCATCCTGGGTCCAATCCACAAAGGTGGGCTCCTGGGTCAATTCCGCCGCGCTGAAAATCAGGGTATCGGCCTTTACCGCCTCGTTCCCGTCTGCGGCTTTTTCCGTTTGAGCGGCGCAGCCCGTCAGCATCAGCGAAGCAAGGAGCAGGAGAAGCAATCCACACAAAAACTTCCGTTTCATTCAGCACACTTCCTTTCCAATCCTTTTATAGCGCAGAATTGTGTGGAAAATGTGTAGAATGTGATGATTCTGTAAAAATATGCAGTTCTGCATCCCTGGGTAAAAAGCTCCGCCGGCGGGAAAAAGGACGGGGCGTCCTTCACGGCTTGACCAATTCGCTCTCGATGGCGTCGCACAGCGACGCGGGCTTTTGCGTGGGCGCGAACCGCGCGCTCACGTTGCCCTGGCGGTCAATCAGGAATTTGGCAAAGTTCCAGGAGATCCGCCCCGGCTTTTGCTCCTTCAAAAAGACGTACAATGGATCGGCGTCCTTGCCGTTGACCTTGATCTTGGCAAAGCGGGGGAATTTGGTGTCGTACCGGAATTTGCAGAAGGAATCGATCTTTTCCGCGCTGCCCGGCGCTTGAAACGCGAATTGATTGCAGGGGAAATCCAGGATCTCAAAGCCCTGATCGTGGTATTTTTCGTAGAGCGCCTCCAGCCCCTCGTACTGCGGGGTCAGGCCGCATTTCGTGGCCGTGTTGACGATCAGCAGCACCTTCCCGCCGTATTGGCTGAGCGGAACCGGATTGCCTTTGTTGTCGGCCACCGTGAAATCATATACGTTCATCCCAAGCTCCTTTCCATCATCCGGAATCAGTCTTTACAACGGATTCCTTATCTGGTATGATTGTACTGGATGAATATTCATCTGTCAATGGGTGAAAAAATGCGGAGCAAGGAAGAAAAAACGGAGCGGGAGAAAGGCCTCCTGCTCACGCCGGATCGATCCATTCGTGGAAAAAGAGCCGTCGGCAGATCAGCAAAATGCGGAAAGAGGAGATCGGAATGAAAAAAGCAATTCGTTACTTTTCCAAAATGGGCAATACCAAAGCCATCGCGGAGGCCATCGCCGCGGGCGCGGGGGTCCAGGCAGTATCCATTACGGATGAACCATCGCTGACGGAATATGTGGACATCCTATATCTGGGCGGCGCGCCCTACGCCAACATCATGGCCCCGGAGCTGAAAGCCTACGCCGAAAAGCTGGAGAAAAGCCAGGTGGGCAGGGTGCGGCTGTTCACCACCTCCAATTGGTTCCGCCGGACGGTGCTGGCGCTGAAAAAGCTGCTCAGGGAAAAAGGGATTGAGGTGGAAGAGGAATACTTCTATGCCCATATGCTGCACATCCAAGGACGAAAGGACGCCGCAAAAGAATTTGGCAGGAAGGCATGACAATTTTGAGAGAAGCGGAGGAAAAAACATGAAACAGCGGATGTTTGGCAAAACGGGGAAACCGGTATCCGAAATCGGCCTGGGCACCTGGCAGCTGGGCACCAAATGGGGCGATCCCTTCAACCGGGAGGAGGCGTTCCGCATCCTGGAAACAGCGGAAGAAGCAGGCATCACCTTCATCGACACGGCAGACGTGTATAACGGCGGCAAAAGCGAGGAGGCCATCGGGGAGTACATTGCGGAGCACCCGGACAAGTTCTATATCACCACCAAATGCGGCAGGCGGCTGAATCCCCACACGGCGGAGATGTACACCCCGGCGGCAATCGCCGGGTTCATCGAGGACAGCCTCCGGCGCATGAAGCTGGAAAAGCTGGATCTGATCCTGCTGCATTGTCCGCCCTCGCCCGTCTTTGCCCGGGATGATATTTTCGCCGAATTGGACCGACAGAAGAAGCTGGGCAAGATCGCCGCTTACGGGGTGAGCATCGAGAAGGTGCAGGAGGGCATCCAGGCCATGGCATACGATATCTCGGCCATGGAAGTGATTTTCAATATGTTCCGGCTCAAGCCCCTGGATGAACTGTTTCCGCTGGCGGCGAAAAAGAACGTAGGCGTCATCGCCCGGGTGCCCCTGGCCAGCGGCCTATTGACGGGAAAGTACACCAAAGACACGGCCTTCGGCCCCCAGGATCACCGCAGCTATAACCGGGACGGCGCGGCCTTCGACAAGGGCGAAACCTTCTCCGGCGTGCCGTATGACCTGGGTCTGGAAGCGGTGGAAGAACTGAAAAAAGCGTTTGGCACCGCTGACCTG
>JAFUXH010000149.1 GCA_017470945.1 Clostridia bacterium | reverse complement strand
CTCCTTTATGTGGAAGGTATTGAAATTGCCCATGGAGTTTTTCTCCCAGCGCTTGACTGGCGATATTCTGCAGCGGCAGGGCACCAACGCCTCCATTGCGGGCACGCTGGTGAACACCGTGGCCCCGCTGGCGCTGAACACGGTAATGATGCTCTTTTACCTGGTGGTCATGCTGCGCTACAGCGCCGTGATGACCCTGGTGGGCGTGGCTTCCCTGGCCCTGAACCTCGCCGTGGCCCGGTATCTGTCCAACAAGCGCATCAATCTGATGCGGGTGGAAATGCGGGACGCGGGCAAGCTGGCTTCCGCCACGCTGGCCGGCATCAGCATGACGGAGACCATCAAATCCTCCGGGGCAGAGGGCGGCTTCTTCCGCAAGTGGAGCGGCTACCAGGCGTCGGTGAACACCCAGCAGGTGAAGTTTGCCACCCTCAACGCCCGCATCGGCCTGATCCCGCAGTTCATCAGCACGGCCAGCAATTATCTGGTGCTGTTCCTGGGCGTGCGCCTGGCCATGTCGGGCAGCTTCACCGTCGGCATGATCGTCACCTTCCAGGGGCTGCTTTCCTCCTTTATGGGCCCGGCCATGACGCTGGTCAGCGCGGGCCAGACCATCCAGGAGATGCGCACCGAAATGGAACGGGTGGAGGACGTGATGCAGAACCCGGACGATCCTACCCTGCAATACGGCGCGGACTGCGAATCGAAAGACTTTGCCAAGCTCAGCGGCGACCTGGAACTGAAGCACGTCACCTTCGGCTATTCCCGGCTGGGCAATCCCATCATTTCCGATTTTTCCATGCACCTGAAACAGGGGCAGCGCATCGCCATCGTGGGGGCCAGCGGCTGCGGCAAATCCACCGTCAGCAAGCTGATCACCGGGCTGTACCAGCCCTGGGCGGGCGAGATTCTCTTTGACGGCAAGCCCATTTCCCAGATCCCCCGCAACGTTTTTACCGGCTCCGTGGCCATGGTGGATCAGGACATCGTGCTGTTTGAGGATACCATTGCCAACAACATCCGCATGTGGGACGACACCATCGAGGATTTTGAAGTGATCCTGGCTGCCCGGGACGCCCAGATCCACGAGGATATTTTGCAGCGGCCCGGCGGATATCAGGGCAGGCTGACGGAGAACGGCAAGGATCTGTCCGGCGGCCAGCGGCAGCGCATCGAGATCGCCCGGGTGCTGGCCCAAGACCCCTCTATTATTATCTTGGACGAGGCCACCAGCGCCCTGGACGCCAAAACGGAATATGAGCTGGTGAAGGCCATCAAGGATCGCGGCATTTCCTGCATCGTGGTGGCCCATCGGCTTTCTACCATCCGGGACTGCGACGAGATCATCGTGCTGGATAAGGGCCGTATCGTGGAACGGGGCACGCACGAGGAGCTTTACGCCAAGGGCGGCGCTTACGCCGAACTTGTGACCAGCGAATAAGAAAGGAGGACTTCTGTTATGGGTTGGTTTACCGAACAGATCAGGCAGCGAACGGAAAATGACCAGAACGTATTGGAAGACTCCTTTTTCCGCATGGCCAGCGTGGTTATGGACAAGTGGGACGCGAATCGTCTGGAGGACGAGCGCCTGATCGCCAAGGAAGCTATCGACGACATCCTGAAATTCTATCATCAAAAGCCCGTCGAGATCCCGGATACCATCCGGGACGTGAACGACCAGCTGGAATATGTGCTGCGGCCCACGGGCCTGATGACCCGGGAAGTGGAACTGGAGGAGGGCTGGCAGAACGACGCCTACGGCCCCATGCTGGGCTATCTCAAGGAAGCGGGAACCGCGGTAGCCCTGTTGCCGGGAACGATTTACGGTTATTATTTCAAAGACCCTGCCACAGGCAAGAGAACCCGCATTACCCGGAAAACCACCAGGCTGTTTTCCCGAGAAGCGCTGTGTTTTTATCAGCCCCTGCCCATGAAAAAGCTGGGCATTCCCGATCTGCTAAAGTACATGAAAAACAGCATCACCCACGGGGACCTGGTGGTGATCGTGCTGGCCACCCTGGCCGTGCAGCTGGTGGGGATGATCGAGCCCCGGGTGTACAGCCTGGTGACGGGCAAGATCCTGGAAGGCCACAATATGAACCTGATGGCGGGCGTAGGGGTGTTTCTCCTGACCAGCGCCTTTGCCGCCCAGCTGATCGGCCTGGTGCGCAGCCTTTTGATGCAGCGGATCAACACCAAAACCTCCCAGGCGGTGCAGGCCTCGGTGATGATGCGCATTCTGTCCCTGCCGGTGAGCTTTTTCCGCAGGTATTCCTCCGGCGAGCTGTCCAGCCGGGCGGGCAGCGTCAATTCCCTGTGCAGCATGATGCTGAATACCATTCTGTCCATCGGCCTGAGCAGCCTCCTGTCCCTGCTCTATGTGGCGCAGATCTTCAGCTTTGCCCCGGCGCTGGTGTGGCCGTCGCTGCTGATCATCCTGGCCACGGTGGTGATGAGTCTGGCGGTATCCCTTGTGCAAATCGGCATTTCGAGGAAGCGGATGAAGCTGAGCGCCGAGGAGCAGGGCATGAGCTACGCCGTGATGAACGGCATCCAGAAGATCCGGCTTTCCGGCTCCGAAAAGCGGGTCTTTGCCCGGTGGGGACGGCTGTACGCCAAAGGTGCACAGCTGGAATACAACCCGCCGCTGTTTCTCAAAATCAACACCGTCATCACCACGGCGATTTCGCTGATCGGCACCATCGTGCTGTATTATCTGGCGATTCAAACGAATGTGGGCGTCAGCCAGTATTACGCTTTCACGGCTGCCTATGGCCGAGTCATGGGCGCGTTCTCCGCGCTGGCCGGCATCGCCGTCTCGGTGGCCTCCATCCGTCCGGTGCTGGAAATGGCCGAGCCTATCCTGAAAGCCGAACCTGAAGTAGCCGCAGACAAGCAGCCCGTTGACCGCGTGACGGGGCACATTGAAATGAGCCATGTTTCCTTCCGGTATGAGGAAAACACGCCCTATGTGCTGAATGATCTTTCCCTGGATATCAAGGCCGGGGAATATGTGGCCATCGTGGGCCGCACGGGCTGCGGCAAATCTACGCTGGTGCGGCTGCTGCTGGGCTTTGAAAAGCCGGAAAAGGGTGGGATATTCTACGACCGGCACGACCTGAACAGCATCGATCCCCGTTCTCTGCGCAAGCACATCGGCGTGGTGATCCAGAACGGCCAGCTGTTCCAGGGCGACATTTTCTCCAATATTACCATTTCCGCTCCCGATCTGACGCTGGATGAAGCCTGGGAAGCGGCGGAGATGGCGGGCATCGCCCAGGATATAAGGGACATGCCCATGGGCATGCAGACCCTGATCTCCGAGGGCCAGGGGGGAATCTCCGGCGGACAGAAGCAGCGGCTGATGATCGCCCGGGCCGTCGCTCCCAAGCCCAGTATCCTGATTTTCGACGAAGCCACCAGCGCCCTGGACAACAAGACGCAAAAGCAGGTGTCTGGCGCGCTGGACAAGCTGAACTGCACACGCATCGTGATCGCCCACCGCCTCTCCACCATCCGCAACTGCGACCGGATTCTGGTCATGGACAAAGGGACGATCATAGAGGAAGGCACGTATGATGACCTGATCGCGCAGAACGGCCATTTCGCCGAGCTGGTGGCACGGCAGCGGCTGGATGCGGCCGGATAAAAAGAAAGGAAGGAAAACCACATGATCCGTCTTTCCAACACCCTGAAGCGCTTGATGAAAGTCGGCGCGATCCTCTTCGGTTTGGCCTTCATCATCGCCGGCGTAATCGGCATTCGTCAGGACGACACCTTTCTTCCAGCCAAGGCCGTGATCCGGTCCATGGAACGCACCTATGAGGCGATGGATTCAAACGAAACCGACACCTGGGAGGTCATGGTTGCATATTCGGTAGACGGCAAGGACTATGTTACTGATCTGGGCCAGAAAAAGGACGATTTCACAGTAGGCAAGGAAATCGATATTCTCTATAACCCGAACAACCCCGAGGGGATCGTTCTGCCAGGCAAGACGATCTGGTTCATCTTCATGATCGCAGGCGCGGCTGTCGCCGTCATAGCGGCGGTTCTGCTGGTAAGGGATTTACGCAACCGATAAAACACAACAGGTTAGGAGGCATACGAATGGGTATTTTCAGCGGACTTTTCGGTAAAAAAGATAACGGCAGTGACAATTCGAGCAAATCAGGCTCTTCCTATTCGCCGTCTGTCAAGGGAGAGCCGCGTCAGCTGTTTTTTCTGACTGACACCGGCACGGCAAAGGTCGGACACCGGCTGGAGAACGCGGACAGAAAGGTGCTCTATGAAGCGAAGGTCACCAAGTTTTCCCTCATCGGTGCTACCGGCATGGATTTCATCGACCACGAGAAGGGCACGACCACACCCCATCAGGTGGGCCATGAGATCAACACGGAATACAATTCCATCCTGATTGACAATCACTCCGGCTTCAAACTCGACGGCGAAGATATCTGGAAACACCTCAAACAAAACGGCATCGTCATCGAATCGAGCTTCATGGCCGGTAAACCCCTCTGGCCCCAATATCGGGTGCTGCGGGATGGCGAGGAAATCGGCTTGCTT
>JAFUXH010000148.1 GCA_017470945.1 Clostridia bacterium | reverse complement strand
GGCCTTGGCGGCACTGCCGCGCAGGCCCTGGTGCAGCTCCACCGATTCCTGGATCTGCCACCCGATGGTTTTCAGCGGGTTCAGGCTGGTCATGGGGTCCTGCAGCACCATAGCGATTTCCTTGCCCCGGATGGACAGCCATTCCTTTTCCGTCTGGTACTTCGCCAGGTCCTGGCCGTTATAGAGGATGCTGCCGCTTTCGATCCAGCCGTTGGCGTCCAACAGGCCCATGAAGGTTTTGGTCAGCACCGATTTGCCGGAGCCGCTCTCCCCCACGATGGCCAGGGTTTCGCCCTTATACAAATCCAGCGATACATCCCGGATGGCGTGCAATATTTTGCCCCGCAGGGAGAATTTCACATTCAGATGCTCCACCGATAAAACGGGTTCTCTTTCCATGAAGCTCCCTCCTTACAGGTGGTTTTTGGGGTCGGCCGCATCGGCAAAGGCGTTGCCGATGATATAGAAGGAAATGGTGATGATGGACAGCACGATGGTGGGGAACACCAGCTGATAGCTGGCCGACGTAGCCAGCAGCTTGCGCCCCACGTTGATCAAATTGCCCAGGGAGGGGATGCTGATGGGCAGGCCCAGGCCGATATAGGTGATGAACACCTCGCTGCCGATGGCGCCGGGGATCGACAGGGCCATGCGCAGCGTGATCACCGACACCAGATAGGGCAGCAGATTGCGGAAAATGATGCGGAACGTGCCCACGCCCAGGCAGCGGGAGGCCAGATTGTAATCCCGATCCCGGATGATCACGATCTGGTTGCGCACAAACCGGGCCATGCCCACCCAGCCGGTGATGCTCATGGCGAAAATCAGGGTGGATACGCCGGGGCGCATAACGTAGGAGATCAGGATCAGCACGATGGTGGTGGGGATGTTGTCGATGACGTTGTAGACCTCGGTCAGCAGGCGATCCAGCTGCTTTACGTAGCCCCACAGCACCCCGATCAAAATGCCGATGACGGCCTGGAACAGCGCCACCACCACGCCGATGGTCAGAGAGGTGCGGGTGCCGCTCCACACCATGGCCCACAGGTCCTGCCCCGCGTTGTTGGTGCCGAACAGGAAGGCCCGGGTGTCGGGCAGCAGGCGCAGTTCCGCCCGCTCCACCGTCAGGGCGGTGCCGTCCTCCCTGATCTGCAGGGAGGATTTTTTCACAAACAGCTCATTGCCCTTATTGTTGGTCATTTCCCTGGGCGTGGTATACATTTTCACCGCATAGTTGGATTTGGCCTGGTAGGGCGTATGCTCATAATCGTCGGGCAGCTTCAGCTTGGTGGTGAAATCGTTTTTCACATAGCCCGTCTGGCCGTCATATTCCACCTGGCAAAAATCCGCGCCGTACTGCAGAACGGTAAAATCCTTCCGGGCGGGGATGGTGGCCATCAGGTTGCTCACCGCCGCCCATTCCTCGTTTTCCCAGGGGGTCACGATGAGCACGGTATCCTTTTCCGCCGTTTCCACCACGTTGGTCAATTGGGGCTGCACATTCATCATCTGCATGCCGGTGATGGGGTGGTCGATCACCAGATTGGCGGGGAACTGGCCGGGCAGGTAAGGCTGAATGACGGTGAACAGCAGCAGCACGCCCAGCACGATCAGCAGCCCCATGGCCACCCTGTTTTTCAGGAAGCAGCGGAAGGTGCTGCCCCAGTAGGAATAATTCGAATAACCGGCCTTTTCCGCCGCGGCGCTGTCGTAGGAGGCGAATTCCAGCATGGATTTTTCCACCGGCTGGGCCATTTGATCCTTGATGCCCTTCATCAGCGCGCCCCCTCCTTTCGTGCCAGGCTGATCCGGGGATCGATGACCGCCATCAGCAGGTCGCCCAGCAGCATGCCGATGATGCCGATGCAGGAATAAATCATCACCAGCGCCTGCACCATGGGGTTATCCTGCTTGCTGATCACATCCACCAGCAGGCCGCCCATGCCCGGAATGGAATAGAGGGATTCAATGTAAATGGAGCCGCTGATGGTGAACAAAAGCGACGTGGGGATATATTGGATCATGGGCACGAACGCGTTGCGGAACACGTGCCGCATGGTGATTTTCCTGCTGTCGACGCCCTTGGCCCGGGCCAGGCGGACGTAGTCCTTATTCATTTCATCCAGCATATAGCGCCTGAGCCACATGGCGTAATACGCAATGCTGCCCAGGGACATCGAAAACACCGGCAACACCCAGGATACCCAGTTGTCCTGCTGGAACAGCATGCTCACATTCAGGGCCAGGGAGCCGTAGGATTGCAGGTAAATATAATACACCGCCGCAGGAACGGCGTTGACCAGCACAATGAACACCGTGCCGAATTTATCCCAGAATTTATTCTTGCTGCGGGCCATGGCCGCGCCCAGCGGAATGCCCAGCAGCAGCGATAGGGCCATCGACAAAAGGCCCATCTGAATGGAAATCGGCGCTTTGGCGGCGATGATCTGGGTGATGGGCACGCCCCGGCTGTAGCGGGTGGAGGTGCCCAGATCGCCCTGCAAAATGCGCAGGAAGAAATCCTTCAGCTGCACCAGGATCGGGTCGTTCAGCCCCATCTGGTCCAGCGTGGCGCGAATGACCGCGTCATCCAGCTTATCGATATTTTCAAAATAACCGTCAATGGGCATCTGGCGCACCATGATAAACACCAGCGTCAATATGATCGCCAGCGTCAGGATGGATTGCCCGATGCGCTTGAGCAAATACTTGGCCAATGTTTCAGCTTCCTTCGATACTCGTATGCGGCAGGGGAGGCATGCTCCCCTGCCGCAGCAAGAAATATTGTGTTGCCCTCAGGCGGTATTACTGGGCCGCGGCGGCATCCCGGGCTTCGATGTACGCGTCGTAGGCGTCATAGTAAGCGTCGGTATCCATATAGTCGGTCAGCTTATACTGGCCCTTATACCGGTCAGAGGAAATGCCGAACGGCGCCATGGGCGAGGAGAAGGGATCCAGCAGGGAAGCGGTGTAGCCGCCGGAGCCATGGCCGAAGGGCATCACGAAGCCGTGCTCGATCAGGTAGGCTTCCGCCTTCGCAAAGGCCTCGTACCGGGCGGCGATATCGTTGGTGATAGCCTTGGCGGCGTCCACCAGCGCGTAGTATTCTTCCACCTGGGGATTGCCGGACAGATCCATGAAGTTATACTTGTTGCCGGCGGTGAAGGGATCGGTGAAGGTTTCGGGGTCGGCGTAGTCGGGGCCCCAGTTGCAGTTCATCATGCCGTACATGCCGGTGCGGCGGGCGGTCAGATAGCTGGTGGAGGGGCCGGCTTCGATGACCACGTCGATGTAATCGGTGCCCAGCACGCCTTCCAGCTGCTGCTCCACGATCTGGGCTTCCTGGTCGGTATTGTTAGCGGAAGCATTGGGGTTGTACAGCAGCAGGATCTTGACGGGGAAGGTAGTACCCGCTTCGGTCAGTTCCTTCACGGCGGCTTCCTTATAAGCCAGGGCGGCTTCCTCGTTCAGGCTGTTCACGTCCCGTTCGGTCAGGGCCGCCACAGCGCCGATGTTGGTGTAATCAACGCCGTCCAGTTCGGAGAAGTAGGGCGGGGTGATGGTGTTGTACAGCATCATTTCGGGGTTTTCGGCGTCCAGCAGCGTCTTGGCCTTCACGCGGTTGAAGGCGTTGATGATGGACAGGCGGAAGTTTTCGCTGTTCACGGCGATCTTCCAGTTGTCGGGCTCATAGATGGCGTCGAACTGGGGATCGAAGTTGAAGGTATAGAAGTAGGAATAATAATCGGTATCGTAGCGGACGGGATGGATCTTGGCGGCCTTTTCCTCATCGGCCAGCCAGTCGGCGGTCAATTCGGTGCTCAGGGATGCGGAATCCACTTCGCCGCGCAGATACAATTCGGGGGACACGGCGGAGGCTTCCTTGTTGTACTTGGAAATGATCTGGTCGATGTGCACGTTGGCGGCGTCCCAGTTCTTTTCGTTCTTGCTCAGCACCCGGATCTCCTGGGGCTTGAATTCGCTCAGATAGTAAGCGCCGCAGTACAGCAGGGTGTCGTTGCCGGTGGCCAGGCCGAAGCTTTCGCCCTTTTCGGTGAGGAAGGGCTCATACACGGGCATGAAGTTCACATAAGTCAGCATGGACAGGAAATAGGGCACGGGATGATCCAGGGTATACTGGAGGGTGTAATCATCCAGTGCCTTCACGCCCACGGTGTCCCATTCCTGAACGGGGGCGGGTTCCGCACCCTCTTCGGGGGTGGCGGTGCCCTGGTAGTAGGCTTCCGCGCCGGCGATCACGCCGTACAGGATGTCGGCGGTGGAGGAAGCGTTCTGGGCGTTCAGGATGTACTTGGCGGCGGCCACGAAGTCATTGGCGGTCACAGGGGCCACCACTTCGTCGTTGCCATCCACCCAATTGGCGTCCTGCCGGAGGGTAAAGGTCCAGGTCAGGCCGTCGTCAGAATTCTTCCAGGAGGTGGCCAGGGAGGGCTGCATGCGGCCATACATATCGTACTCCACCAGGGTGTCGATAAAATTGGCGGCGATGCCGAATTCGTTGGTACTGGAGGTGATCAGGTAGTTCAGGGTGGTCACTTCACTGCTATACAGCGAGGTATACGTGACCGCGTCCTCTGCCACAGCGCCTGCCATACCCATCAGCAGCGCCGCGCACAGCAGCAAGGAAACGAGCTTTTTCATTGCGTTTTCTCCCTTCTTCTTGACGTTTCCGCGCAAGCCGCTCCATCGTTTTTCGCGGCTCCGGAATGGATTTCAGCATATCATGCGCATCCGAAAAATGCAAGCAATATACAGAAAAAATTCATTCTTCCCCTGTTTTTTCCTTGTCTTTGGTCATTCTTGAATGAATACTCATTCTTCGAGTCATGATCTGTCATTTTTTACCGCCATTCTTTCAAAAAAGAACACGACCGCCCGACGCACGCAAACCCCCGCTTGCATCACGCGATGAAGCACGGGCTTCGATTTATACAAAATTTCATCTAGATGAGATTTCGTATAAAAATTGCCTTAATCAGCCGCGCCAGATCCCTCCGGTTCCTTCCGCCTTCGGCTTCCTTTCGGTCGGGATGACAGCGGTTGTTGGCTGGTATTTTGTTGCGGTTCTGAAATGAGTTCAATATGATCAATCATCGGGGACTATGCGGGCAGCGCTGCGTCGCGTTCATTCTTAAATCTCCGTTTTTTTATTGTATTTTGGTTTACATAGAGTGTTTTAAGTGTATAATTGTATACATAAATGCGTAGAAAGGGGTGGGCCGATGCTGGAGATTTCCCCCAAAACCAACCTATTGGAGCAAAAGAACTACCGCTACTCCCTGCAGGACGTAAAAGAGCCCAACCTGTACCGGGATATATACGATTATGAAAGCGTGCCCAAGGTAACCTTCAACCACCGGCGGGTGCCCATGAGCATGCCGGAGGAAATCTGGATTTCCGATACCTCCTTCCGGGACGGGCAGCAATCGGTGGATCCCTATTCGGTGGACCAGATCGTGGAGCTGTTCAAGCTCATGAGCCGCCTGGGCGGGCCCTACGGCATCATCCGGCAGACGGAATTTTTCATTTACAGCAAGAAGGACCGGGAGGCCGTGGAAAAATGCCAGGCTCTGGGCCTGAAATTCCCCGAGATCACCACCTGGATCCGCGCCACCAAGGAAGATTTCCAATTGGTGAAAAACATGGGCATCCGGGAAACGGGCATCCTGGTATCCTGCAGCGACTATCACATCTTCAAAAAAATGAAGCTGACCCGCCGCCAGGCCATGGAAAAATACCTGGAAACGGTGGCCCTGGCCTTCGAGGCGGGGGTCATGCCCCGGTGCCACCTGGAGGATATCACCCGGGCGGATTTCTACGGCTTCGTGGTGCCCTTCATCAACGAACTGACCAAAATGAGCCAGGATGCCGGCATTCCCATCCGCATCCGGGCATGCGACACCATGGGGTACGGCGTGCCCTACCCCGAGGTGGCCCTGCCCCGCAGCGTGCCGGGCATCATCTATGGCCTGCAGCACTATTCCGACGTGCAAAGCGAGTACCTGGAATGGCACGGCCACAACGATTTTTACAAGGCGGTGGCCAACGCCTCCACGGCGTGGCTGTACGGCGCCAGCGCGGTGAACTGCTCGCTGCTTGGCATCGGCGAACGCACGGGCAACATCCCCCTGGAGGCCATGGTGTTTGAATACGCCTCCCTGCGGGGCTCCCTGGACGGCATGGACCCCACGGTGATCACCGAAATCGCCCAGTACTTCAAAAAGGAAATCGGCTACAGTATCCCGCCCATGACCCCCTTTGTGGGCCGCAATTTCAACGTGACCCGGGCCGGCATCCACGCCGACGGCTTACTGAAGGATGAGGAAATCTACAACATTTTCAACACGAAAAAGCTGCTGAACCGGCCCGCGTCGGTGATGATTTCCAAAACCTCCGGCCTGGCGGGCATCGCCTACTGGATCAACGACAATTACCAATTGTCCGCCAACGAGGCCGTTTCCAAGCAGGATCCCCTGGTGGTAGCGCTCAAGGCCTGGATCGACGAGCAGTACGACGCCGGCCGGCAAGCCGCCCTGTCCACCCACGAGCTGGAAATGAAAATCGAGGAGCTCAGCGGCGGAAAGCTGGCCAGGCTGTAAGATAACGTCACGGATGAATAACAAATCGCATAGCACAAACCGGCGCAGAGCAGGGCGTGCTTTCCTCCCCCGACCGGCCCGCAGGAATGGGACAGGGCCAGCCAATTCTATTTCTTATATAAGCACGCACCAGCGACGCGCCGGACGTGCGAAGGAGGATTCGTGGAGCATAAAATGATATCCATCGCCGATCAGGTGTTTGAGGAATTGGAACGGGACATCCTGTCCGGCGTGTATGAACGGGACGAAATCGTGACCGAAAACAAATTGAGTGAGCAATTGGGCGTCAGCCGCACCCCCATCCGGGAGGCGCTGCGTCGCCTGGAGCAGGAGCACATCATCGAATCCACCAGCAAAGGGGCCCGTGTGATCGGCATTACCCGGGCCGATATCGCCGATATCTGCGAGATCCGGCTGCGGATCGAAGGCATGGCCTCCCGCTGGGCGGCGGAGCGGGCCGACGCGGCGGGTATTCAGGCCCTGAAGGACGTGGTGGACCTGCAGGAATTCTACACCCAGAAAAACGACGCGGAAAACCTGAAAAATATCGACACCCGCTTCCACCAGACCATCTATGCCCTGTGCGGCAGCAATTCCATGCGGGATACCCTGGAACCGCTGCACCGGAAGCTGCTGAAATACCGCCGGGTATCCCTGGGCCAGCCGGATCGGGCCGTTCGATCGCTGGACGAGCATCGGGCCATTTATCAGGCCATCGCCGATCACAACGGCAACGACGCGGAAAGGCTGACCATCCTGCACGTGCAGAACGCATATGAAGCAATTATGCAAAGGGAGATGGAAAAACAATGAGCGGGCAAACCATCGCACAGAAAATCATCGCGGCCCATTTACTGTCCGGGGATATGACCCCCGGCGCGGAAATCGGCCTGCGCATCGACCAGACCCTCACCCAGGACGCCACCGGCACCATGGCCTACCTGGCGCTGGAAAATATCGGCATCCCCCGGGTGAAAACGGAAAAATCCCTGGCGTATATCGACCACAACACCCTGCAGTGCGGCTTTGAAAACGCCGATGATCACCGCTACATCCAATCGGTGGCCCGGAAATACGGCGTGTATTATTCCCGCCCCGGCAACGGGATCTGCCACCAGGTGCACCTGGAGCGCTTCGGCAAGCCCGGCAAAACGCTGATCGGCTCCGACAGCCACACCCCCACGGCGGGGGCCCTGGGCATGCTGGCCATGGGCGCCGGCGGGATGGACGTGGCCGTGGCCATGGGCGGCGGCACCTATTACATCCCCATGCCGAAAATGTATAAGGTGAACCTGACGGGACAATTGCAGCCCTGGGTCACCGCCAAGGATATCAGCATCGAGATCCTGCGCATCCTGACGGTGAAGGGCGGCGTAGGGGCCGTGATCGAATGGGGCGGCGAGGGCATCGCCCAGCTGACCGTGCCCCAGCGGGCCACCATCACCAACATGGGGGCCGAACTGGGAGCCACCACCTCCATTTTCCCCTCCGACGAGGTCACGCGGGCCTTCCTGAAGGCCCAGGGCCGGGAGCAGGATTTCGTGCCGCTGGCAAGCGATCCCGACGCCCAATATGACAAGGTGATCGACATTGATCTGAACGCCCTGGAGCCGGTGCTGTCCTGCCCCCACTCCCCGGACAATGTGAAAAAGGCCCAGGATCTGGGCGGCGTTGCCGTTTCGCAGGTGTGCATCGGCAGCTGCACCAATTCTTCCCTGCGGGATATGCTGCGGGTGGCCGCCATTTTGAAGGGCAGGAAGATCGCCGACACCGTCAGCCTGTCGATCTCCCCCGGCTCCCGGCAGGTGCTCTCCATGCTGGCCGACTGCGGGGCGCTGGCCGACCTGATCGCCGCCGGGGCCCGCATCCTGGAATGCGCCTGCGGCCCCTGCATCGGCATGGGGTTCAGCCCCGCTTCCGCCGGGGTGTCGGTGCGCACCTTCAACCGCAATTTTGAGGGCAGAAGCGGCACCCGGGACGCCAACGTATACCTGGCTTCCCCCGAAGTGGCCGCCGCTACGGCGCTGACGGGCCGCATCACCGATCCCCGCACGCTGGGGGCTTACCCCGAAATCACCATGCCCGATCATTTCCTGGTGGACGACGGCGGCGTGATCCCCCCGGCCGAGCCGGAGGACGCCCTGGCCCTGGCCGTGGATCGGGGCCCCAATATCAAGCCCTTCCCCAAGGGCGAGCCCCTGCCCGACAGCATGACGCTGCCCATTTCCCTGAAGGTGGGCGACAACATCACCACCGACCACATCATGCCCGCCGGGGCCAAGGTGCTGCCCTTCCGCAGCAACATCCCCAAGATGGCGGAATTCTGCTTCGGCGTGTGCGACGACACATTCCCTGCCCGGGCCATCGCAATGGGCCGCAGCTGCGTGGTCGGCGGCGCCAATTACGGCCAGGGCTCCAGCCGGGAACACGCGGCCCTGGCCCCCCTGCACCTGGGCGTGCGGGCGGTGATCACCAAGTCCTTCGCCCGCATCCACGTGGCCAATCTGATCAATGCCGGCATCCTGCCCCTGACCTTTGAAAACCCCGCGGATTACGACGTCCTGCAGCAGGGCGATACCCTGACGCTGCAAAACATCCACGCTCAATTGCCCACGGGCCGCCTCACCGCCGTTACCGGCAGCGGCAAGGCCGTGGCGCTGACCTATCCCCTGACGGAGCGGCAGATCGCCATCCTGAAAGCGGGCGGCTTACTGAATTACACCAAGGAGGCATCCAAATGAACCAGGCGTATATCGATCAGGCGGTCAATCATTACAAGGAATTGTTGCTGTCCCAGGTGGCGCGGGCGGAGCGCATGAACCAGGTGGAAGCGCCGAAGGAAAAGGGAAAAACCGTCATCGGCGTCATCGGCGGCGACGGCATCGGCCCCATCATCACCCTGCAGGCCCAGCGCGCCCTGGAGGTGCTGCTCAAGAATGAAATCGCAGCGGGAACCATCGAGATCCGCACCATCGAGGGCCTGACCATCGAAAACCGCCTGGCGGTAAACAAGCCCATCCCCGACGACGTGCTGTCCGCCGTGAAGGAATGCGACGTGCTGCTCAAGGGCCCCACCACCACCCCCTCCGGCGGCACCATGGAAAGCGCCAACGTGGCCATGCGCAGGGAATTGGACCTGTACGCCAACATCCGTCCCGTGCAGGTGCCCGAGGAGGGCATCGACTGGACCTTCTTCCGGGAAAACACCGAGGGCGAATACACCCTGGGCAGCAAAGGTATCGAATTGCCTGGATTGCTGACCATGGATTTCAAGGTGACCACCGTGGCCGGCACCCGGCGCATCGCCAAGGCCGCCTTTGAATTTGCCAAAAAGAACGGCAAAACCCACGTTTCCATCGTGACCAAATCCAACATCATGAAGAAAACCGACGGCATGTTCTCCGCCATTTGCCATGAAGTGGCGGCGGAGTATCCCGATATCCAAGTGGACGAATATTTCATCGACATCATGAGCGCCAACCTGCTCAAGCCCGCCCTGCGCAAGACCTTCCAGGTGATCGTGCTGCCCAACCTGTACGGCGACATCATCACCGACGAGGCGGCCCAGATCCAGGGCGGCGTGGGCACCGCCGGCAGCGCCAACGCCGGCGACCGCTACGCCATGTTCGAAGCCATTCACGGCTCCGCCCCCCGCATGATCGCCCGGGGTATGGGGGATTACGCCAACCCCGAATCCATCCTGCGGGCCGCGGTGATGCTGCTGCGCCACATCGGGCTGCCCGCCCACGCCCAGCGGCTGGACGACGCCATCACCCAGGCCGCTGCCCAGCACCCCATCACCGGCACCAAGGAGGGCAATACCTGCGCAGGGTTCGGGGATGACCTGATTTCGCTGCTGTAAAAAAGCATGGGCGGTAGTATCGCGCTGATATACTGATCGGTCGGCGATCCTCACGCTTGGGCGAATTCCTATGAAAAACCCGTCTTGCCCGGCAAGGCGTCAAACAAAAACGGCTCAGGAACGCATGTTTCCTGAGCCATTTTGTTGGCTTGCGCCGTTTGCGAAAAAACACTCTGTTTTCATATCGGAGCGGCGGATAAAATTATGGGATCAAAACCACGCCTTGGGCAGATACTTCCGCTGGGCTTCCAGCATATCGTCAAACAGCTTCTGCCCATCCTCCAGGGACACGCCGCCCAATTGGGGGTCATTCATGAAGGTGGTGAAGCCCAATTGCCTGTCGCAGCGCAGGGCGGCCTGCAAAGTGTTTTCCTGGTTATATACGTGCCGGGCCACCAGCGGCAGGATGTTGGCGGGCATCGGGCCGGCCGACACCGGCTGGATACGGTGATAACCAAACAGGGCGTTGGTTTCCACCACGGCCCCCAGCGGCAGGTTGGGGATCTGCCCGGCGTTGGGGATATTGACATTGGACACCAGATCGCCCAGCCCCAGCAGGGCCTTGAGCAGCAGGTGCCCCTCCTCACCGGAGGGCTTCAGGGCGACCTCCTCCGCGCCGCTGACCAGCCGCTCCGACCGGGCCAGGCGGTCCTTCAAATCCTCCTTGCGCCAGGATACGGGGGTCAGGGTGAATTTCCAGCGATGGGCCGTTTCCTCATCCTTCAAATACCAGGGCGGCAGGAATTCCGCCAGGTGCCTGTCCCCCGCCGCGGCGATGGCGCCGTAGCGCAGGAACAGATCAAATTTCACCCGATGGGCGCAGTTGAAATGGGAATTCATCCAGTTATCGTCCTTGCCCTGCGAAAAGCCCGATTCCCAATATTTCTCCGCAAATTCCCGGTACAGGGGCATCAGATCCATCCCCTGATAGCTGGCGCTGGTGAGCCAGGTGAAATGGTTGATGCCGGTCACGGTGGTATACAAATCCTGCCTTTGAACGCCTTCGATGCCCCGCAGATCCTTCAGCATGGCGCACAGCAGCTTCTGGGTGCCAAACACCTCGTGGCAGCAGCCGAAGGCGTGAATGCCTGGATACACCTCGTACAGTGTGCGCATGCACAGGGTCATGGGGTTGGTGTAATTGATCACCCAGGCGTCGGGGGCGTACTGCCGGATAGCCTGGGCAAATTCCACAAACATGGGCAGCGTGCGCATGGCCCGCATGAAGCCGCCGGCGCCCACCGTGTCGCCCACCGACTGATACACCCCCACCCGCTCGGGCAGGTGCACGTCGCTTTCCATTTCATCGAAGGTGCCGGGCAGGATGGAAATGACCACAAAATCCGCCCCGGTCAGGGCCTCCTGCAGGGAACGGGCCACCGTGTACTGCCAGCGGGATTTGGCGTCGGGGTGGGCGCTGATCCTTTCCCCGATCACCTTGTTCCTTTCCGCCGCCGGCACGTCGATATCATACAGCCGCACCTCGCCGCACAATTGCTCATCCATGGCGATATCGGTCATGAAGCCCCAGGCCCAGCCCCGGGAGCCGCCGCCGATGTAAGCGATGGTCAGATCGTCGATTCGTTTTTGCTTTGCGTCGTTCATGGGTTCATCCTCTTTTCTGTTATGCTGTCAGGATCATGCTCCAAATCAGGATCGCGGGAATGGAGCACAGGGTGGTAAAGATCACCATTTTGATGGCGAACTGGGAGTCCCGCTCATACTTGGCGGCCAGTATGCTGGTGGTGGCCCCGGCGGGCATGGCGGCCAGCAGGGTGCTCACCCCGGTGACCATTTTGCTGACGCCCAGGATCAGGCACGCGCCGTACACGATCAGCGGCATCAGCACCAGGCGGTGCACCGTAAAGCGCACGATGGTTTTATTGACCAGTGTTTTCAAATCAATTTCGCTGAGGATCATGCCGATCACCATCATGGACAGGGGCGTGTTGCACTGGGCGATGATCTGCACCGGCGACAGGAGGAGGGCCGGTATCTCAGCACGCGTCAGCATCACGATCAGCCCCAGGATGCAGGCGGCCACGCAGGGATGGGTCAGCACCTTTTTGACGGTGGCTTTCTGATCCGACACGCCGGAATAGATGGCCAGGCCCTCCGACCACATCATGATCCTCTGGGGGATCAGGTACAGGCTGGCCAGCATCAGCCCCACCGGGCCGAATACCTCCTCCGCCACCGGGCTGCCCAGGAACCCGGCGTTGGAGCAGATCATGGCGTACCCCAGGCTGCACCGGCGGGACTCGGACTCCGCGGGAAAGGCAAACCTGGCATAGACCAGGCTGATCAGCTGAATTCCGACGGAAACGAGCAGCACGGAGAGAAACTCCCCGGCGGAG
>JAFUXH010000005.1 GCA_017470945.1 Clostridia bacterium | reverse complement strand
TCATGGCCGGAGAAAATGTTCTGGGCCACGGTGACCCCGGGGATGGTGTTGGCCTCCTGCAGGATCATGGAGATGCCCGCATCCTGGGCCTCCACCATGTTGCCGGGCTTCCAGGGCTGCCCCTTGTAGAACATTTCGCCCTTGGTGGCGGGCTGCATGCCGGAAGCAATGGACATGATCGTGGATTTGCCCGAGCCGTTTTCGCCCACCAGCCCGCGGATCTCGCCCCGGCGAAGGGTGAAATCTACGTCCTTGAGCGCGATGGTGGGGCCGAACTCCTTGCGCATGTGCTTTGCTTCAAAAATGATTTCCTTTTCCATCTGCATCCTCTCGCATTTCTTGATGATAGCGGTGTCCGCATGGTACTATGGTCAGGCTGTGAACGTTGTTTTCATGTATAATATAACACATTTTTTTCCCCAATCACACATACAAAATTCACTGGTTTTAGCACGATTTTCACATTCTATTGATTTATTCAAAAGATTATGGTATTTTTAGGATAAAGATTACCGTTTTCAGTATGGAGTGAAGTGCACATGATTATGATGGATCTGCGGGACGTGCTGCGGGATATCCTGGGCTCCTACCGGGTACAGTTCCTGCTGCTGCGACGGCAGTGCACAGCGCCCGAAGCGTCCGCGCTGGATTTCCTTTTCCGGGACCGGCTCTACGAGGACTTCGATTACGTCGGCTTTGCCTCCGGCATCATGGCGCTGGTGCCGGAAGATAACGTGATCGATTATAAGGATGATTTTGGCCTGCATTACCTGGTGCTTCAGGGGCGGGATACGGAGACGGGCGCTTTCGTCTTCTGCGGCCCTTTCACCTATCGCACCTACGGGGAAGCCGATTATGAAAAGCTGCTCCAGCGCCATCATTTGCAATCCGACGCCATCGACGCCATCCGGTGGTATTTCAAGCGCATCCCCGTGATCCAGGATTACTTAAGCTGGCAGCATATGTTTTCCAGCCTCCTGTCTCGCTATCTTGCCAATCCCGATCTGGCCATTCAATCGGTCTCCTATGACCATCCCGAGCAGGCCAAGCAAAAGCCCTCCATCGCCCTGTCCTCCATTCCCTATACCTCCATCGAAGCCCGCTACGCCGTGGAAAACGCCATGCTGGAGGCCATTCGCCGGGGGGATATTCCCGAGGCCATTTATCAGCAGAACCTATTCATGGGCTTTACCCTGGACCAGCGGGTGGACGATCCCCTGCAGGACGCCAAATATATGGTCATCGCCGCCAACACCGCCTACCGCAAGGCCATCGAGCAGGCGGCGGTGCACCCTTTGTACATCGATGGCATCAGCGGTCAGTTCGTCAAGGAGATCGAAGCGGTGGAAACCATCGATCAATTGAACGCCCTGATCCCCCAAATGATCCGGCACTACTGCCTGCTGGTGCAGCAGCATTCCATGGAGCGCTACTCCGCCCCCGTGCGGGACTGCCTGAACTATATCGATTTTCATTACATGGAGCCCATCAATCTGGAGGGGCTGGCTACGCGGTTCGTTATCAACAAAAATTATCTGTCCTCCCGTTTTCATAAGGAGGTGGGGGCGACGGTGACGGATTATATCAACAAAACCCGCATCCGGCAGGCGGAGGAAAAATTGGCGAAAACCACCCTCTCCATGCAGGCCATCGCCGAGCAGTGCGGTTTTTCCGACGCCAATTATTTCACCCGCACCTTCAAAAAAATCAACGGCATATCGCCCAACGAATACAGAAAATCCCTGAACGCACACCTGATCCCCAACCCGTGAACAGGAGGAACACCTATGCAGCGCATTTCCCTGAACCCCGGCTGGAAATTCAAAAAGCTGCCCGGCTGTACGCTGGATCAGCTGCCCGTCTCCCTGCCCGACGGACCCTGGGAGAACGTTTCCCTGCCCCATACCTGGTATCGGAAGCAGGATGCCTACCAGGGGCTGACGGTCTATGAAAAAACCGTTCCCCGGGATAGCGCCTGGCAAACGGCCATCCTCTCCTTCGAGGCCGCCGATCAGCAGTGCCGTGTATTTGTGAATGGGCATTTCGCGGGCGGCCATCGGGGCGGGTATGCCCGGTTCCGTCTGCCGGTGCCTCAGGCAGCCATGGCGGATGAAGCGTGGCGCATCCGTGTTTTTTTGGAAAACAGCCTTCATGAGGAGATCGCCCCCTCCTTCGGCGATTTCACGGTGTTCGGCGGGCTGTACCGGAACGTGGATCTGCTGATCGGCGAAGCAAGCCATTTCGACCGCTGCTATTACGGCACGGACGGCCTGATCGTACGGGCCGGCGTGGATGAAGCGGGCCGCGGCGTCCTAACCGCGGAGCCCCATACGGTGTGCGATGAAGGAAACGCGAAAATCGTTTACCATCTGGTTGATGAAAACGGCGCGCTTGTGCAAACCGCGGAAGGGCCGATCGATCAAGCGATCACCCTCGCCGTGGCCCATCCGCTTTTGTGGGACGGGCTGGGGCATGCGCATCTGTATACCCTGACGGCCACCTTGCGGGCAAACGGCCGTACAGCCGACGAAGTGTCGGTGCGCACCGGCTTCCGCCGCCTGGCGCTGGATGCGAACAAGGGGCTTTTCCTCAACGGAAAGAAGGTGGCGCTGCGGGGCGTGGCCAAGCATCAGGATCGCGCGGACCGCTTCTGCGCCGTATCGGACGCGGATGTCCGGGAGGATTTTTCCGTCATCGCCGAATTGGGGGCCAACGCGGTGCGCCTGTCCCACTACCAGCATCCTCAAGCCGCTTACGACCGCTGCGATGAAATGGGCCTGCTTGCCTGGGCCGAGATCCCCATGCTGAAAATGACGGAAAGCCCCGATCTCATGGAAAACGCCGCCCAGCAATTGACCGAGCTGATTTTGCAGAACCTGCATCATCCCGCCGTTTTCTGCTGGGGCATCCAGAATGAGATCGCCATGTTCCGGGACGCGCCCTTTATGTATGAAAACTGCCGGAAGCTGCATGGCATCGTCAAAGCCCTGGACCCCGCCCGCTTTTCCGCGTGCGCCAACCTGTACCCCCTGAAGGCGTCCAGCCGCCTGAATGAAATCACCGATCTGGTGGGCTATAACATCTATTTCGGCTGGTATTACGGCGAAATGCGGGATTACGGCCCCTATCTGGATCAGATGCACGCCGCCCGGCCCGCCCTGCCCCTGGGCATCAGCGAATACGGCGTGGATGCCAACCTGGCCCTGCACAGCGAAACGCCCCAGGTGAAGGATTATTCCGAGGAATATCAGGCCCTGTGGCATGAAACGGTGTATCCTCAAATCGAAAGCCGGGAATACCTGTGGGGCAGCTTCATTTGGAACCTGTTTGATTTTTCCAGCGCCCGGCGCGATGAGGGCGGGCAGAAATTCATCAACGCCAAGGGCCTGGCGACCCACGACCGGAAAATCCGCAAGGATGCTTTCTACTATTATAAAGCCCGCTGGTCGGCGCAGCCCTTCGTGCATCTGTGCGCCAAGCGCTTTGAAAAGCGCGCCCAGGCGGCGATCGATATCAAATGCTATACCAATCAGCCCGAGGTGCGGCTGCTGCTGAACGGAAAGTTCTTCGGCACGGCGAAGGCGGAAAACGGCACGGCTGTATTCCGGCAGGCGCCCTTGCAGATGGGCGAAAACCGCGTCACGGCCATGGCGGGGGAATGCGTGGATCACGGCGTATGGCTGCGGGTTTCGGAGCCGGAGGACAGCTACCGCCTGCCCCAGCAGGATGCCGGCACCGCCGTGCGCAACTGGTTCCTGGCGGAGGACGACGTGCGGAAGGAGGGTTTTTTCTCCATCCAGAATACCGCCCAGGAATTGCTGGACAATCCGGAAACGAAAAAGATCCTGGAAAAATACGTGCCCGCCCTGGTAAAGATCATGACGGAAAAAAGCGTGATCCCCCTGGGCCTGAGCCTGAAAAGCATCCTGAGCCGGGATGCCGACGGGACGCTGGACGTGAACGCCCTGAACGGGGAGCTGAACCGGATCCCCGATTCCGACGCGTAAGGAGAAAAGCACCATGAAACGCAGCGATATCCTGCGCCGCATCGGCGTCACGCCCCCCGCCGCCGCCCGCCTTCGGGTGATCGTGGATACGGACGCGAAAAACGAGGCCGACGATCAATACGCCATCCTGCACCATCTTTTATCGCCCATGCTGGACGTGCGGGGCATCGTGGCGGCGCATTTTGAGCAGAAGGCAGGCTATACCGGGAAATCCATGGAGGAAAGCTATCGGGAAATCGAAAAGCTGCTGGGCCTGGCGGATATAACGGATGTTCCCTTCCTCCGGGGCTGCTCCGCGCCGCTGCGGGGCCTAAAGGACGCGCCGGCCAGCGAAGGCGTGGATTTCATCATCCGGGAGGCCCGGCGGCCCGGCAAATTGTATGTCGCCGTGCAGGGCACCATGACCAACGTGGCGGCGGCTTTGAACGCCGCGCCGGATATCGCCGATAACGTGGTGGTGCTGTGGAACGGTGGCGGTCCCTACCCCCAGGGCCGGCCGGAATTCAACGTGATGCAGGATCCCGACGCCGTTCGGGCCGTGCTGGCTGGTGAAGCCGAGGTGTGGCAAACCGATCAAAGCGTGTACAGCACCCTGGAGGTGACGTTGGCCGAGCTGAAACGCCGGGTCTATCCCTGCGGGAAGGTGGGCCGTTATCTGTATGCGCAGTTGGAGGAAGAGAACCACCTGGCATACGATCCGGGCTTCCTGCTGCGTTCCGGCGAAAACTGGACGCTGGGGGATAACGCCACCGTCGCCGTGCTGCTGATGAACCGCTGGCGCGGCAACTGGCACATGGAGCACGCCCCTGTCATCAAAGAAGATTTGACCTATCAGCCCCATCCGAACGGCAAAATGATCCGGGTGTACGACAGCATCGACGTGAGGATGACGCTGGAGGATCTGTTTTCCAAATTGGAGCTGGCCTATGGCCGTCCGATTGCATAATGCTAAGTCAACCTCAAAATTCTTCCGTATTCGGGTGTCTTTTCCACCCTGGCTTTGCTTTGAACGCCCCGCGCTACACCGCTGTGTGGAAGCGCGGGTTTCGGGCGGCCATCTTGCCCTTTTCGTTCAGCCAGGTTTTCTTACCCTCGCCGATGAACAAAAAAGGATGGTAATAGAGAAACGCCATGAACATGGAGAAGGGAAAAGGCTGCCATTGTCCGTTGGAAGCGGCCATGGATGTGGTGGAGGGGAAGTTTGAATGGGCCGGGCGTCGGCGCCGTGCGAAGAAACGCCCGCTGCCGGCGGCAAAGAGGAAATATGGACGGGATGATCTTGAAAAAGCGTGCTTTCTTCGTTATAATAGTAAGTGATGACTAACCGTATGCCGCCCAGCGCCTTGGGATCGCCCGATGGACGGCTGTGCGGCGGGCCATGCTTCGCCCGCGGTTGATCGCGGGTGAACGGGATGGCGTCAGGGAACGCCGTTCCATGCGCGAAAGAAAAGCTTGTCTTGAAGGAGGATGCCGTATGATTCTGATCCTTGAATGTATCGTTATTTGTTTTATCCTGCTGGTGCCCTGCGTGGTGGCGATTGCCAATGGGATCCACCACGCGGCGTTTCTGTTTGAAAAGAACGTGCAGGACCGCGTGGTCAGCATGGGGCTGACGACCAGGGAGCGGATCGCCAGGAACCAGAAAACGTTCAAGTGTACCGTCTTGCCGATCATGGTCGCCTTTGTGCTCTGGGCGGTCTACGGCGTCAACGGCGCGCGCGGATTCTGGCAGCCCTTCTGGCAGATCTACGCCCTCGCCATGGCGGAGGGCCTGTTTGACCGTTTCTTTATCGACTGGTACTGGGTAGGGCACACGAAAGCCTGGACCATCCCGGGAACGGAGGACCTGAAGCCCTATATCCCCCGGAAAACGCTGATCGTGAAATGGCTGACCGTCATCGTGGGAAATCCCCTCATCGCCGCGGCACTTTCGGGGCTGATGCTGCTGATCCTTTAAAAAGCCTTCTGATGCAACACGGGGCTGCCTTGGCATGCGCGGCTTTGAAATGGGCAAAGAATGGAGGAAGGAACAATGACCGATATCAAAATCCTGATGCTGATCGCCGTTTTCGGGCATCTTCTTTGCGGATACTGCGATTGCCTGCTGATCTACGCGGGCGGGGAGAAATTCAATTTCCGCCTGATGGGGGACAATGAAAAAATGCGGCGGGTCTTTGCGAAAATGCCGCTGAAAAACCCCCTGCTGTCCATGCTGCTGGGGTGCCTGGCCCTGTGCATGAGCAGCGGCGGCTATTACGCCCTGCACCTGTGGATGAAGCAGTTTTCCCCGCCTGCCGCCGTGATCCTGCTGATTTCCGCCGCCATCTTCTTCATTCCGGGCACGGCGCATCACGTTTTCTGCGGCGTGGCGGAGTGGTTCTACATCCGGCTGGGGCGGACGGAGGAGGCCCGGGCGGCGATCACGGATTTTTTCCAACAGACCTCCGCCACCATGATCGTTTGCTATCTGGGCATGCTCGCCTTCAGCGTGACGCTGTTTGTGATGGTGGTTTCCGGCGCGACCGCCCTTCCCGCCTGGGCCTGCATTTTCAATATCCTGCTCCTGTCGGCAGTGCTGTTCCCGCTCAGGGTCGGCGGCGCGGGCAACTGGGCCGGGGCCTTCATGTTCCTGGGCCTTATGTTTTTGATTTGATGAAGGGATGACGAATGAAGAATGGTATGGGCACCGATTTGAACAAGGTGAGCGGAACGAAGAACCGGGGTATTTACGCGGGACAATTCCTATGAACAGAACGGAGGCGCCTCCATGAAAAAATATCACATCGAAAAAAATACCGTCCAGGAAACGCTGGTCATTCCCCTGTATGGACGGAAAATCTGCTCCGAGCGCTTCCCGCATCTGTTCAATGATCCGGAGGCAGAGCGGATTTGCGCCATGCTGGATTATGACTTTGCCGAAAAGGGCAAGAAAATGGAAAGCATGGCCGGCCTGTTCGGCGCGCTGGAGGTGGCCCAGCGGCAATACGATATCGGCTGCGAGGTGAAGGCGTATTTGACGGCCCATCCCAAGGCCGCTGTGGTCAACCTGGGCTGCGGCCTGGATGATACCTTTCACAAATGCGACAATGGTATCTGCAAGGGCTACAACATCGATATGCCCGACGTGATCGCCGTTCGGAATGAATTGATCCCCGCCGGAGAAAGGGAAAAGAACCTGGGCTTTGATTTGAATGACGACGCCTGGATGGCGCAGATCGACGCGTCGGATGGCGCGGTATTCTACGCCACCGGCGTGTTCTATTACTTCAAAATGGCGGACGTTAAGGCGCTGTTCCAGAAGATGGCCCGGCGCTTCCCCGGGGCCGTGCTGGCGTTCGATGCCTGCAATCAGCGCGGGGCCAAGCTGATGAACAAGACCTGGCTGAAGGAAGCGGGCATCAAAAATGTGGACGCCTATTTTTCGCTGGAAAACGCCGCGGAGCTGAAGGCGTGGAGCAATGATTTCGCCTCGGTCACAGCCAAAAGCTATATGCGGGGCTATCGGGATATCTATCGGGACGTGGGCGCTTTCTATAAGCTGATGATCCGCTTCTGCGACAGCCTGGTGAACATGGTCATCGTGCGGATCGCATTTCAAACGGACGGCCAATGCGTATAGGGGCGTGAAAAAGCCATGGAGCACACCTTTCCAATCGTCGCGGGCCTGAGCCATGCGGCCATTCGCACGCGCAGCATCCTGGACAGCGTGCGGTTTTACACGGAGGTGCTGGGCCTGCGGGAGGCCTTTCGCATGCACCGGGAGGATGGATCGCTGGCCACGGTGTACCTGTTCATCGCGCCCGGCCAATACCTGGAATTGTTTTCGGGCGGGGAGCGCGAACACAGCCTGGGGCCGGAGGAGATCGGCGTATGCCATCTGTGCCTGATGACGAAGGACATACAGGCGTCCTATGCGGCGGTGAAGCAGGCGGGTGGGCCCATCGACCGGGAAATCCAGCGGGGCCGATCCCAATGCTGGATGTTCTGGACCCACGACCCGGACGGCACGGCCATCGAAATCATGGAGATGCCGCCGGAATCCCTGCAGGCGCAGGCGGATCGGCGGCTGGCGATGGAAGAGGGGAACGCAAAATGAGCGCGGGCGTGATCGCTGCGGCGCTGGCCGCGCTGAACCTGGCTTCCTTCGGCCTGATGGCCTACGACAAGCGCTGCGCCAAAACGGGCAAGCGGCGGGTGCCGGAAAAAACGCTGTTCCTGGCGGCGGCCTGCTTCGGGGCGCTTGGCGGCGTGCTGGGCATGCAGCTGTGCCGCCACAAAACCAAGCATTGGTATTTTCAGGTGTTCTTTCCCCTGATGCTGGCGGTGCAGATTGCGCTGCTGATCTGGGGGTATATGACCTGGCTCAAGCCGTGAGCAGCTTTCTGCCAGCGCCGGGGGAATTTTGATATGAAAACGAAAAAGAGAAAAAAGCTGCCGTTGATTTTGCTCTGCCTGGCCCTGGTTGCCGCGGCAGTGCTGGGCGGGCTGAAATATTACGGGAAAAAGCAGATGGAGAAGATTCCCGCCCTGTCCTTCCGGGACTGCCTGGCGTATACCCTCGGCGGCGAAAAGGACGGCGTTATCACCGTAGGCGTTCTTCAAAACGGCGAAATGCGTTACACCGTCTACGGCGCGGATGGGCAGGAAATCGACCATGCCCTGCATATCTATGAGATCGGATCGCTGACCAAAACGCTGACGGCCGCCCTGGTGGGTAAGGCGGTGGCGGAGGGCAAATTGCAGCTGGACGCGCCTATCGATCGGTATGTAACGCTGCCGAAAGAGGGGCACGCGCCTACGATCCGGGAGCTATTGACCCACACCTCAGGCTATCCCGAGTATTATTTTGAATCCGAAATGATCGGTAATTTCTTGGCCGGGCGCAATTCCTTCTGCGGCATCGGCAAGGACAAGCTGCTGCGTCGGCTGGGCAGCGCGGATGTGAAGGAAGAGCCCCATGGCTTTCGATACTCAAATTTCGGCTATGCCACGCTGGGGCTGATCCTGGAACAAGTATACGGTACAAATTTTACCCGGATGATGAACGATTCCCTGCGGGCCTGGGGCATGCCGTCCAGCCATATGACCGACGGCGCGGGCGACCTGGGAAACTACTGGGATTGGCGGAGGGACGACGCCTATTTGCCCGCGGGCGGCGTGCTGTCCAACATCGAGGACATGCTGACGTATGCCGCCCTGGTATTGAACGGAACGGACGGCTTTGATACCTACACCGCGTCGATCAAGGAAATCCGCGTGGCTTCGGAAAGCTACGAGCAAATGAACATCCGCATGGACGCCGTGGGCTACGGCTGGATGATCGACGAAGAAAACGGCATCATTTGGCACAACGGCGGCACCGGGCATTACAACGCTTATCTGGGCGTCAAAAGAGACGCAGGGACGGCGGTGGTTATTCTGTCCAATTTATCACCAAGCAAAAAGATCCCCGCCACCGTGATGGGCGCAAAATTGCTCCTGGAAATCAGCGGCGGGGAATAAACGAAGGATGGGCGACCGCTTTATCGATCGGTACGCGTTTTCTCGTTTTCCGCGTCCACCAAGCGCCGGATCGTTTCCCAGTCATGGCAGCGGGTGTATCCCGGATGGGGGAAAGCGCACTGCCGGTTCCACGGGCGATCGAAAACCATCACTTTCAGCGCCGGCAGATGCTCGAAGAAGCGAAACGCCGCCGGCGAATCCTCCACGGCACAGTCAAAGGGCATCCGGTAATAATCCTCCAATTCCAGGCTGAAATCGCTGTGCTTGATAAAGCTGTCCCGTCCGTATTTGTTCAGGCAGTACAGCGGCACGCGGTTCAGATCGTGCCGGTCCAGCCACGTCCGGGACGCTTCATACGCGCTGTACGGCCGCCCGGTGATGATGGATACATCGTGCCCGCTATCCAGCCAATGATTGATGGTCTGGGATGCGCCTGCCGTTTCCGCGAAGGATAAAAGCGCCTCGGGCTGGTGGGCCCGGAGCATCATTTGCTTGTACTGTTCATCCGTCAGGGAAAAGGATTGCTGCAAATTGAAATACCGGATGTCCTCGTAGGGAACGCTCTTTCCGAACATCTCCTGAACGAGGCCGGGGAAAAACCGCCCGGTTTCGCACAGGCAATCGTCAAAATCCACGTACATATGCATATCCTTCACGCATCCTGTTCTGTATGATATGGAAAATCGTTTTGAGAAAGCTTCTTCAAGAGAGCCTGCGTTGACGCGCGCCCTTTTTGCTTTTCACAAAAATATTATACATGATCGGGCCGCAAATGTACACCAGCAAATCTTGCTTGCCCGCCATGACCGAGCGAGAAATGGCGTGCATTGACAAGCCGGCGCGAATTGGATATGATTTGAAACGAAACGCGTAAGCGGGCCGGAAGGCATCTGCCCCTTGACTGCGGACAATGCAACTGCTAAGCCGGATGGCCCGGCTGCCCCGAGGTGATCGGGGCTGATGAAAACGCAGGATTCAGAAAGGCCGTATTGATATGAACGATGAATCAGAAGGATTCCACTGCGGCGGTCATGCTCATCCTATTTCCTCCGCGGAAGCGGAGCGGTATCTGCGAGGCAACATCGATTCTTTATCCGTGCCCAGCTGCCGTTCGGATTGGATCACCCCGCAAAGCTGCGATTGCCGGGAAGTGCTGATCAGCACGGATCGGGGCCTCCTGCTGGCCGCGCATGAGAAAGCGGAAGGCGCGGATGAGCGCGAAAACGAAGGCAGGATTTTGTTTTTCACCTTGGACAGCGTTTCATCAGATTTCTTTGATCGGGTTATTCGCCCGCCCCGGGGTGGCGCGATCCGATTCGGGCAAATGCGCTGTGATGATACCGGCTGGGTGGAAGCGGTCAAGTTCCTTTATGGATCGCGGATGCTGTATTTGTTTTCATTTGCTGAAAATCTCGTTGTCACAAAGAGCGTGAATGAATTGGCGCCGCATTTGTTTGATGACGAAGCGGGACGCGCGATTGCGGAGGATGATTCGATATTGTTTTCATAAATAGCAGGAAGGAGGGGCGCGTTTGTACCGTTACATCGCCTTTGACGTGGAAACGCCCAACCGGTATAACAACCGCATGAGCGCCATTGGGATCGCCGTGATCGAGCAGGGAGAAATCACGGAGGAATTTTTCTCCTACGTGAACCCGGAAACGCGCTTTGATACGTTCAACACGCAATTGACCGGCATCGATGAAAACACCGTGAAGGATGCCCCGACGTTTCCGCAATTGTGGAGAAGGATCGAGCCGCTGATGTCCTCCGGCATCCTGGCGGCCCACAATGCCGTGTTTGATATGGGCGTGCTGAAGCATTGCCTGCGGGATTACGGCATCCCCTGGAAAGCCACGGCGAAATATTGCTGCACCGTGCAGATGGGCCGGCGTCTGGTGCCCGGCATGTCCCACAGCCTGAACGTGATGTGCGATCACTATGGCATCCATTTGAACCACCACCAGGCCGACAGCGACAGCCGCGCCTGCGCCGAGATCCTGCTCAGGTATTTCGCAGCCGGCGCGCAGGAGCGGGATTTTATCCGCACGTATCGGCTGATTTAAGCAGATATGGAACGCGCAACGCCGTGGGGGGCGGGATCATGAGGCGTTTGCTTGCCGCTTCGCTGTCCGCCGCGGCATTTTTAGCGGCTTTGCCGGAAACGCGGAAAGGCTGCGGGCGGCGGCGCGGCAGATATGCCGGGCGTTTTAAAATATTCAGACTATCGCAGCCAACGCGAAGTCCTTTTGGGATGAATCGGAAAAGGGCTTTTTTCATGCGCGTGGAGCGGCATGAAAAGAATTCAGCCTTTACAACGGATTCCTGATTTGGTATGATGAAGCGGAAGAAATGATATTCTGCTTTTCGCAAGGGGAAAGGAGGCCGCGGATGAGCGCCATGACGCTGCTTTTGCAAGGGATCGCCTGCGTCGCGATCGGGTATTTGCTGGGCAATCTGAGCCCATCGTATCTGCTGGGCAAACGGAAGGGCTACGACGTTCGCAGGGATGGATCGGGCAACGCCGGAGCGACCAACGCGTTTATCCTTCTGGGGGCCAAATCGTTTTTTCTGACGACGGCACTGGATATCCTGAAGGCCTTCGCGGCTTATCGGGTCTGCCAGGCGGCGTTCCCACGCCTTTCCTTCGCCGGCACTTTGGGCGGCACGGCCTGCGTGCTGGGCCATATGTATCCCGCGCTGCTGGGCTTTCGCGGCGGCAAGGGCCTGGCCAGCCTGGGCGGCGTGGTGCTGGGGTGGAGCTGGCAGTGGTTTTTGCTGCTGCTGACCGGCGCGCTGCTGCTGGCCTTCGCGACTCGCTACGTCTGCCTGGTGGCGCCCACGATGTCCGTCGTCTTTCCCGCCTGCTATTATTGGTAAACGGGGCTGCTGACAGCGTCGCTGATCCTGCTGCTGGCCGCCGTGCCGATCTTTTTGAAGCACCGGGAAAATTTTGCCCGCATCCGGGCGGGCACCGAAATGCGCACCAGCTTCCTGTGGAATAAGGAGGGGGAATTGAAGCGCATTGGGAAATGGAATCCCGCCACGCAGGATCAATTGGAGCGGCGGGGCAAGTAACATAAGCCGCCGGCAGGCGGGTATCGCAAAGCGGCCTTTACAGGGAACACACGTTTTCCGGCCTGCCCGCCAGGTAGGCCAGGGTGTTCTGAAAGGCGATGTGGGCCCTGCGGATCATGGATTCATCCGACAGGAAAGCCACGTGGGGCGTCAGCAGGGTATTTTTCGCGTGCAGCAGCGGGTAATCGGCGGGGAGCGGCGGCTCCATATCGTATACGTCGATGCCGGCGCCGGCGATGGCGCCCGCGTTCAGAGCGTCGGCCAGGGCGGCGTTATCCACGATGGGGCCCCGGGCGCAGTTGGTAAAAATGGCGTGGGGCTGCATGGCGGCGATCAGCTGCCGGCTGATCAGGCCCCGGGTGGAGGCGTTATTGGGCGTGTGCAGGGTAATGATATCGCTGCGGCGCATCAATTCCTCCAGGCCCACGTAGGCAATGCCCAGGGCCTTTGCAGCCTCGCTTTCGTGGGGATCGTGGGCGATCACCCGCGCGCCGAAGGCCAGGAACAACCGGGCGGTGATCAGGCCGATGCGGCCAAGGCCGATCACGCCCACGGTGCGGCCGCATATTTCCCTGCCCCGCAGCCCGGCAGACGTGCCGCCGCTTCGCACGGCCCGATCCCCCTCCGCGGTTTTGCGCAGCAGGGCGATGGTCATGCCGATCACCAGCTCCGCCACCGTCTGGTTGGAATAATTGGCGGCGTTGCACACGGTGACGCCCTTTGCCCGGCAGGCATCCGCGTCCACGTGGTCGATGCCGGTGAACGCCACGTTCAGCAGCTTCAGTCGATCCGCCGCCAGGATCACCGGGGCGGGGTAGGGGTTGTTGGCGATCATCACCACCTCGCATCCGGCGCTGCGGCGCTTCAATTCCTCCAAGTCGGTGGTCTTTTCGGGATAATACAGGAATTCGTGGCCCTGGGCCACGATGGGGGCGGATAATTCCCGGATCAACGCGTCGCTGACGCCCAGGGGCTCCAACAAACTGATTTTCATATCGCGTCTTCCTTTCTTTCGCCGGGCGGCCGGCCCGGGGGTGGATGGATTCATTGTCTCATAAATCCTTCGGGATGGCAAGCCGATTCATAGGCCGTCGAAAGATTTTTCGGCGTTGGCGATGCCGGTCGGCCGGGCTTGCCATTCCGACGCAAAACGTTTATAATGGACGAGACATCCAGGAGATTTTTGCTTATAAACGCAGAGAACAATGTGAAATACAGATCGGCGGTGGAAGGCGCGGCATGCGGGCGCGTCAAGCCGGCCGATCGATCGGGTGACCAGGAAGCCCGGAGGGAGTATCCTATGAAGGTGAAAAGAAGCAAAACCGTCATGATCGCGGTGATCGGCGGCGTGATCGTGATGCTGATCCTGGTGCTGGGCACGATCTGGATGGGCCAGAGCGCGCGCCAGGACACGGAAGAGGCCGTTCGTTCGGTGAGCCTTTTGTATCTGGATGAATTGGCCGGGCGGCGGGAGCAGGTGGTGGAAAGCAACCTGCAGGATAAGATCAAAAATATTTACGTGGCCATTTCCCTGATGGAAGCGGAGGATCTGAGCGATATCGGCCATTTGCAGGCCTATCAGGCGCGGATGAAGCAGCTGTACAGCCTGGAAAAATTCGCATTTGTGGATACCAACGGCCTCATTTATACTTCCTTGGGCACCCAAAGCAATATCGACGATTATTCCTTCGATTACCGTACGATCACCGGGCCCGAAATATCCATCCTGAATCTGCACACCGAGCAGAAAAAGGTGATCATCGCCGTGCCGGTGGATCACCTGCCCCTGGAGGGGGAGGAGCTGGTGGTTTGCTTCATGGAGATCGACATGCGGGAGATGCTGGCGGGCGTATCCATGCAGGCGGAGGAAAACGGCGCCACCTTCTGCAATATCTATACCAGCACCGGTGTGGCGCTGAGCAACACGGTGCTGGGCGGCCTGGCGGTGGAGGATAACCTGCTGGAGGCCATGGCCCGCGCCACCTATGAAAAGGGCTATTCCTACGAGGCCCTGATCCGGGATTTTGCGCAAGGGAAGCGCGGCGTCGTTTCCTTCACCTACAACGGCATCCGGGAAACGCTGGCCTACGTGCCGGTGGGGGAGAACACCGGCTGGCTGCTGACCTACCTGATCCGGGAAAGCGTGATCAGCGATGAGATCAGCGCCATTTCCGATGGGATCATCCAGCGCAGCGTGATCCAATCCGTGCTGACGGTGCTGGTGCTGCTGGGGATGTTCGCTTACATTATCATGCAAAACCGCAAAACCGCCCGGCTGGTGCTGGAAAAGGAAACGGCGGACGCGGAAAACCGGGTGAAGCACCAGGAACTGGAGCAGCGGCTGGCCCTGGAGGAACAGCTGCTGGATCAGGAGCGGAAAGAGGCGGAGCAGGTGAAGCTGATCACCGCCCTGGCTGCCGACTATTGGAGCGTGTATTACCTGGATCTGGACAGCGACGAGGGCGTGTGCTACCAATCCCACGGCGACCTGGCAGGCGGGCTTCGGGTAGGCGATCGCTTCCCCTATCTGGCCTCCATCACCGCCTACGCCCATCAATACGTCACCGACGCGTACCGGGAGGAATTCCTGCGCTTCATCCAGCCGGACGCCATCCGGGCCGGACTGCGGGATGCCCAGATCACCTCCTACCGCTATATGGTGCATCGCCACGGGCAGGATTCCTATGAAATGGTGCGCTTCGCCGGCGTGCGGCACGTGGAGGAACGGGAGGATCACCAGGTGCACACGGTGGGCGCGTGCTTTATCGACGTGGACGCGGAAACCCGCCGGACCGCCGCCCAGAACGACGCCCTCAGCCAGGCGCTGGAGGCGGCTGAGCAGGCCAACAAGGCCAAAACCGCCTTCCTGTCCAGCATGAGCCACGAGATCCGCACCCCCATGAACGCCATCATCAGCCTGGATAATATCGCCCTGAACGACCCCGATATCCCGGAAAAAACCCGGGATTACCTGGAAAAGATCGGCACATCAGCCGAACATTTGCTGAACCTGATCAACGATATCCTGGATATGAGCCGCATCGAATCGGGCCGCATGATCCTGAAGAAGGAGGAATTCTCCTTCCCCAAGCTGCTGGAGGCCATCAACACCCTGTTCTCCGGCCAGTGCAGTGATAAGGGGCTGGATTACCAGTGCCATATGGAAGGGCACGTGGACGATTATTATATCGGCGACAACATGAAGCTTCGCCAGGTGCTCATCAACATCCTGAGCAACGCGGTGAAATTCACGCCGGAGGGCGGCAGGGTGCAGCTGGATGTGAAGCGCACCGCCCAGTTTGACGGCCTGACCACCCTGCAGTTCACCATCTCCGATACCGGCATCGGCATGAAAAAGGAATTCCTGCCCCGTATTTTCGACACTTTCAGCCAGGAGGATTCCTCCGCCACCAACAAATACGGCTCCTCCGGCCTGGGCATGGCGATCACCAAGAACATCGTGGAAATGATGAACGGCAATATCCAGGTGGAAAGCGAAAAGGGAAAGGGCTCCACCTTTACCGTCACCGTCACCCTGATGGATTCCGACAGGAAGGAAACGGCGAACGCGGCCAACGAGCTTTCCCCCCAGGATATGAGCGTGCTCATCGTGGATGATGATCCCGTGGCCTGCGAGCACGCCCGGCTGTCGCTGGGTAAGGTGGGCATATCGGCGGAAATCGCCGCCTCCGGCCCGGAGGCCATTGAAATGGTCAAGCTGCGCCACGCCCGCCGCTCGCCCTACAACCTGATCCTGGTGGACTGGCAAATGCCCGGCATAGACGGCGTGGAAACCACCCGGCAGATCCGCGCCGTTACCGGCAACGAATCGGCCATCATCATCCTGACCGCCTACAAGTGGGATGACATCCTGGAGGAGGCGGTGCAGGCCGGGGTGGACAGCTTCATATCCAAGCCCATTTTCGCCGCCGCGGTGATGGAGGAATTCCGGGCCGCCGTGCAGCGCAAGGGTGTGCTGGAAAAGCGCCAGGCGCAGAAGCCCGACCTCACCGGCCGCCATATCCTGCTGGCCGAGGATGTGCAGGTGAACGCCGAAATCATGATGATGGTGCTGCAAATGCGGCAGGTGGAGGCCGATTTGGCCGTGAACGGCAGGATCGCGGTGGATATGTTCGCTTCCCACCCCGCCGGCTATTACGACGCCATCCTGATGGATATGCGGATGCCGGAAATGGACGGCCTGGAGGCCACCCGGGCCATCCGGGCGATGGATCGGCCCGACGCCAAAACCATCCCCATCATCGCCCTGACCGCCAACGCCTTCGACGAGGACGTGCAGCGCAGCCTGCAGGCGGGGCTCAACGCCCACCTGAGCAAGCCCGTCAAGCCGGAGGTGCTGTTTGAAACCCTGGAGGGGCTGGTGCAGTGAACCGGCCGCCCGACCAGGGATGCCGATGGCCCCAACCGCCGTACGCCCGATGCGCAGGATCAAACAAAGCCCTGAGGAAAGCGAAAGTTCCTCAGGGCTTTGCTTCTATATTTCTTGATGTCCGTCAGTTGCGCTGATTGCAATTCAGGCCGTGGGCTTGGGCGAACTGGGCGGCGTAGCTGTCGGGCAGGGTGATCTGGGTCAGCTTGCTGCCGATGAACGCGTCGTGACGAATGGTTTTGCCCCCTTCCGGCGCGGTGAAGGCTCCCGTTTTGCCAATGGGGAAATCGATGAGCTCGGTTTTTTTGCATTACATTGAAAACAGGGTAACCTGGTTGGTTTCCGCCAGATCCTTCAGGCAGCCGTGCTCCCGCAGCAGGTCCAGCACGGCACTGGATACCTTGCCCCGGTTTTTCAGATCTTCCACCGAAATGAAGGGGATTTCCCTGGCCTCCACGATGCTCTGGGCCACTGCCTCGCCCAGCCCGCCCAGGGCGGTGAAGGGCACCCGCAGGCCCTTTTCCCCTTCGGGGATGAAGCGGCTCACGTCGCTCTTGTACAGATCGGCCGGCAGGAAGTAATAGCCCCGGGCCATCATTTCCAGCACCATTTCCAGGGCGGTGATGGAATCCTTATCCTTGGCGGTGGTTTTCTTTTCCTGATCCAGGGCGTACATTTCCTTGAGCTTCGACCGCACCTGGTCGATGGGCAGGATCATGGTGCTGGCGTTGAAGCCGTCGCCCCGGATGGTGAAATAGGCGGCGTAGTACGCCTGGGGATAATACACCTTGTACCAGGCCACCCGCAGGGCCATGGTCACATAGGCGGCGGCGTGGCCCTTGGGGAACATGTATTTGATCTTGCGGCAGCTTTCCTCAAACCAGGCGGGCACGTTGTGCTCGTGCATGGCCTCGGCCATTTCGGGCTTGAGGCCCTTGCCCTTGCGCACGAATTCCATGGTGTCGAAGGCCATTTTGGCGGGCACGCCCAATTGCATCAACTGGTTCATGATGTCCTCGCGGGTGCACAGGCACTGGGAAAGGGGCACGATGCCCTTGTCGATCAGGTCCTTGGCGTTGCCCAGCCACACGTCGGTGCCGTGGGACAGGCCGGAAATGCGGATCAGCTCCTGCATGGTGGAGGGGTGGGTATCCTCCAGCATCTGGCGCACGAAGGCGGTGCCGAATTCCGGCACACCGAAGGTGCCGGTGTTGCAGCCGATCTCCTCCCGGGTGACGCCCAGGGCTTGGGGGGAGGAGAACAGGCTCATCACCTGCTTATCTCCCAGGGGGATCTTGCGGAAATTGACCCCTGTCAATTCCTCCATCATATGCAGCATGGTGGGATCGTCGTGGCCCAGGATATCCAGCTTCACCAGGATATCGTGCATGGAGTTGAAATCGTAGTGGGTGGTGACAGTGGTGGATTCGGTATCGTCCGCCGGGTGCTGCACGGCGGTGAACTGGCAGATATCGTATTCCTGGGGCAGCACCACCATGCCGGCGGGGTGCTGGCCGGTGGTGCGCTTCACGCCCACGCAGCCCTGGGCCAGGCGCTCCTTTTCCGCGTCGGGCACGGTCAAATTGCGCTCCTCCAGGTATTTGAGCACGTAGCCGTAGGCCGTTTTATCCGCCAGGGTGCCGATGGTGCCGGCGCGGAACACGTATTCCTCGCCGAACAGATCCTTGACGTACTGATGAGCCCGGGGCTGGTATTCGCCGGAGAAATTCAGGTCGATATCGGGCACCTTGTCGCCCTTGAAGCCCAGGAAGGCCTCGAAGGGGATATCGAAGCCATCCTTCACCAGGGGATTGCCGCACACGGGGCAGAGCTTATCGGGCAGGTCGACGCCGATGGTGTATTGGGGCGGGATATCGAAATCGGCCCGGCGGCAGGTTTCGCACCGGTAATGGGGCGGCAGGGAATTGATTTCGGTGATGCCGGTCAAAAACGCCACGAAGGAGGAGCCCACCGAGCCGCGGCTGCCCACCACGTACCCGTCCGCCAGGGATTTTTTCACCAGCTTCTGGGCGATGGAATACAGGGTGCAGTAGCCGTAGCCCACGATGGCGTTCAATTCCTTGTCGATGCGCTTCTGTACGATGTCGGGCAATTCGTCGCCATACAATTTATGGGCGGTACCGTAGGTGAGGGATTTGATGTCGTTTTCCGCCTCCGGCCAGAAGGGGGAGAAGGTGGTTTTTCCCTCGGGGTGGGGTGGGAAAAGGGCCGGCTTGCCCACCCGATCGGCGATCTTCTTGGGGTTCCTGATCACCACCTCGTAGGCTTTTTCTTCGCCCAGGTAGGCGAATTCCTCCAGCATTTCCTCGGTGGTTTTGAAATACAGGGGCGGCTGATGGTCGGCGTCGCTGAAGCCCTGGCCGGCCTGGATGATGGAGCGGAAAATGGCGTCCTGGGGGTCCAGGAAGTGCACGTCCCCCGTGGCGCAAACCGGCAATCCCAGCTTTTCCCCCAGCCGCACGATGCGGCGGTTGTATTCCCGCAGGGCCTCTTCGTCGGCCACCCGGCCCTCCCGGATCAGGAATTCGTTGTTGCCCACGGGCTGGATTTCCAGGTAATCGTAGAACCGGGCGATTTTCGCCAGCTTTTCGTCGCTGGCCCCATCCACCATGGCGCTGTACAATTCCCCCGCCTCGCAGGCGGAGCCCACGATGATGCCCTTGCGGTATTTTTGAAGCACCGCCCGGGGGATATGGGGCTTGCGCCGGAAATATTTCAGGTGTGCCTCCGATACCATGTGGTTCAGGTTGGTCATGCCGTCCTGATCGGCGGCCAGCAGGATGATGTGCCAGGAATTGCCCAGGGTGTAGCCCTTCGATACGTCGTTTAAATCCCTGAGCGTCGCGGCGCCCTTCTTCCGGGCATCCTCGATCATCCGGGCCAGGCACTGGGCGGTGGCGGCGGCGTCGTTGACGGCCCGGTGGGCGTCCTTTAAGGATACGCCCAGCCGCTTGCATACCGATCCCAGCCGGTGGGATTTCAGCTCGGGGTACAGCTTCCGGGCCAGGGTCAGGGTATCGACGTGGGGCACGTCGTAGTGTAGGCCCAGGCGCTTCAATTCGCTGTCCAGCACCGCGCAGTCAAATTTGGCGTTGTGGGCGGCGATGGGGCAGCCATCCATGAATTCCAATAGCTTGGGCAGGGCCTCGGCGGCGGAGGGCATATCCCGCAGCATCTGATCGGAAATATGGGTGATTTCGGTGATCTTGGAGGGCAGCAGCACGCCGGGGTTCACCAGCTGGCCGTAACTGTCCACCACCTGGCCGTGGGCCAGCTTCACCGCGCCGATTTCGATGATGCGGTCCTTCGCCGTGTTCAGGCCGGTGGTTTCAAAATCCAGCACGATGATGGGGGTATCGAGGGGCAAGGGATTTTCAGAATCTTCTTCGCCGGTGACCGCCTCGTCATCGTCGGTCAGGTAGCCCTCCAGGCCGGGGATCAGCTTGATGCCGTTCTTCTTGGCCGCGCCGAAAGCTTCGGGGAAGGCCTGCACCACCCCGTGGTCGGTGACGGCGATGGCCTCGTGGCCCCATTGGGCCGCCCGCTCGATCAAAGCCGATGCGGAGGATACGGCGTCCATATTGCTCATTTGGGTGTGCAGGTGCAATTCGATGCGCTTTTCCGGCGCGTTATCCATGCGCACCGGCAGCTCGCAGGCGGAAATATCCCGGGCCATGATGCCCGTTTCGTGGGAGAAATTATCGTACTGAGCGTCGCCCCGCACCAGCACGCCCATGCCGGGCTTGATGGCGGCGACGACCTTTTGCACCGCCTCCCGCTGTTCGTCGGTGATGGGGGGCGCTTCCTCGTCCTTGCGGAATTTGGGGCGGTAGCGCAGGAAGATCTTGCAGCGGATGGTGCTGGTGTAATCGGTTACCAGGAAGGACAACAGCACCATTTCGCCGCCGCCCACCTCCTTGCTTTCGGCGGACAGCACCTTGCCCCGGATCACCACCAGGCCGCTGTCATCCCGGATTTCGCTGATGCTGACGGGGGGATCGCCGATGGCTTTGCCCCGGATGCGGGAATCCTTGGGCTTGGGCGGTTCCTCGGCCTGCATTTGGGCGGCCAATTCCTCGTAGCGCTGGGCCCGCTCGGCGGCCAGGCGGTCCTGCTCCTCCCGCTCCTGCCTCAGGGCCCGCAGGCGCTTTTCCTCGTCGCCGCAGATGCGCAGGGCGACGTCGGTATCCAGGCGGAAAATATCCTTGATCACCTGGGATAGCTGCTCCTGCACGTGCTGCTTTTCCATGTATTGGTAGGAAAAATCATCGGGCATTTCCAGCGTCACCCGCCCGTTGCCCGGGGACCAATGCATATCGAATTCCCAGGATACGGCGGCGGGGTAATGGCGGATCAGGTAGTGGTTCAGCGGCGCGGCGTACTGATCGGGGTTCTGCAAAAAATCCCGGGCCAGGGACGGGCTGGCCACCCGCAGGGAAAACCGCAGCCCGGGAAAGGCCTTTTCCAGCGCCGTTTTGATCACGAAAAAACCTTTCTCCCCGATCAAAACATCGGAGAGGAAGGAAAAATACGCTTTGTTTTCGCTTTTCACATACCGCACCCGCTCAATGGCGATCTTGCCCTCCGTTTCGGGCAGCGCCTTATGCACGGCCTGCAGCAATTCATCGTACGTCATGCGGTGCGCTCCTGTGTGGTAAAAATGAGGGGAACGGGCGGCGCGCGTCAGGGGGCGTTCAGGAAGGCCATCAGCTGCGCCACCGCCTTGGCCCGGTGGGAATGGGTTTCCTTGAAGGAGAGGGGCAGGCTGGCGGTGGTGCGGCCATCGGCGTCGTCGGCGATAAAGATCGGGTCGTAGCCAAAGCCGTTCTCACCTGCCTCGGCGGGGGCGATGACCCCGTGCCATTCGCCCTGGAACAGGCGGCTTTCCCCGGCTTCATCGATGTAGCAAATGCAGCATACGAACCGGGCCCGGCGGTCCGTTTGATCCCGCAGGCCCTTCAGTACGGCCATCCGGCGGTCGTGCTCCGTGGGCAGGCCCTTGTACCGGGCGGAGTAGATGCCCGGCTCCCCGCCCAGCGCCGCCACCTCCAGGCCGCTGTCGTCGGAAATCACGCAGCAGCGGGCGGCGTCGTAAATGGCCCGGGCCTTCAGTAGGGCGTTTTCCGCAAAGGTAGCGCCGGTTTCCTCCACCTCCAGATGAAGGCCCTTTTCGCCCTGGGAAAACACCGAAAAGCCCAGCGGCTCAAAAATATCTTTGTATTCCTTGATTTTTCCCTGGTTGTTGCTGGCGATGATCAATTCCATAGCGGCGCTCCCGTTCCTTTTGTATGGGGCCTTATACCGGCACGGTGGACAGGTATTCCCGCACGGCCTGGGTCATTTCCTCGGCCAGGTCCCCCGTCAGCTTTTTGATGGGCTTGCCCTTCACGTACAGCGCCCCGCAGTCCTTGCCGCCGCACAGGGCGATATCGGCGTCCCGGGCCTCGCCGGGGCCGTTGACCACGCAGCCCATCACCGCCACGGTGACCGGCCGATCCAGGTCGGCAAATTCCTTGGTCAGCCGCTGGGCCACGGCGGCCACGTCGATTTGGGCGCGGCCGCAGGTGGGGCAGGATACGAAGCGGATGCCCTTGCGCAGGCCCAGGGCCCGCAGGATATCCAGGGCGGCGTGGGGCTCGTTCACCGGGTCGCCCGTCAGGGATACGCGCACGGTGTCGCCGATGCCGTCCAGCAGCAGCGAGCCGATGCCGATGGCCGATTTGATGGTGCCCTGGCCCGGCAGGCCCGCCTCGGTCACGCCCAGGTGCAGGGGGTAATCACAGGCCTGATCCATCAGCCGGTAGGCTTCCACCGTCATGGGCACGGAGGAGGATTTCAGGGAAATCACGATGTCGTCAAAATGCTGCTCCTCCAGGATGCGGATGTGGCGCAGGGCGCTTTCCACCATGCCCCGGGCGGTCACCCCGCCCTCCCGCTCCAGGATATCCTTTTCCAGGGAGCCGGAATTGACCCCGATGCGGATGGGCACGTGGTGGGCCTTGGCGCAGTCCACCACCTTGCGCACCTTATCGGCGCTGCCGATGTTGCCGGGGTTGATGCGCATTTTGTGGATGCCGTTTTCCATGGCGGCGATGGCCAGGGTGTGGTCGAAGTGGATATCGGCCACCAGCGGCACCGGGCTTTGATCCACCAGGGCCCGCACGGCCCCGGCACAGGCCCGGTCGTACACCGAAATGCGCACCAGGTCGCACCCGGAGGCCGCCAGGGTCTTGATCTGATCCAGCGTGGCCCCCACGTCCCGGGTGTCGGTATTGGTCATGGATTGGATGGAAACCGGGCTGCCGCCGCCGATGGCGACGCTGCCGGCGTACACTTGCTTTTTAACGCCCATGTGAAAGAAACCACCCTTCGTTTATCGGAAAATCTTCAGCACGTCCTTGAACGTCATCACGATCATGAAGCTGAACAGCAGCAGATAGCCCGCCGTGTGCACGTAGGCTTCCAGCCGCTGGGGCACCGGCTTGCGGCGAATGCCCTCTACGATCAGGAAAATGATGCGGCTGCCATCCAGCCCGGGGATGGGCAGCAGGTTGAACAGCCCCAGGTTCACGCTGATCAGTACCAGCAATTGGGCGTAGGTCAGCCAGGCCTCGGCCCGGGATGTGCGGGCGGCGGTCTGGGTCTCCTCGGCAATCAGCTGCACGATGCCCACCGGGCCGGAGGATTCCTCGAACCCCTTGCCGGTGGTGACGAGATCCCTGAGCCCGCCCAGGATGGCCCCGCCGGCCCGCACGCAGTAATCCGCCCCCAGGGCCACCGCCCGGGGGAGGGATACGGGGGTGTAGCCCGGCGTGTACTGCGCCAGCAGCGTCACCCCCAGCAAGGCGCGGCCCAGGCTTTCGTCGTAACGGGGCGTCGCCTGCACGGAAAGGGTTTCCTGCCCCCGCTGCACGGTGATGGTCAGGGGGCTGCCCGCGTAGCGGTCGATGAGCTGGGAAATCTTATAGGCGCTCCCGTCGTCCGCCAGGCCCCGGGCGTCCTCGCCGTTGACGGCGATCAGGATATCCTGGGGCTGCAGGCCGGCCTCCGCCGCCGGGCTGCCGGCGGTGATCTGCTGCACGACCGTGTAGCCGTACACGCCGTGGGTATCCTCGCCGATGCTGCCGTAAATGCAGGCGGCCACCATCAGCGCCAGCAGGAAATTCATCACCGGGCCCATGGCCACCGTGACGATCCGCCGCCACACGGGGAACCGACCGATGGCGCGGGGGTCGTTTTTGGCTTCCTCTCCCGCGGTGTCGTCCTCCCCGTAAAACATGCAGTAGCCGCCCGCCGGGATCAGCCGCCAGAAAAACTGGGTGTCGTATTTTTTGCTTTTCCAGCTCAAAATCTTGGGGCCGAAGCCGATGGCAAATTCTTTCACCGGGATGCCCGTCAGCCGGGCCGCCCAGAAATGGCCGCTTTCGTGCACCGTCACCATGATGCCCAGCATCAGGATGGCGGCTAAAATATACAGGATCGTCATCAACCGTCGCCGCGGGGAAGGGCCTATAACGGCACGATTTTCCCCGCGCCTCCTTTCCAATCAATCCGTGGAAGAAACGCCCTGCGCCTGTCCGCTTTCCCGGCGGTGGCGCGGGCATTGCAATAGCATATGGAAAAACCGCGCGGTTTATCCCAGCATGCCCCGGGCGCATTCCCGGGCCAGGGCGTCGGCCCGGTCGATATCCATGAAGTGATCCGCCGGCAGGTGGCCGTGGCGCTGCAGGGCCTCTGCCACGATCTCGGGGATGCGGCCGAAGGGGATTTCCCGGCGCAAAAAGGCGAAGCACGCTTCCTCGTTGGCGGCGTTGAGCACGCAGCAGGCCGCGCCGCCCTGGGAAAGGGCCTGATAGGCCATGCCGATGGCCGGGAATTTTTCTGTGTCGGGCTTTTCAAAGGTCAATTGACCCAGGGCGAACAGATCCAGGGGCTTTGCCCCGGTGGTCAGCCGCTCCGGATAGCTCATGGCGTACAGGATGGGCACCTTCATATCGGGGCTGCCCAGTTGGGCGATCACCGCCCCATCCTGGAACTGCACGGCGGAATGCACGATGGATTGGGGGTGCACCACCACCTCGATCTGCTCCGGCCGGGCGTCAAAAAGCCATTTGGCCTCGATGATTTCCAGGGCTTTGTTGAACATGCTGGCGGAATCAACGGTGATCTTGGCCCCCATGCTCCAGGTGGGGTGGCCCAGGGCCTGGGCCACGGTGGCGTTTTTCACCGCTTCCCGATCCCAGGTGCGGAAGGGCCCGCCGGAGGCCGTCAGCAGGATCTTTTCGTAGCGATTGGGCCCCGCCCCCTGCAGGCACTGGAAAATGGCGCTGTGCTCGCTGTCCACCGGCAGCAGCGTGCCGGGCGGGCAGGCGTTCATCACCATTTCGCCCCCGGCCACCAGGGTTTCCTTGTTGGCCAGCAGCACCCGCTTGCCCGCTTTCCGGGCGGCCATGACGGCCTTCAGCCCCGCCACGCCCACCACGGCGGCCAGCACGTCCTGCCCCTCCGCCCGGGCGGCGACCTCCTCCAGGGCCCGGGGGCCGAACAGGAACTGGCAGAAGGATAGATCATCCGGCACGTCGGCGTCCTCCACGCCCGTCAGCGCCGCCAGGCGGGGGCGCAGGGCGCGCACCTGGTCAAACAGCAGCGCCGCGTTGCCGTGGGCGGTCAGGGCGGTGACGGCGAAGCGGTCCGGGTGCAGGGAAAGCACCTCGATGGCCTGGCGGCCGATGGAGCCGGTGCTGCCCAGAATGGCGATGCCGCGCATGATAGCTTTCTCCTTTTAAACGATCATCATTTCAGACAGGTTCAGGTAAACGTACATGATCACCGTGGCCCAGTACACGCTGTCCAGCCGGTCCATCATGCCGCCGTGGCCGGGGAAGATGGAGCCGTAATCCTTGATGCCGCAGTGGCGCTTGACCAGGGAGGCGAACAGATCGCCCAATTCCCCGGCCACCCCGCCCAGGAAGCCCAGGGCCAGGAAATGCCAGAAGGGGGGCACCGGGGCGAACAGGGAAAAGCCGCCCCATACCGCCGCGCCGAACGCCACGCTGCCCGCCAGGCCGGCAATGCCGCCCTCGACGGATTTGTTGGGGCTGACGGCGGGGCACAATTTGCGCGTGCCGAACCGGCTGCCGATGAAATAAGCCAGGGTGTCGCCAAAGAGGGGCACGCCGAAGGCCATCACGGTCAGCATCAGCTGGTTGGCCCGGCCCGGGGCGTTTTGCAACCCCAGCATGCACATGGCGGGCAGCAGCACGCACCCCAGGGGCATCACCGATACCAGGATATCCTCCAGCCGGGGCTCGGAGCGGAACATCACCACCGCGGCCACCAGCATGGCGGCCCCCGCCACCAAGGGCAAAAGCAGCGTTACGCTGCCCATGGTGTTGAACAGCGGGATCGACAGCGCCAGGCAAAGCCAGCTGGGCCACTGCACGGGCCGGTGGCCCGCCTCCGCCAAGGCGCGGAACACTTCGTACATGGCCAGGCAGATGGTAAGCATGTACAGCACCGAAAAGACCCATCCGCCGATGGCCAGGGCCGTAATCAGCAGGGAAACCAGGCAAACGCCCGTAATGATGCGGGTGATCATGAATTCCGTCCTCCATACCGGCGGTCGCGGCGCGCGAAGGCGTCCAGCGCCTGGTGATAATCCTCCAGGGAAAAATCGGGCCACAGCACGGTGGGAAATAAAAATTCGGCGTAGGCGCACTGGAACAGCAAAAAGTTGCTCAGCCGCATTTCCCCGCTGGTGCGGATCAGCAGATCGACGTCCGGCAGCCCCCTTGTGTACAGGGCGTCGGATAGGGCCTGCTCGGTGATCTCCTCGGGCTTGATTTCTCCCCGCAGGGCCTTTTCCGCCAGGATCCGGGCCGCCCGGGCCAATTCCGCCCGGCCGCCGTAATTGATGGCGATGTTCAAATGCAGCCCCGTGTTGCTTTGGGTGCGCGTTTCCGCGTTGATCAGGGCTTGGCGCTGCTTTTCCGGCATGCCGTCCTTATCGCCCAGGATGCGGATGCACACGTTTTTTTCATCCAGCTCGTCGATTTCGGAGGTGAAAAATTCCAGCAGCAGCCCCATCAGCGCCTCCACCTCGGCGGGATCCCGCTTCCAATTTTCGGTGGAAAAAGCGTAAAGGGAAAGCGCTTCGATGCCCAGATCGCTGCTTTCCCGGATAATGGCCCGCAGGGCCTCCACCCCGGTGCGGTGGCCCAGGGCGATTTTGATTTTATGCTGTTTGGCCCAGCGGCCGTTGCCATCCATGATGATGGCCACGTGGCGGGGCAATGGCGAAGCTTGCGTGGTCATGCGTCCTCTTTCCTGCGCGGCGCGCCGTCGTAAAAACGGGCCGCGATCCACACGCCCTCCCGGCAGGCCAGAACGCGCAGCGTACCATCCCGCCGCGTTTGCCCGTCCCGGCGGGGGGCGGCGGTTTCCACAACGGCGGGCCGCGCCTCTCCGGCCGGAAGGGAAGAAAGGGCCTCCTTTACAGGACGGCCCAGTATATCATGATGCGTTTTTTGCATCAAACCTCCATGATCTCCTTTTCCTTTTCGGCGGCGATCTTGTCGATTTCCTTGATCTGGCCGTCGGTCACCTTTTGCAGTTCTTCTTCCGCTTTGCGCTGGTCATCCTCGGTGATCTGGGAATCCTTCTTGAGCTTTTTGAATTGCTCCATGGCGTCCCGGCGCACGCCGCGGATGGCCACCTTGGCTTCCTCCGCGCCCTTGCGCACCAGCTTGGTCAGTTCCTTGCGGCGCTCCTCGTTCAATTCGGGCACCACCAGGCGGATCAGCTTGCCGTCGTTGGAGGGGTTCAGCCCCAGGTCGCTCTTCTGGATGGCTTTTTCCACCAGGGGAATGGCCTTGGGATCCCACAGCGCGATGGTCAGCAGCCGGGGTTCGGGGCTGTTGATGTTGCCCATCTGCTTCAGGGGCGTCTGGGTGCCGTAGTAATCCACGGTGATGCGGTCCAGGATCTGGGGGTTGGCCCGGCCTGCGCGCAGGGACAGCATATCTTTCTGGTAAAAGTCCCGGGTTTTTTCCATTTTGGCCTTTGTTTCATTGATCACAGCGCGATACATGCTCGTTTCCTCCATTCGTTCGATGTGAATTGTTGCTTCTATTTTACCTTGTTTCCGCCAAATACGCAAGAAAAACTTAAATTAAGGAAGGGATTTTTTTATGGCGGGGGGCAGCGGTCGGCCCAGCATCTCCTCCGCCCGGGCCCAATCGCCCGCTTCGATGGCCCTGCGGATGGCGGTGGAGGAAATGCGCGTGCCATCCGGCAGGGTGACGGCCGGCACCACGGTGAGCCCCACCCCGCTTTGGTCGCACAGGGTATGCAGCTCCTTCACGCCCCAGCCGCCCATGTAGCCGAAGCGGTGATCGTCGCCGCACACCACGTGGCGGGCCCGCAGCCTGCCCAGCACGATCAGGCGGAAAAAATCATCGCCGCTCATGCGGCGGAACTCGTCGCTGAATTGGCTGACGGCCACCTCGTCGGCCCCGGCGGCCCGCAGCAGCCGCTCCCGCTCCTCCAGGGTGGTCAGGACGAGGCCCTTGCTGCCGGGGGCGTGGTCGAAGGTGTGCACGCAAACGCGCAGCCCTTCTTGCCTGGCGATGGCCCGGGCCGCGTCGATCAGGGCCAGGTGGCCCCGGTGCACCCCGTCGAAAAATCCCAGGCACACGGCCTGCAGCTGCCGGATTTCTTCCATGTAGTATCCGCTCCTTTGGCGCGTTCCGCGCTTTCCCTATCTTACCATAAATCCCCCGGGGATGCAACCGCGCCGGAAAGCCCCGCCGCCATGTAGGATTTGGGAGGAACCGGTGGAAAATAGGCGGCAAAATCGGGCTTTGGGCGGAATTTATCCTTGACACGGCCCCGATGAAAAGTTATAATAGTTACATTGCATATACGGGTGTATGCATTCGGGCTTTCGCGCGGTAAAGGGCGAAAGCGGAAAGGCGGTATATGGGTGCCCGCTTCGGGCGAGGCATTGCATATAAAAATTCTTGAGGAGGGTCTATTACATGAAGAAGCTGCTTGCTATGCTGCTGGCCATCGTCATGGTGCTGAGCGCTGCTTCCTTCGCCGTGGCTGAAGAAGCCGCCGAAGAAAAGAGCATCGTGGGCAAGGTCTATGGCGAAGACTACACCAACCTCTACAACGCCGTTGGTAAGAATATTACCATCGCCGATGTGGAAGAAGATCCCGACACCGGGTTCGCCTACATCACGGTGGACGGCGTCCGCTATGAACTGGGCATGGATTTCCTGTCCATGGCCATGGTGTACAACACCACCCCCGCCGGCGATTACGAAACCGCGGATGATGTGTACGCCGCCTGGTGGCGCCTGTACATCCAGCGCTGGAACTATCTGCTGCCCGAAGTGCCCCTGTATTCCAACGAATACTACGATGTGTACAACGCGCAGATCAAGGGCGTGGATACTCATCCCACCAACCCCTTCTGGGCTCCTCCGGCTGCCCTGATCGACTGGACTTCCGAAAAGGAAGATAACTCCATCATCATCGGCAACACCACCGACCTGAGCGGCAAATTCCGCTATCCCACCTTCGGTGCTACCTCCCCCGGCGCTGCTGACAACGACGTGGGCGGCATGACCATCGGCCTGTCCACCGTGACCAACACCAAGGAAGGCGGCTACGTGTGGGCTGACAACATCGTGAAGGAACACGTTGAAACCGAAAATGAAGACGGCTCCAAGACCTTCACCATCACCATCTTTGATGACCTGAAGTTCTCCGATGGCTCCGCCGTCACCGCCAAGGATTACCTGGCCTTCGGCATGGCGTTCGCCACCCCCGTGGCCACCGAAGCTTCCGGCCGTCAGGTCCGGTCCCTGACCGTGGTGGGCTATGACGAATTCGCCCTCTACGATGGCACCGAAGAAAGCATCGCCAATGGCGCTTCCAAGACCTATAAGGGCCTGCGCCTGATCGACGATTACACCTTCTCCGTCACCATCAAGGCTGATTACCTGCCCTACTTCTACGATATCACCTACGCCGCTTTCGACGCGCAGTATGCTCCCATGTGGATCGGCGCCGCCGAAATCAAGGATGACGGCGAAGGCGTGTACTTCTCTGACGACTTCTATGCCAAGAACGAAGAAGGCAAGTACATCACCGCTTCCCTGATCGCGGACACCGCCCGTAACACCGATGAAACCTATCCCTACTCCGGCCCCTACAAGGTCGTCTCCTTCGACGTGACCGATAAGTCCGCCGTGCTGGCTGCCAACGAATACTACAAGGGCAACTACGAAGGCACCAAGCCCCAGATTGCCAAGGTCGTTTACAAGAAGATCATCTCCACCACCCAGCTGGAAGACCTGAAGGCCGGCGGCGTTGACGTGCTGAGCGGCATCACCGGCGGCGACGCCACCAACGAAGCCCTGGCCATGGCCGACGCTTCCAACGGCGCCTTCGTGTACACCCATTACAGCCGCGCCGGCTACGGCAAGCTGGGCATCCGTGCCGACTATGGCCCCGTCCAGTTCGTGGAAGTGCGTCAGGCGATCGCCTACTGCATGGACCGCGCTCAGTTCGCCAAGGACTTCACCGGCGGCTACGGCGGCGTGGTGGACGGCCCCTACTACATGGGTTCCTGGATGTATAAGGCTGCTGTGGAACAGGGCATGCTGCTGGATGCTTATTCCACCTCCGCCGACAGCGCCATCGCCGTGCTGGAAGAGGGCGGCTGGATCTATGACGCCGAAGGCAATCCCTATGAATCCGGCGTGCGCTACAAGAAGATCGCCGCGGATCAGCTGAGCGACAACGACAAGATCTACAAGAGCAAGGACGGCGCCTATGTGACCACCGAAATCGACGGTTACTACTATATGCCTCTGGCTCTGAACTGGTACGGCACCGACAACAACGAATTCACCGACCTGCTGCAGACTGGCTTCCTGGCCAACGACAACCTGGCCACCGCCGGCTTCGTGGTGCAGAACCAGATCGGCGACTTCGCCCCCATGCTGGACGAACTGTATCAGGCTCAGGTGTACGGCTACTATTCCGGCACCCCCATGTATTGCTGCTTCAACTTCGCTACCGGCTTCAACTCCGCCGTGTACGATTATTCCTTCAACTGGACCATCGATCCCAGCATGTATGAAGATTATTCTGCCTGCTACGTGAAGGATCTGGCCGACGTGTACTGGCTGAAGTAATTCGCAATACAAGTCAAGTAAACAAGCTTGTTCCGGGAGCGGCCGGGCCGCTCCCGGAATGAAATCATAGGCCTGGCCGGGGAACCTGTCAGGTCTATGATTTTCTCGCATTATGGCGGATATTCCGCTTTTTGGAAATGCGGGCCATTTGTCAAACGGAACGAGGGATTCTGGATGGGTAGATACGTAGTCAAAAGAGTCGGGTACATGGTGGTCGTGCTGATCATCCTGTCTTTTTTGATGTTCATGATTTATAATCTCATTCCCAATAACCGGGCGTATACCGATGCCCGGGCTGAATTGCAGACCATGAAAAAGGGCTTGTCTGCTGAAGATATGAACACGCGGTTCGACGAGCTGTATTTGCAGTATCAGCGCCAGTACGGCACCGATACCAACAATATGGTCGTGCGCTACCTCCGCTGGATCGGCCTGTATCCGCTCTATGACGGATCGTATAACGGCCTGCTCCAGGGCAACTTTGGATATTCGTATGAGCAGCGCGACGAGGTGATCAACATTGTTGGCGCCCCGATGCGCAACACCATCATGATCAATATATTCGCCACCATCCTGGCCCTGGGGATCACCATCCCCCTGGGCATCGTATGCGCGGTGAAAAAGGGCGGCAGGGGCGACCGGGCCATGCAGGTGTTCACCCTGATCGGCTACAGCCTGCCCACTTTCCTGATCGCCATCCTGTTCATTTGGATCTTCTGCTCGCTGCTGGGCATTTTCCCGCCCAGCGGCATGAAAACCCCGGGCAGCGATTATCACGGCTGGCAATACTTCTGGGATCGGATGTATTATATGGCCCTGCCGCTGATCACCATGACCTTCTGCTCCCTGGGCGGCATGACCCGCTACGTGCGCGCCAGCATGATCGAGGCCCTGTCGATGGACTGCATCAAGACCGCCCGGGCCAAGGGCCTGACGGAAAAGGTGGTCATCTATTCCCACGCCTGGCGCAACGCCCTGATCCCCATCGTCACGCTGGTGATCGGCTGGTTCCTGGGCATCTTCTCCGGCTCTGTGGTGATCGAGCAGATGTTCGCCCTCAACGGCATGGGCGATCTGATGATCCGTTCTTTGCGCACGGCCGATTTTGACGTGATCATGCTGCTGCAGATGTTCTACGTCATCATCTCCCTGCTGGGCAACCTGATCATCGATATCGCCTACGGCCTGGTCGACCCGCGGGTGCGCGTCAGCAAGTAAGGGGGAGGAAGAGCAATGAGCAAAAATCAGAAGAAAAACGCCCCCTTCAGCTGGCTGCGGCGCATGTTCATGGGGGCCAGTAAGGACCTGGCCGCGGAACAGCCGGCCGCTTCCTCCATCAACGACGTGGAGGAGATCGTCAGCCCCGGCCGCCAGATTTTCAATAACTTTATGGAGCGCAAGCTGGCAGTGTTCGCGGTGATCGTGGTCATCTGCATGTTCCTGCTGGTGTTCATCGGGCCCCTGTTCATGCCCAATTATTACGACGCCTACACCGAAGTGACCCAGAAGAGCGTGCCGCCCACGTTCAACATGATCTCCGTGCCGGGAGAGCTGGCAGGGGATATCAAAATGATCGATAGCTACGGCTCCTTCACCGTGGGCCTGAGCAACGCGGGCAAGGTGTACGTGTGGGGCAGCGGCCAGATCGGCACCACCGGCCTGAACGTGGCCGATATCCCCGAAGAGGTCAAGAACGCCAAGATCGCCATGGTGGCGGCAGGCATCGACCATATCATCGCCATCGGCGAGGACGGCACCATCTACGGCTGGGGCAACAACCGCTTCGGCCAGTACGGCTGGAGCGAGGCCTTCGAGGAGAACCCCAACATCGCGCCTCTGCCCAGGGAATTCGCCGAAAACGGCGTCAACGTGGCCGATATCAAGAAACTGACGGCGGGCTATCAGTGCACCGCCATGCTGATGAACGATAACACCCTGTACGTGTGGGGCAACAAGCTGACCTACGCCAACATTGACCGCTTCATCGGCAACAACACCCTCAAGGACGTGGATTTCACCCTGAATTACATCCTGGGCGTGCCGGAAAACGGCACCTCCCTTTACACCGGCACCCGCGGCCTGTATAACCAGGTGCGCGACAACGTCAGCGGCGCCGCCGTGGCCCTGAGCAAATACCTGGATGGCCGCACGGTGGAGCGGCTGGTGGCCACCAACAGCAGCGTGTGCCTGGTGCTGAGCGATAACAGCCTGTGCTTCGCCGGCGACTTCGCCCTGGACAGCAAGCCCATGCCCGCCCTGGCGGAGGGTGAATACTTCCTGGGCGACAGCGTGGTGGGCGGCACCTATCACTATTCCGCCATCACCAACCTGGGCAACGTGTATTCCTGGGGCGGCGACCACTTTGGCCAGGCCGACGCGCCCGACAACGTGAAAAACGCCGATCAGCTGTTCGGCGGCGCGTTCCAGACCTACGCGGTGGATAGCAGCAACAAGCTGGTCAGCAAATGGGGCCTGTGGGGCTATCTGTTCGGCACCGATACCTACGGCGCCGATATCTTCCAGCGCATCATTTCCGGCGGCCGCATGACCATGACCATCGGCGCGGTGGCCGTCATCATTTCCTCCATCATCGGCATCATTATCGGCTGTATCTCCGGCTACTTCGGCGGGAAGGTGGATATCATCCTCATGCGCGTGACGGAAATTTTCGCCGCCATTCCCTTCCTGCCCTTCGCGCTGATCCTGTCCGCCATCATGAGCCAGATGACCCTGAGCGAGAACGCCAGGATCTTCATCATCATGTGCATCCTGGGCGTGCTGAGCTGGACCGGCCTGGCCCGGCTGGTGCGCGGCCAGGTGCTGGTGGCCCGCGAAAGCGAATACGTCACGGCCGCCAAATCCATGGGCGTGAAGGAAAACAAGATCGCCTTCAAGCACATCCTGCCCAACGTCATTTCCGTCATCATCGTGACGCTGACGCTGGACTTTGCCGGCTGTATGCTGACCGAATCCTCCCTGAGCTACCTGGGCTTCGGCGTCACCTATCCCCGGCCCACCTGGGGCAATATGCTCAACGGGGCCAACAACGCCACCATCATCAAGAATTTCTGGTGGCAGTGGCTGTTCACGTCCCTGTTCCTGGCCTTCACCACGATCTGCATCAACATCGTGGGCGATACCCTGCGTGACGTGATGGATCCCAAGTCCAGCATTGAAAAGTAAGGAGGGGAAAACATGCCGTTATTGGAAGTCAAAAATCTGCATACCTTCTTCCGCACGAAAAAGGGCATCGTCAAGGCCGTGAATGACGTTTCCTACTCCTTGGAGCCGGGCAAAACCATCGGCATCGTGGGCGAATCGGGCTCCGGCAAATCGGTGTCCGCCATGAGCATCCTGGGCCTGCTGGACAGCAACGGCTACATCGAAAGCGGTTCCATCGTATTCGAAGGGAAGGAACTGACCCAACTGTCCATCAACGAAATGTACAACATCCGCGGCAATGCCATTTCCGTCATTTTCCAGGAGCCGATGACCAGCCTGAACCCGGTGTTCACCGTCGATAAGCAGCTCAGCGAGCCCTTCATCATCCATCAGGGCATGAGCAAAAAGCAGGCCCACGAGCAGGCCCTAAAAATGCTCTACGACGTGCAGATCCCCAATCCCGAGGCTGTGATCCGGCAATATCCGCACCAGCTGTCCGGCGGGATGCGCCAGCGCGTCATGATCGCCATGGCCCTGGCCTGCCGGCCCAAGGTGCTGATCGCCGACGAGCCCACCACCGCCCTGGATGTGACCATCCAGGCCCAGATCCTGCGGCTGATGAACGAGCTGCAGCGGGAAAAGGGCACCAGCATCATTTTCATTACCCACGATCTGGGCGTCATCAACGAAATGGCCGACGACGTGGCGGTGATGTACTGCGGCCAGGTGGTGGAAAAGGCGTCTGCCCGCACCATCTTCTCGGATTGCAAAATGAGCCACCCCTACACCGAGGGCCTCATGCTTTCCATCCCCCGCATCGATACCACCGATACCAAGATCGAGCCCATCCCCGGCGTGGTGCCCCATCCCCTGGCGCTGCCCAAGGGCTGCAAATTCGCCCCCCGGTGCAAATACTGCACCAAGCGCTGCTTAGAGGAGGAGCCCGAACTGAAGGAATATCCGGGAGGTCAGCAGATCCGCTGCTTCTATCCTGAAAAGGAGGTAAGGAATAGCAATGCCCACAAAGAAATTACTGTCAATCACTAATCTGAAAAAATATTTTCCTGTGGCAAAAACCTCCATCTTCCAGCGGAAGCAGCTTTACGTGCGGGCCAACGAGGATATCTCCATCGATATCTACGAGGGCGAAACCATCGGCGTGGTGGGGGAATCCGGCTGCGGAAAATCCACCCTGGGCCGGGTGCTGCTGCAATTGTATCCCCAAACCGCCGGCAGCACCATGTATTACGGCAAAACCCTGGCTGAGATCGCCCCCGAATACGTGACCGACACCCTGAACCACCTGGATAAATACAAGGCGAAGCTGCAAAAGGCTTCCCAGAAAACCAGGGAGTTGGAAGCCAAGGTGGCCGAGGTGGGGGAGGATAAGGCCGATTTCTACCTCCTGCAGGACCGGAATCTGGCCCGGTGCGAGGAAATCACCTGCCTGAATAACATCGTCAAGATCCTGGGCGGCTTCTTTGCCCAGGATGAGAACGGCCAGGGCCGCCAATTGATCAAGGAATTGTTCCAGGAAAACGCGGCGCGCAACAAGGTGCTGGACGCGTATACCGACGCCGACGTGAGCATCGAGCATCTGGAGGGCCTGAAGGCCGAGGATAAGCCCGCCAACGCCCAGCAGCGGCTCGAGCAGCTCAAGCGGAAAAGGGAGGAGCTGAGCGCCACCCTGCGGGCCTACGATGAAAAGATCGCCGGCTATCAAAAGACGCTGGACGCCCTGCGGGATAAATACGCCGACAACGAGGAATTCCAGAAGTACGAGGCCATGCGGGACGATGGTATCGACCTGGCGCGGCTCAAGTACGCTGAAATGCGCATCCTGCGCAAGGATCTGCAAATCATCTTCCAGGATCCTTATTCCAGCCTGAATCCCCGCTTCACCATCGGCCAGATCATTGAAGAGGGCCTGACCACCCACAAATTCTTCAAGCACGGCTCCGAAAAAATGCGGGATTACATCGTGGAGACCATGGAAAAGTGCGGCCTGCAGGAATACATGCTGCACCGCTATCCCCACCAGTTCTCCGGCGGCCAGCGGCAGCGCATCTGCATCGCCCGCGCCTTGGCGGTGAAGCCCAAATTCATCGTGTGCGACGAGTGCGTATCCGCCCTGGATGTATCCATCCAGAGCCAGATCATCAATTTGCTGCAGGAGCTGAAGGAAAAGGAAAACCTGACCTACATGTTCATCTCCCACGACCTGAGCGTGGTACGGTATATTTCCGACCGGATCTGCGTGATGTATCTGGGCAACATCGTGGAATTCGCTGAGGCGAAAACCATCTTCGAGGATCCCCGCCATCCCTACACGGTGGCGCTGCTGTCCTCCGTGCCCAGCACCGATCCGGACAGCCTGGATAAGGAGCGCATCCTGCTGGAGGGCAACATCCCCAGCCCCATCAAGCCCCCGGACGGCTGCAAATTCCATACCCGGTGCTATATGGCCTGCGATAAGTGCAAGCGCGTGCCCCCGGAACTGCGGGAAATCGAGCCCGGCCACTTCCTGGCCTGCCACTTCCCCCAGCGCAAGATTGACGAAAACGGCAATTACACCTTCGAATTGCCCAAGATGGAAAAGAAATCCGTGCGCAGCAGCGTGGCGGCGGACGGCCAGTGAGGAAGCGGCATGAATTTCCGGAAGCTTCTGAAAAAATCCACCGCCTCCCAGGAGGCTGAGTTCGGCCAGATGCTGGAGGATCAGCAGGTGGGCTGGAAGGACCGATTGGCCATGATCGCGGCGGCGCTGATCACCATCGTGATCCCCTGCCTGCTTGCGCTGCTGGCAATTAGCCTGCCGGTCATGTGGCTGTTCGGCGCGCTGTAGCGGGAACGCTGCGCCGCCCGGCATAGAATGGGCCGTGGCCCTGGCTGAAGGAGCCGATTTCTCTGCATACAAGGACGCAATACCGCCGTAATGACGGCTGTTGCGTCCTTGTTTTTGGTTCTGTGGGAAAAGATTTCGGCATGCCGCGCTTTTTTCGGATTTTATGGGAAGCAGGAAATCCACCCCCTTTCGCAGAATCAAATAGAAAGCGTGAACAGAAGGGGGAACATGCATGCGTATCTTGCTGGTGGAGGATGAAAAAGCCCTGTCCGCCGCCATTTGCCAAATTTTAAAGAAGGAAAATTTCGCGGTCGATCCGGTGTATACCGGCACCGACGGCTATGACTATGCCCAGGACCCCATTTACGACGCCGTGATCCTGGATGTGATGCTGCCGGGGATGGATGGCTTTCAGGTGCTGAACAAGCTGCGGCAGCAGGGGGTCAAGACCCCGGTGTGCATGCTGACGGCCCGATCCGGCCTGGAGGATCGGGTGCGGGGCCTGGAAAGCGGGGCGGATTACTACCTGCCCAAGCCCTTCCAGGGGGCCGAGCTGATCGCCTGCCTGCGGGCCATCACCCGCCGGAAGCAGGATCAGCCGGTGATGGCGCTGTGCTTCGGCGATGCGGAATTGAATCAGCAGGCGGCCACTATCACCTGCACCGCCACCGGCCAATCGGTGAAGCTGGGGGCCAAGGAATACCAGCTGATGGAATTGCTGATGCGCAATCCCCGGCAGATTTTGAGCAAGGATACCATTTTCGACCGGGTGTGGGGCTATGAAAGCGACGCCGACGTGAGCAGCGGGGAGGTGTATCTGTCCTTCCTGCGCAAGAAGCTGGCTTTCATTGGCTCCGGCCTGAAAATCAAGGCCACCCGGGGCATCGGCTATTCGCTGGAGGAAAACGCATGATCCGGAAGCTAAAAATACGCCTGACGGCGCTGGTCATGGCGGGGCTGCTGCTGGCCTCCGGTATCCTGGTGCTGGCCATCAATTGGATGAACGCCCAATCCCTGGCCCGTCAGGCCCGGGACGTGCTGGAAATGCTGGCGGAAAACGACGGCCAGCGCCCGACCCTGCGGGATCGGGAAAAACGGGGGAATTACCCGGGCAATCGTTCCGGGGGCACCGCGTTGCAGGATCGGCTGGAGGGCACCATGGCCCCCGGACGGCCGGAAGGCACCCTGCCGCCGGCGATGCCCGGTGGCCGCATGGGCGGCCAATTCAGCCGGGAAATCCGCAACGCGGCGGACTTTTCCAATTACTATCTGGTGTATCTGAATGACGATGGCACGGTGAAAAGCTGGGAAAGCGACCGGGCGGAGCTGTATACCGACGAACAGGTCAGCGCGTTTGCGGCGGAGGTCCTTCGGCGGGGGGACACCTCCGGCCGGGTGGGGGACGCGTTTTTCAGGCGACGGGACGATCTGTTGATCGTGGTGGACGCCACGGTGGATATGCAGAATGCCCGCAGCTTTTTGCGCACCACGCTGCTGGTGGCGGTGGTGCAGTGGGCGGTGCTGTCCGCTGGGGCGGCTGCGCTGATCCACCGGATGGTGAAGCCGGTGGACGAGGCCATGGAAAAGCAGAAGCAGTTCGTGTGGGATGCCAGCCACGAATTGAAAACCCCCCTGGCGGTGATTTCCGCCAACGCCGAGGCGCTGGCCGGGGAAATGGGGGATCATCCCTCCCTGCAGTATATCCGATCGGAGGTGCAGCGCACCGATCACCTGGTGCAAAGCCTGCTCACCCAGGCCCGCCTGGAAAAGGGATCGGCCCCCGTGGCCCAGGAAAAATTCGACCTGAGCCGGGCGCTGCTCAGCGTGGCGCTGCCCTTTGAAAGCGCCGTGTACGAGGCGGGCAAAACCATCGAAATGGATATCCCCGAGGGGGTCGTTTGCACCGGCAACGAGGAAATGATCCAGCAATTGACCATGATCCTGCTCAGCAACGCGGTGAAGTATTCCGATGCGGGCGGCCGCATCGCCCTGAGCCTGGAAAGCAGGGGGGATAAGCGGCTGATCCGGGTGCACAACAGCGGCCCCGCCATCCCGGCGGCGGAGCAGGAAAAGATTTTCGATCGGTTCTACCGGGTGGATTCCTCCCACAACCGGGAAACCCCCGGCAACGGCCTGGGCCTGGCCATCGCCAAAAACATCGTGGAGATCCACCGGGGAAGGATCGCTGTGCAGAGCGAGGAAGGCAAGGGCACAACCTTTACCGTTACCCTGTGACAGGAGGGCGCGCAATGATACCGGAAGGTTTGCGGCGGGAGGCGCTGGAATGCTTTTCGTCGGATTTCAGCGGGCACGACGCCGCCCACACCCAGCGGGTGATCCGCCTGGCCCTGACCATTGCCCGGGCGGAGGGGGCCGACCGGGACGTGGTGGAATTGGCGGCCCTTTTGCACGATGTGGATGATGAAAAGCTGACCGGCGTTCCCCCGGGGAATCTGCCCTGGGCCCGGCGGCTGATGGCGAAATTCGGTTATCCGGACGCCGTCATCGATCGGGTGTGCCGGATCATCGGCCAGGTGTCCTTCAAGGGCGTGGATTCCGTCGTGCCCGATACCATCGAGGGGAAAATCGTGCAGGATGCCGACCGGCTGGACGCCATCGGCGCGGTGGGGATCGCAAGGGCCTTCACCTACGGCGGCAGCCGCGGCCGGGTGATGCATGATCCGGATGTTCCGCCCGCCCTGGGCATGGATGCGCAGGCCTACCGGCAGCATCGGGGCACCACGGTGAATCATTTTTATGAAAAGCTGCTGCTGCTTCGGGATCAAATGAACACCCCGGCCGCCCGCCGCCTGGCGGAGGAACGCCACCAATTCATGCTCGCCTTCCTGAAAGAATTTGACGCGGAATGGCGGGGAGAAAAATAATGAATGCCTGGAGAAAGTGTGTTTTCTCCAGGCATTTTTGGGCATCGACAAGGTCGATACCCCCGAAGAAAATGCGGATTCATTTTCTTCGGATTAACGCCCCGTGCTGTTGCCTACGGCAAGCGCGGGTTTCGGGCAAAAATCCAAAGGATTTTTAGCCCTCAGTCCGCCTATGGCGGACGGTATTGCAAATTTTCCTGTGATGCCGCGCATCACGGCCGGAAAATGGGAGTGGAATGAAAAATTCTTTCGCGGGGGCATGCTCCGCGAAAGAATTTTTCTCCTCGGCGGCGCACATGTCGCCGCCTGCGGAATGGAATCGAAGGGGCCGCCGGGAATCTTTCTTAAGCAGCACGGATGTGTGAAGCACAGACGTGCGAAGAAAATCTTTATTGTGCCACGCCGTCGATATACAGGGTGTAGCCGTTCAGGTTCACCTGGGCCAGATCGCCGGTGAAGGACGAGATGGCGCAGTCGCCGGTCAGTGTCCAGGTGCTGCTATCGTCCAGGGTCACGTTGACGGCGCCCACTTCGGTGGAAACCACGGCGCCCTTGGCGTTCGTGATCTCGCCGCTGACCGCGCCTTCAAAGGCGCTGCCGTTGGTCAGGTTCAAATTCAGGGTGGAATCGCTGCCCACCAGCAGGGTGCCCGTCAATTGCTGGGTGTCCGCGTTCAGGGTGGCGATGTTGCTGGCCCCGCTCCAGCCGTCGTCGCACACGGAGAGCAGGATATCGCTGCCTTCGTTGTTCAACGTCACGCCGGACAGGTTGATCACGGCGTTGGTGTTGGTCACGTGGAACATGTGGCCGTTTTTGCTGGTCAGGCTGCCGCCGGTCATGGTGAAGGCGGAGGTGCCGCTGTCGGCGTCGCCGCTCATGGACTGGTAGATCATAATGGTGTCCAGGAAGGTGGCGTTGCCGTTCATGGCGGTGTTGTTGGCGGTCAGGTCGCAGTTGATGAGGGTGATGGTATTCTTGCCCTCGATGCACACGCCCTCGGACAGGTTGGAAACAAGGGTGGCGTTGCTGACGGTGATATCCGCCGTGGAATAGATGGCGGGGGAGCCCAGGCCGTTGGAGGTGTAGCTGCCGCCGTCCACCACCACGGTGCCGCCGCCGCGGTCGGTGCGGATGGGGGCGGAGGAGCCACCGCTGGTTTCCACGGTCAGGTTATAGGCATAGGTGACGCCGCCGCCGGTGGTCATGATGCCGCCAGAGCCGTTGCCGGTGGTGGTGATGGTGGAATCGGAGATGATCACGGTGGTGCCGTCGCCGGCCGCGCCGTTCTTGCCGCCATTGCCGCCGTAGCTGAACACGCCGTTGGCGCCGCTGGCGTCGGAGGTGATGGTGGCATTGGTGATGGTGGTGGTGGAGCCGCCCATCACCAGCAGGGCTGCGTTGAGGCCGTAAAAGTTGCAGTTGTCGCCGCCGTTGGAGCTGCCGGTCTTGGCTACCGTGATATCGTTCAGCGTCACGGTGTCGGCGGTGTTCACGATCAGGGCGCTTTCATCCACCGTTTCGGTGGCGTAGGCTTCGCCGGATACGGAGGCCGCCTCGGTGATTTCAGCGGCTGCCGCGTATTCAAAGGAAGATGTGCTTCCTCCGGGCGGGGTGCCGCCGCCGAAGCCGCCGCCCATGCCGTCAGGCGGTGTGCCCATGCCGTCGGGCGGGGTCATGCCGTCGGGGGGAGCGCCCATCCCATCGGGGGGTGCGCCCATGCCGGCAGGCGGTTCGCCGGGCGGGTTTCCTTCGGCCAGCGCCGCGGCGGAAACGGTCAAAATCATCGTTAAAGTAATCAAAATCGCCAGAATTTTCTTCATGGTCATGCGCCTCCTTTTGGATGGTCAGGGGTGTTTCCCTCCTGACGCATTCATCTTACCGCCCCAGGTTTAAACGAAGCTTAAAGAAAGAAAACTTTTTTGCAAAGCCGCCTTGCGCTGGGGGGAGATTGCGCAGGAAGCGGCGATCTGGTATAATGATACAAACACGCCGCGCTGGAACAGGCAATGCCTTCCGGGCGGCATGGGGAGGTGCGCCGGGATGAACTGGAAATTAACGCCTTATCACGCGCCGGATTTTTCACGGGAGCCGCTGGCCCACGCGCCGGACGCGAAGCTTCGGGAAGCGCCGGCGGATGGCATCGCGCCGGATCGGTTTCACGCCATGAGCATTTATCCGGAATATTTCCGCATCGGCGGCCAATGGCTGCTGGCGGAGGAGAGCCGCATGGACTGCGTGCCGGTGTATGAAAACGGGCGCGTCCACGTGCGGGAATTCCGGCTGCTGAAAAAGGGCGACCAGGTGGTCGTCGGCCGTACGGAGGATGGCCGGGAGGGCATCTACGTGCACCCCGACGGCTTCCGGGAGCAGGCGGCCTCCCCGGCGGAAACCTTCGCCTTTCGGCAGAACCGTTCCCGCGAAACGGCGTTTTCCAAGGATTACGACGAATTGTACGACCTGCTTCGGCACGACCGGGATCACGGCAAGATCGTGTGGGTGCTGGGGCCGGCCTTCGCCTTCGACGCGGACGCCCGGCAGGCGTTTTCCCGGCTGATCGAGGCGGGATACGTGCACGCGGTGCTGGCGGGGAACGCCCTGGCCACCCACGATCTGGAGGCGGCGTATCTGCATACCGCCCTGGGGCAGGATATCTACACCCAACGGAGCCAGCCCAACGGCCACTATAACCACCTGGATACCATCAACCGGGTGAAGGCGTGCGGGGGCATCCTGGGCTTTATCCGGGCGGAGGGAATCGACAACGGGATCATTTACCAGTGCGAAAAGCACCGCGTGCCCTACGTGCTGGCTGGGTCGATCCGGGATGACGGGCCGCTCCCGCCGGTGTACGGCGATGTGTACGCCGCCCAGGACCGCATGCGGGATCAGATTCGGAACGCCACGACGGTGCTGTGCATGGCGACCATGCTGCATTCCATTGCCGTGGGGAATATGACCCCATCCTACCGCGTGATGCCCGACGGCGTGATCCGCCCGGTGTATTTCTACTGCGTCGATATTTCCGAATTCACCGTTCATAAGCTCAGCGACCGGGGCAGCCTGTCCGCCCGGGGGATCGTGACCAACGTGCAGGATTTCATCGTCACCCTTCGGAAGGGATTGGGCTTGTAAGAACCAAAATGGTGCATCCGGCCGGATCATCGCCGCATTTTCCATGGACAAATCCTTTTCTCATCGGGTACAATCATTTTGACACGATACATGCGAGCCATTGCGCAGATACGATACGCAATGCCGCATGTTTCTTTTTTTGGGAGGAAAAACGATCATGTCTGAACTGAGAAGCAACGAATTCCTGGTCAAGGAAAAGCCTGGCAAATTGATGCGCAAGTACGCCATCCCCTGCATCATTTCCCTGGTGGTGGCCGCGCTGTACAACATCGTGGACCAAATCTACATCGCCAACGCCGATTACCTGGGGTCCTTCGGCAACGCCGCCAACACCACCGTGTTCCCCATGACGGTGCTGGCCCTGGCCATCGCCGTCATGATCGGCGACGGGGCCTGC
>JAFUXH010000147.1 GCA_017470945.1 Clostridia bacterium | reverse complement strand
TAACGGCGGGGTTTTGCGCCTCGCAGATCACATAGCGGGACAGCGAGGCGATCCGCTCCGAGCGCAGGGGGTTGCGCTTGTAGGCCATGGCGGAGGAGCCGATCTGGTTTTTTTCAAAGGGCTCCTCGATTTCCTTTTTGTGGGCCAGCAGGCGGATGTCGTTGGCGAATTTGTGGGCGCTTTGCCCGATCTGGGCCAGGGCGTTGAGCACCCGGGCGTCGGTTTTGCGGGAATAGGTCTGGCCCGATACAGGCACCGCCGCGGAAAAGCCCATTTTGCCGGCGATCAGCGCGTCCAGCCGCTTCACTTTTTCAAAATCCCCGTCGAATAATTCCAGGAAGCTGGCCTGGGTGCCGGTGGTGCCCTTGCAGCCCAGGGGCTTTAAGGTGTCCAGGCAGAAATTGATTTCCTCCAGGTCCAGCGTCAGATCGTTGAGCCACAAGGTGGCCCGCTTGCCCACCGTGGTGGGCTGGGCGGATTGGAAGTGGGTGAAGGCCAGGCAGGGCAGATCGGCGTATTGCCCGGCGAAGGAGGCCAAGGCGCGGATCACCGATACCAGCCGGGCGCGGATCAGGGTCAGCGCGTCCCGCAGGATCAGGATGTCGGCGTTGTCGCCCACGTAGCAGCTGGTGGCCCCCCAGTGAATGATGGGCCGGGCGCTGGGGCATTGATCGCCCCAGGCGTGGATGTGGGCCATCACGTCGTGGCGCAGCTTTTTTTCATAGGCCGCCGCCGCGTCAAAATCGATATCGTCCACGTGGGCGCGCATTTCGGCGATCTGCGCGTCGCTGATGGGCAGCCCCAATTCCTGCTCCGCCTCGGCCAGGATGATCCACAGCTTCCGCCACAGGGAAAATTTGTTCTGGGCGGAAAACAGGTATTGCATTTCGTCGCTGGCGTAGCGGGTGGAAAAGGGGGAAAGGTAGCGGGTGTGATCCTGCGGCATAGGGCGATCCCTCCTGTGGTCAGATTCAGGATTCTATTATACAAGCAAAATCTCCCCGGCGCAATGACCAGGGAGAAGAAAACGCGGCTGATTTACGGCCCGATCGTGAATTGGTACGGGCCGGCGTACACCAGGTTTTTCTCGGTGGCGTCCACCCACACCCGCAGGAAGAATTGCAGATCGCGGATCGCGTCGGCGCTCTCCAGGGGGGTGACCCGGTTGAACAGGAACAGGCTGTATTCGCCGCTGGCGCCGGGGACCAGGCTGCTGGGGGAATCCCAGTAGGCGGCGTTGACGACGGAGGCGCCGTTGATCGTTGGCTTATGCAGGGCGATGGATACGGTGTCGCTGCTTTGGTTTTCAATGGCCACGCGGAAAACCACGGTGTTGTATTCCAGCATTTCCACGGTGGCGCCAAGCAAGCGGATCTTCACGCCCTTTGCATCCAGCAGCGGGATTTCTTCTTCCAGCTTTTCCGCCCATCCCGGCAACTGAACCTTGACGGGGGTGGTTTTGGCCGGGGTCGTATCCAATTCAAAGGAGGCGAGGGCCAAATCGTTCTGCTCCGCCTTGACCCGCAGGGTGAAGGAGCCGCTCTTTAACTGGCTGAGCTGAGGGACCTTGACCTTCTCATCGACGCTCTGGACGGACAGGTTGAACAGGATGGGCATGCCGGGGGTGCCGATGCCGATGATATTGGTGAAGCCGTAATACTCCTTGCCGTTGAGCGTGATTTGTTCAAAGGAGAAGGAAACGTTTTTGCCGGTCGTATTGGTGAAACGGCCCGTAAAGAGCATTTCCAGATCGCCGCCATAGGAATCGCGCACGGAAACGGAGTTGAGCTGGATCTTGACCCCATCCTGATCCAGCAGGGGGACCGGCTCGCCTTGATCCAGCGAGGATAGGGGAACCTTGATCGCCTTTTCGGCGGATTTGGCGAAATCCCCCTTGAAGGACAGCTTGAAGGGACCGATGGTGTATTTTTTCGCCCGGTCATAGGGGGAAATCTGCAGGGAGAATTGCACGTCCTTCAATTTGGCGTTGGGGAAATTCACGGCGGCGGTGCCGTTGTCGCTGGATAAATACCCCGTCAGCACGATGCCCTTCGCCCGATTCTCCTTCACGCTTTTTCCGTCCACCTTCAAATTGGTCACGGTGACGCTGGCGTGTTTTTTACCGCCCTGGAGGCTGAAAAACAGGGTCATGTTATTCTTGTTCAGGGCCGCTTTGGTCAGGCTGGTGGTGACCTTGTTGGTGGTATTCAGCTGGATGGCGGAAATATTCCGATTGACCCACAGGGAATAGGCTTTTTCTTTGCTGGACGGCTTGGGGGTGGCGGTGGCCTTTTTCTTGGCCGTCGTTTTGGTTTTGGGCTTGGGCGTAGCCGGGGCTTTCTTTTTACTGGCGGCCAGGGAAGCGGCGGGGATCAGGCAAATTGCCGCGCACAGCGCCAGCGCGCGAATCAAATGCTTTTTCATAAAAAGGACCTCGCTTGCTGCCGAACCAAAAAGGGTGAAATTATTGCAGCGGCCGGATCAGGATCAAGGGGGTCAGTTCGTCGCCCTGGCCGGAGGGATTATCCTGCATGGCGTCCTGAATTTCTTCGTCGGTCAGGGGGAAATCATGGCTCTTTCCCAATTGATCCCGCTGGATGTCGTTAGCGTCCATCAGCACCACGGGGATGCCGGTCTGCTGATACAATTCATCGCACAGCTCCACCGGGTTATCGGGGTTGATCAGGGCCATTTCCTTGTACAGATCGAAGCTGGAGCGGAAATAGAAGCCGTCGATGCCGCCCACGCCCTTGCCGCACACCCGGTAGAACACGCCCTTGACGCCGAAGGGCTTCGTGACGGCGGACAGGAAGGCCGCCAGCAGCACCCGGGGCAGGCCGCACATATCGATGACCAATTGCAGCTTATAGGGCTCGTGCATGCCCACGCCCGTGTGGTTGATGCCGGCGAAGCGCCACAGGAAATTGGCCCAGAAGCCGGGCTTGACCTCATCCCGGGTTTTGACCGATTCCACGCACATGCACATGACCTTCGCCCCGAAGGACAGCACGTCGCCCTCCCGATACAGGGGCCGCACGTATTTTTCCACCAGTTCCTTCTGGCTTTCGCCCCGCTGCACGAAGTGGGTCTGAATGGCGAAGCGGTCGTACTTCCGGCCGTTTTTGCCGGTCACGGTGCCGCGGTCAAAGTATACGATGCCGTTTTCCTCACGGCGCTGATCTTCCAGATTCCGGGAAGGGATGATGCCCATGGTCCATACCTCCAAACACAGGAAAGAATGCCTTATTTTACACCGGCGTATGCATATTTGTCAATCGTTGGGCATAGGGTGGAGCGGAGGGATTTTGCATGAAAATGGAGCGCTGGATGATTCTGCTGTTTCTTTACGGGATGGTGGGCGTTTTGCTGGCCGTGGCCCTGCTGGGCCGGGGCCGGGGGCCCATTGCCCGGTGGAGCCAGCGGCTTTTCTGGGCGGCGGCGGCCCTGTGGTTCAGCGGGGCGCTGGGCGGCGTGGGGCTGAATGGGGTCAGCCTGGCGGCGGTGAGCGCGTTAGGCGCGCCGGGGTACGCGCTGCTGATGATCCTGCGCGCGCTTTAAGGGGCCAGGAGGCGCAGCGAAAGCCGGATGTCGATGGCCGCCTCCCGGTACAAGCCCTTGAAATTCAAGCTTTCCCACGCCCCGATCGTCCAAAAACGCCGCACCGCCAGATCGCCGAACCCCAGCGCGTCGCTGTCCAGGCCTTGCAGCTTTTGGATCAGCGTTCGGATTTCGCCGCCGATCTGATTTTCGAGGCTATTCAGGTCGGGCGGTTCGCTGGGATACCCCCGGACGTCGCACAGCAATTGCACCCCCAGGCGGATGGGCCGGGCGGTCAGATCCACCGTCAGGGTGGCGGCGGTCCTGGCGTACAGGGTGGCGGGCTGGCCGGTCAAATTGGCGGTGTAGGAATGCCCCGCGCCGGTGAGCAGGTGCAGCAGCGCCATTTCCTCGCCGTTCAGCGTGCCGGTGACGGCGGCCCCGTCGGTGACGGCCGCGCCAAACAGATCGATGGGATCGGCGCTTTTTCGGGCCATATTTCCGGCGTCGGCCCGCAGAACGGGGCTCTGGGCGGGCGATGCGTTGGAAAAATCGTTGACGGCCCCCAGGATCAGCAGCGGATCGCGCAGCCCGCCGCCCAGATCCCGCAGCGTTTCGGCCAGGGTGGTATCGGGGGTGAAGCCCTTGCTGGCGGAATCGGCCAGGGTATCGTCGGCATAGCGGCTCAGGCGCAGGCCCATGTAGGGCTTTTGCTGGGCGGCCAATGCACAGGCGCTGCCGTTGCACACGATGAGCCGGGCGGCCCTGCGGATCCGGGGCAGGGCGTTGATCTGCCGCAGCAGGGCGGGGAAGGCGGCGCTTTGGCAGGCCTCGATGCCCAGCACGATTTCCCTCACCTGGGAAAAATTCAGCTTCCGGGGGGTGGAAGCGTTGAGCAGCACCACCGCCTCGGCCAGGCTGCGGCCGGAGGCTTCCAAGGTCAGGTAGCCCTTTTGCTCCTCATCCGGGGTGGCGGCGGCGGGGGCCTTGACGGCCAGGCGGGTCCAGCCGTCCTGCTCGTCCACCGCCAGCACGATCACCAGCAATTCCTCTTCCATTTGTCGGCCCGCGCAGCCGGTCAGCAGGAAGGCAAGGATCAACAGCAGCGCGGCGGATTTACGCATGATGCTCCGCCCCCTTCACCGGGCTTTTTTTCAGGTTCAGGCCCATCAGCAGCGCCAGCGTCAGCATCGCCCGGATGGGGGAGGAAACGATCAAGGCCTGCCGAACGCCCGCCGTCATCACCGCCCCCAGGGGCAGCATGAGCAGCGCCGGCACGCAAACCGTTAGACGGGAGGGGGAGAAGCGCCCCTGGGCACGGGCCAGGGCATCGGCAGTCCGGGCCAGGCTGAAGGACAGGGAAAAGAACAGGAGCAGCAAGAGGGCCATGATCAGCAGCGGCCAGATGGCGATGGGGCCGGACAGATGGGTTGGCAGCATCCACTTTTCCGCCAAGCCGTCGGCCCGGGTCAAGGCGAGATAGGGCAGCAGCAGGGCGTATAGCAGCGCCGTCGCCGCGCCGGCGATCAGGAAAGCCACGATCGTTCCGGGGGAGGAGTGACCGTCGCCGGTTTTCCAGGGGGAAGCGGGCAGCGCGGCGGTGGATACGCACCCGCACATCCATACCGCTGCCCAGCCGATGGAAGCGCCGCCCCGGCCCAGCAGGGGAAACAAATGGCCGACGCGGGCGTGGGGTAGGGCCGCCCCGGCGCAGTACAGCAGCGGCACAATGATCAGCGGAGCCACGGGCCGGGCCAGAATGGGGAACACGCCGCACCTCCCGCCCGCGGCGATGGCGAACGCCGCCAGCATGCCGGCCACCAGCCAGGGGTTCCGATCGGGCAGCAGACCGCGGCACAGGACGCACAGGGCGTAATAGGCCAGCGCCCCATCCAGCCAGGCGGCGACGGCGGCGATCAGCCAAGCTGTCTTGCCGGGCCGGGCTTTGACCCGCTTTCGTAAAACCAGGCACAGCAGCAGCCAGGGCAGCGTCAGCAGGATGCTGATCCATCCCGGCGTGCCGGCCCATTCCGTCAGGAACAGGCACAGGCCGATCGTCACTTGGGCGTACAGGTGCAGCCCCTCCGTCAGGCGCGCGCCCCGTTCCGCTTCTTTTCTTATTCCGTCAGTTACCATCCCGCTCCTCCCTCGGGCGATCCCAGGCCCGCATAACGCCGTTGATCCTGTGCAGGGCGTTTTGCTGCGCCAGCATGCCCCGCAGCCGCTGTCGCCACACCGGCAGCCGGGCGATCCCATCGGGATTGGCGACGCGCCGGGGCGCAATGGGGGCGAAGAAGGGAGTGCGCAGGCTGGTCAGGCCGCACAGATGCCGCAGCAGCAGAAACGCCCCCAAAATCAGCCCCGGAAAGCCCGCCAGGCCGGACAGGAAAACCAGGGCCAATTGGGCGATGCGCAGCGCCAGGGTGAAAGGAAACACCGGCACGGCGTAGCTGCCCAGGCCGCTGATGGCCACCACGATAATCACCAGAGGGCTGATCAGATCGGCCTCCACCGCGGCCTGGCCCAGGATCAGCCCGCCCACGATGGAAATGCTGCTGCCCATGGCCCCGGGCACCCGGGCCCCGGCCTCGCTGATCAGGCTGAAAATCAGCAGCATCAGCAGGGTGGAGGTGAACAGGGAAAAGGGCACCCGCTCCTGGCTTTCCGTCACGCTGGTCAGCAGCGACAGGGACATGCCCTCCGGGTGATATACCGTCAGGCAAATGAAAAGCCCCGGCAGGATCAGCGCGATCAGCAGGCCAAATAAGCGCAGATACCGTAGGAACGTGCCGTAGGGCCAGCGCAGGGCCGTATCATCCGGGGCGTGGAACAAATGCAGGAAGGCGGCGGGCAGGGCCAGCACCGTGGGGGAATTTTCCATCACGATCAGGATCTGCCCCTCGTTCAGAAAACTGACCGCCCGGTCGGGCCGCTCGGTGGCCACGCACTGGGGCAGCAGGGAAAAGGGCCGATCCTCGATCAATTGCTCCAGCATGCCGATGGAGGACACGTAATCGATGTTGCAGCCCGCGATGCGGCGCTTCAATTCTTCCAGCGTTTCCGGCCGGGCCACGCCGTCCAGGTGCAGCAGGCACAGCCGGCTGGGGATCTCATTGCCGATGCTGATCCCTTCGCTGACCAGCCGGGGCGTGCGCATCAGCCGCCGGATCAGCACCACGTTGTCCCGCAGGGATTCGTTGAACCCCTCGTGGGGCCCCATGACCACCGATTCGTTGATCGGCTCCCCGGGGGCGCGGTGGGCAAAGCCCTTCACGTCGGCGATCAGCGCGCCGGGCATGGCGTCCAGGATCAGGGCGGCGTCGCCGCTGAACACCCGCTGCAGCAGCGCCGGCAATTGGGCGGTGGGGGACAGGGCGGAGAGGGGCAGCACGTATTGCGTCAGGTAGGTATCCAGCGGCGTATCGTCGGCAGGCGCGGCGGCGCCCAGCAGCGGCGTCAGCAGAAAATGCTGGATTTTTCGGTCGTCGGCCAGGCCGTCCACGTAAATCACCGCCGCGTCGCGGCCCATGGCGCGGAAGGAATGGATGATCACGTCCTCGCTTTCCTCGGCGTGGGCGTAACGGCGGATCAGGGCCAGATCCCGCTGGAATTCCCCCACCAGCACGGTGTTTTCCGGCGCTTGCTGCATGGAATCCCTTCCTTCCAAAATGGTGCATAAAGGAAGTATGCAAAAAAGCGCCGCGGTTTATGCGCGGCGTTGTAGTGCATCGGCAGAACCGATGCACTCGAAGAAAATGATGAATCATTTTCTTCGGATTAACGCCCCGCGCTGTTGCTTACGGCAAGCGCGGGTTTCGGGCAAAAATCCAAAGGATTTTTAGCCCTCAGTCCGCCTATGGCGGACGCTATTGCAAATTTTCCTGTGACGACGCGCGTCACGGACGGAAAAATTGATAGGAATGAAAATTTCCTCCGCGGGGCAAGCTCCGCTCCGGAAATTTTCTCCTCGGCGGCGTACACGCCGCCTGCGGATTGAAATGAGGGGATGAAACCCGGCAACTTGCTGCGGTCCTTCATGCTTCCCGGTTTTTCGGTATTTAATTTGTGTAAGGTGCAGCGTCTATCGATTCTTTGGAGATGAGCAATAACGGAGCGCTTTCATTCAAAACACAGGCTTTTGGCAATAGAATATAAAAGCTATCTGTTTCTCCTGTGGAATTGTTTGTGCAATAATACATATAGGCCATGTTTTTGGCAATATACAAAAAGTTATCATAATTCCGCCGAAGGGATTGATGCAGATCTTTTAAGCTGTCACCCGGTGTGACTGGCGTACAAAACTCCTGATTTGCTATATGATCTCTGATTTCCAAAACAGACAGTGGTTTTCCTGTTTCATCCACCCAATAAAAATTGTTTGTGATATCCAGCATGATCCATTGATGAAGCGTTGAATCCCATATTTCATTTACAACATGACAATCTGTATCGTATTCTGAGTTTGGATTGATCCAGACCTTCCTGGCATACAAGCCCAATGCGAGGCACATCTCATTCAGGATCTGTGATTTGGCTCGGCAGTTGATCCCGTGGGCTTTGTTATCCAAACTGTATGCTAACAATTCAAGCGCATTCATATCACTTTGATTGTCATAATCAGACTTGTGATCCAATCTGCCGGCAAACGCGCTCATTAACGCTTTCCCTTTTTCAAACTCAGATCCGTTTCCGGCAATGCCTTCTATTCCATAGAGAGAGAGGAGCTCCGGGTATTCCGCATTCTCAAGATCATAGGTGATTTTGTAATCAATTCCGTCTTGAAACTCCCAGAGCCTTTTGACGATTCCGGCTTCCATTTTAGATATTTCCTGTGGTTCTTGAAGATACGATATATATGTGATCCAACTGCCATGGCCCGATAATATATATATCAAAAATGCTACCGACAGCAAGAAAAGAGCAGATATTATCCAGAATACTACTTTCGTCTTTTTGCTCACTTTTGCCTCCTGTATATCCCGATTGGCCGCTATCATCATATCATAGGGAAGAATAGAAAGCAAGGGCGCAATTATACACCGTGCCGGTGAAATTGCGTCCTTGCGTTTTATCGCTAACTGAATGCAGCTGGGACCGAAGCCCCCTTCGATTGAAATCCGCAGCCGGCGACATGCGCGGCGCTTCGGCTGTCAAATAATCAAAATACGATCGAGGGGAGATTACCAGGTGGCGCTCATGGCCCGGGTAACGGCGGCCTGATGGGCGGAATCCACCTTCTTGGTGCCGTGGGTCATGCTGCCGTAGAAATGGATGCAGAAGTGGCCCGGCCAGCCGTTGTCGATGGTGGAGGTGCCGTGGGGCATGCCGTTCATGGATCCGGCGTACACCCGGCCGTTGTATTTCACCAGGATGGCCCGGCGGTTCCAGCTGTAGTGGCCGCCGTAGATGGATTTCAGCGTGGCGGCGTCGGATTTAGTCAGGGGCTCGGAGTCCATATGGTTGGCCCCGAACAGCCGCTTGCAGGAGAAGGTCCTGCCGGTGCGCACATCCTTCACTTCAAAGATCGCGCCACGGGGGATGCGGGAAGCGCCGCCGTGGAACCAATCCAGCCGCTCGGTTTTGAAGGTGTAGTTGGAGGCGTTTTTGCCAAAGAGGGCTTTGATGGTGTTGTTGCCCGCCACGCCGTCCACATACAGCCGCTTGGCCTTCTGGAACGCCTTCACGGCCGCCACGGTGTTCTCGTCGTACTTGCTGTTGATGGGGGCCTTATAATATCCCTTGAGCTTCAGGGCCTGCTGCAGGGCCAGCACGTTCTTGCCGCTGCTGCCCTTGCTGGTGGTGGCGGGCACAGAGATCTGGCTGATCTTGGTGATGCCCTTCATCTGCGGGTCGGTGGCCGCGGTGGTGGTTTTGCCGGTCGGCGTGGCGGTCTGCTTGGGCGTGGTTTTGCCAAAGAGCACGTTCAGGGTATTCTTATCCGCCGTGCCGGTCTGGCTCAGGCCCACTTTTTTCTGATAGGCCTTCACGGTGCTGGCTGTGCCGTTGCCGTAAATGCCGTCCACCGTGATTTTATAGCCCTTCAATTTCAGGGCCTGCTGCAATTTGGCCACGTTGTTGCCGGTGGAGCCCACCTTCGTGGCGCTGGGCACCGCGCCCAGGGCGGCGATGGTGGTGGCAGAGGTAATGGAGGCATACTTGCTCTGTACGGTGGGGGCCTTGCTGTCGTTCGTGGCGGGGCTGGGGGCCGCCGATACGAACTTCTTCATCACATAGCCCTTGCGGTTATTGTAGGTGACGCTGTAAAAATCCCCGCTGGAGCCGGTGACCGTCACGCTGGTATTCTTTTTCAAAATGGCGTAATAATCCGCGCTGGTGCTGGCCTTTTTGCGGAAGAAAACCTTATCGGTATTGATGATGCCGGTATAGCTTGCGGCCAGGGCGGTGGGCAGCATGGCGAGAATGGATACGATTACCAACAGTAAAGCGATGCTGCGCTGAGCTTTTTTCATTGGGCTCACCTTCACTTTCTTTGGAATTCGCGACCATTATATTACAAAATTATTAAAAAATCAATACATAAATATCACAAATTGTAAATTATTTTTGCGAATTTTTCGAAAATATTAAGAAAAAGACGAAATTTAGGAAAAAATTCTCGTAAATTTTGTAACAATTATGATCTTGACAGGGCCGCATCCCGTTCCCTATAATGCCCCTATCAACGCGCGGGAGGACGGTATGAAGCTCTATCAGCAGGTGATCCCCGGGATGTTTGTGGATCGGCCCAACCGGTTCATCGCCCACGTGGAAACGGACCGGGGCATCCAGCGCTGCCACGTGAAAAACACCGGCCGGTGCAGGGAATTGCTGACGCCCGGCGCGCCGGTATTCCTGGCGGCGGCGGATACCCCCGGACGGAAAACGGCCTTCGATCTGGTGGCGGTGAAAAAGGGCGATTTGCTGATCAATATGGACAGCCAAGCCCCCAACCGGACCGCCCGGGAGGCCCTGCCCCGCCTGTTTCCGGGGCTGACGCTGGTAAAGCCCGAGGCGAAATTCGGCGATTCCCGGCTGGATTTCTATATAGAAGCCGGAAACAGAAGGATTTTTCTGGAGGTGAAGGGCGTCACCCTGGAGGATCGCGGCGCGGCGCTTTTCCCCGACGCGCCGACCGAGCGGGGCGTGAAGCACCTGCGGGAGCTGGAAAAATGCCGGGCGGCGGGCTATGAAGCGGCGGTGCTGTTCGTGATCCAAATGAAGGGCGTTTCCCGCTTCCTGCCCAACCGCGCCACCCACCCCGCCTTTGCCGACGCCTTGATCCACGCCCGGGACGCGGGGGTGATCCTGCTGGCCTACGATTGCCTTATCACCCCGGACAGCCAGACCCTGGATCAGCCGGTGAAGATCGTATTATACTAAGTCAAACCTAAAATCCTTCCGTCTTCGGGCGTTTTTTCCGTTCTGGCTGTGCTTCCCTCCGGTCAACGTAGCGCTGCTACGCCTCCCTTCGTTCAGCTTAACCAGAACGAAAAATCCATCCCGAATCCTGGAATTATTTTAGATTTGACTTAGTATTAGAGAAATCATAAAAACGAAACAAAAAACGGGCAGCGATTGGCTGTCCGTTTTAATTGTTAAAGAGATTACGAAATTATTACAAAATTGTTTCCATTCCGATTTTTTGAGGAACCAGGCCGCATTTTTCGTAAAATTTCAGGGCGGCGGGGTTCAGCGTCCACACGTTGAGGGTGATGTTGTAGCAGCCGATGGCGGCGGCGTAATCCTTCACGAACGCGTAGACTGCCTGGCCGATGTGCTGCCCCCGGCAGGTTTCCTCCACGCACAGGTCGTCGATATAGAGGGTTTTGATATCGGTCATCAAATCGCTGTGCTCAAATTGCTTCAGCACGCAGAAGCAATGGGCCAGCACCCGGTCCTGATCGTCGGTATACACGAAGATGGGCGTGCGGTCGTCCCGGAGGAGGGCGGATAATTCTTCTTCATTATATTTGGTGGCGGGGCCCTTGAAAAGGTCGGGCCGGCCCAGGTGGTGCACCATGTTGACCTGCAGCAGCAATTTCATGATGCCGGGAATGTCCTTATTTTCCGCTCTGCGAATCATCGATCGTCCTTTCCGCGCCACTCAGCGGCGCAAGCCTTTTGGGTAGTGATTCTTCAATTGTCCGCCGCTGGCCTTGCCCCAGCCCAGGGCCAGGCCGTCGAGGGTGGGAACGTAAAAGCCCCGCAGGGCATCCTGCACCGCCAGCACTTCCCCCTGCTGGTAAGCCCTCGCCTGATCGGCGGTGACGGGCAGGGTCCGGCGGCTTGGCCACGCCATCGCCACGGCGTGATCGGGGATGAATACCTTCCCCTTCATTTCGCCCAGCTGCAGCCCCAGCCGCAGCACACGGATCTTGTCCAGGGGCGGCAGATCCTCCGGCGCTTGCGCCAAACGCCCGGCAAACAGGGCGTTGGGGCGGGGCGGGTCGATCAGGTGCTCCCGCAGGAAATCCGCCGCCTGCGTTTCTTCCGCTTTCCCGGGGCGGGGCAGGTGGTAGGGGGACAATTTTGGCGGCGCCGCGTCATCCCGCCTTTGCAGCTGGGCCACGAAATGTCCCTCGCCCTGGATCTCGTGGGGCCACAGGTGCAGCATGCCATCGTTTTCCGGCAGCCCGGGCAGGGCAATGGGCGTCAGCGAAAAATCGGGGTGCTCATACAGGAATGCCTGCACGACCCCCTCGTTTTCCGTGGGGTTGAAGGTGCAGGTGGAGTAAACCAGCGTGCCGCCGGGGGCCAGCATGCGGGCGGCGCAGCGCAGGATTTGCCCCTGCCGCTGGGCGCAGCCCGCGGGGGAAGCGGCGCTCCATTCCTGCCGGGTTTCCGGGTGGCGGCGAAACATGCCCTCGCCGGAGCAGGGGGCGTCCACCAGGATCTTATGGAAGAACCCGGGCCAGCGGGGGCTGAGATCCTCCGGATAAGCGCTGATCACCACGGCGTTGGTAACGCCCATCCGCTCGATGTTCCGGGACAGGATCTGCGCCCGGGCGGGCACCGGCTCGTTGCAGATCAGCAGGCCCCGGCCCCCCATCATGGCGGCCAGCTGGGTGCTTTTCCCACCGGGGGCGGCGCACAGATCCAGCACCCGGTCGCCGGGCGCGGGCCGCAAAGCGGCGGCTGCCGCCATGGCGCTGGGCTCCTGCAAATAGTAGGCCCCCGCGTCGTGGGCTGGCACAGCGCCGGCGTCGGATGACAGGGGCAGGTAATAGGCGTTGTCCGCCCAGGGGATGGGCCCCTGCGCGTCGGGCGGAGGGGGCAGCCCGGGCCGCATGCGGATGCCCCGGACGGGCGGCTGATCATACGAACGCAAAAAATCGGGCAGCCGGTCGCCCAGCAGGGGGCGCAGCTGCTCGATCCATCCGGCGGGAAATGTGTTTTGTTCCATCATGCGTTTTTTCCGTTGGTCGCGCCATCCTGGGTTTGCCAGGCGGCGAGGGGAGTGGTGGGATACACCGGTTCGTGAAACGCCTGCTGCCTATCCACGGCGGGGGGCAGGCCGTCCAGCATGCCCTCCTCCTCCTGATCGCTGATGGGAAAGCGGGGACGCCAGGCGGGCTTACGAAGTGAAATATGCTTTTCCCGGCGGCGACGGCGGCGTTCGGGCACGGCCGGGCCGGGATCGTCGGGCAAGGGCTCCTCCATTGGGGCGGGGGGCAGGAATTCTTCTTCGATTGGCGGCGAAAAGACGCTTTCATCGTCAAAATCCCATTCCGCTGCTTCCTGGACGGCGGTATCCTGCTCCGTCCACGTCAATTCCACCCCGTCCCGGTAACCCCGGCTAAAGCGGCGCCGGCTATCGACCCGCTGGCCGGACAGGCGGCTGGTCCACTTCCTCAGGGCGGTGCGCCACACCAGGTAGGGCCGCCACCGGATGATCCAGATCAGAAAATCCAGGGCCGTGCCGCCCAGGCACAATACCAGCGCCACCGCCAGCCAATGATCGCCCAGCCAGGTGAAAAACCGGCTGAATTTTCCTTCCGCCGCCGCGTTCCACAGGCCTTCGATCAGGCCCCGGGCCCAGCCGAACAGGAAGGTGAACAGGGAATTGGAAAATGTATTCATGGCTGCTCCGCTTCCCCGATGGGTTCGTCGGCGGGCAGCGGCTCGATGGTCACGCGCACCTGCACCACGTTGTTGCTGACGTATTCCATGTTGGTGGGCGTTCTCAACGCCAGGAAGGTGGATACGCTCTGCCGTCGGTTGCTGACGTCGATCTGCTCGTAGGGGAACAGCACGGTGCCCTCTTGCAGATAGGGGGCGATGACCGCCTCCCGGCCGGCGATGGTAACGGCGGCGGGAATGATTTCCACATTGGTAACGGCATAGCCCTCCGCCGGCTCGCCCCGGATCAGGAACTCGGTGTCGATGGGCACCTGGGCCATGGTGTAAACATATTGACTGACGGCGATGCGCTGCAGGGCCGACGTTTGCCCGGCGGATGTGACGGTCAGGTTGCTGCCGTCCAGGGCGTTGCCCTCCGCGTCCTCCAGGGTGAAATCCACGTTCATGGTGTTGGGGTTCCGGGAGGTGGACAGGCTGCTTTGGTCAAACACGGCCACGCACCGCACGGCGGCCTCCACGATGTCCTTGGGCCCGCCGATATCCACATACTGGGGGGAATAGGTCAGCGCCGCGGGATAGTAGCCCTCCGGCACCTCGCCCGTGGTGCGCACCTCCACCGGCACCCGGTTCTGAGTGGCGTATGCTTCCACTTCCACGGTGATTTCCGGGTTGAAGATCTCGGTCACCGTGCCGTACATGGTGGCGTTGGTGGAGGAGGCGGTGATTTTCAGCGTCTGCTCTCCAGTGCCCTGGATCTGGCTCAGGTCCAGCCGGGCGGAATAATTGGCGGCGGTGACGGCGGAATAGTACCGCTGGGGCACCCGGGCCCGCACCCGCACGGTCAGGCCCTCATCCAGGCCGGATACGACCACCAGGCCGTTGCTGCGCACGTTGGTCGCGTTGACCACCGTCACCCGCACCCCGTCGATCACCTTGTCCCGGGGCAGGGAGGTATCCTGGGTGATCAGCCCGCCCCACAGGCAGATGGCCAATACCAGGCTGGCGATTTTCCAGCCCAAGTTGTGGGTCAGGGTCTTTTTGATTCTTTTCAGCGCGCGCTTCCACAGCTTTTCCTTTTCCGGGGCGGCGGGGGCGCGGGATACGTCGTTATTCATCATGGCCAGCGCCTCCTTTCCGGAAGGGCCAGAGCTTTTTATGGGTCCATTGCCAGATGCGGGAATGATCCTCGTGGTACATTTCCCGCAATTGCCGGCGGATGGCCTCGGCGTCCAGATGGCGGGTCAGGCGGCCGCCCCGGGCCATGCTGATCACGCCCGTTTCCTCGCTGACGATCAGCACGATGGCGTCGGTATTTTCACTCATGCCCAGGCCGGCCCGGTGGCGGGTGCCCAGATCCCGGGAGATGGAGCTGGATTCACTCAGCGGCAGCACGCAGGCGGCGGATACCACCCGCTGGCCCCGGATGATCACGGCCCCATCGTGCAGGGGGGTGTTGGGCTCGAAGATATTTTCCAGCAGGGGCGCGGAAATCAACGAATCGATGGCTGTGCCGGTTTCGGTCACATCCTTCAGTCCGGTGCGCTGCTCAAATACGATCAGCGCGCCCACCCGGCGGCGGCTCAGCCGCAGCAGGCACTGGGTGATTTCATCCACGATGCGCTCGCTTTCATCCTGGGCCTGGCCATGCTCGATCTTGGCGGTGCGGCCCAATTGCTCCAGGGCGCGGCGAAGCTCCGGCTGGAACAGGATCATCAGGGCGATCACGCCGTTATTCAAAATGCTGCGCAGCACCCAGTTCAGCGCCGTCAGGCCGATCAATTCGCTGACGTAGCTGGCTACGATGATCACGGCCAGCCCCTTGAGCACCTGGATGGCCCGGGTCTGCCGGGTCAGGAGCACCAACTGATAAATCAAAAAAGCGATGATCAGAATATCGATATAATCAATCAAGGTGGGGCGATGGATCAAGTTCCACATAAAGGTCTGCGCCTGATCCCAGAAACCGGCCATGGGCATCACCCTCACTTTCCTTCCATTTGAGCAAATCCTATTATACTACAGAATTGTTCTCGAATAAATCCCCTTTCCGGTATTTTTTTCGAAATCTTTACACAAAAAAGAAGAATTTTTTTCATTCCTGCGGCGGGGGCGTTACCAGCTGCCGCCCATACAACGGCCGATCCGCCGGGTTTCTTGCAATTTGTGCCGGGGAATGTTACAATATTTTTGCGGCCCGCGCCGCGAAGGAGGACACCATGGCCAGAAAGAAGCACCGGATCCTGAGGTGGTGGTTACGCTTGTTGGTTCAATTGATCACGCTGGGCGTGCTGCTGTTCGGCATCGCCCTGGGGGCGTTGACGCTGATGGAAGCCCAGGCCCGTGGGGCGGGGGCGGATGAAAAGGGCGACAGCGACGCCATCATCGCCCTGGGGGCCCAGGTGTACGCCGACGGGACCCTCAGCCCCCAATTGACCCTGCGGCTGGAGGCGGTGCTGGCGCAATATGAAAGGCATCCCCGGCTGATCATCACCTGCGGGGCCCAGGGACAGAACGAGCCCGGACCGGAGGGGCAGATCATGAAGGATTGGCTGGTGGCCCGCGGTGTGCCGGAAAGCCGGGTGATCGCCGAAACCGCGTCCCGCAACACCCGGCAAAACCTGCAAAACGCCGCCCGGCTGCTGCCTGAAAGCGCCGGGAAGGTGACCATCATCACCAGCGATTATCACCTGCCCCGGGCGATGGCGCTGGCCCGGGATCAGGGCCTGACCGCCGACGGCGTGGGCAGCCCCTGCGACCCGGCGGCCCGTTTCTGGATCAAGAATCATTGCCGGGAAGTGCTGGCCTGGGGAAAGTATTTCGCGGAAAAATGGGGCGTGCTGCGCTGAGGCATACCCGATCATTGGCAGGCATACGAAGGGGCGGCGCGGCGGCCCCGGCGCGCCGAACCCCCGCCCGGGCATCTCTACGAAGCGTAGGTTGCCGCCGGGCGGGGGTTCTGTTATGCTGTTTGTGAAAGGAGTGATGCGCAATGGATCACTATGTAACGGGGGCCGTCATCAAGGCCCTGCGAGAAAAGCAGCGCATGACGCAATCCGACCTGGCCGCCGTGCTGTGCGTCAGCGACAAGGCGATTTCAAAATGGGAAAACGGGCGCGGCCTCCCGGATATTTCCCTGATCGAGCCCCTGGCGAAGGCCCTGCATATTTCCGTGCCCGAATTGCTGGCCGGCAGGGCCATTGAAAATACCAACCGGGCCTCCAATCTGCTGCGGAGCAGGATGTATCTGTGCCCGGTATGCGGCAATGTGATCCACGCCAAGGGGGAAGCCGTGATTTCCTGCTGCGGCATCACATTGCCCGCCCTGGAGGCGGAGGAGCCGGATGAAGCCCACGCCCTCCGGGTCGACAGGGTGGAGGATGAGTATTACGTCACCGTGCCCCACGATATGACGAAAGATCATTTCATCTCGTTCATCGCTTACGTGACCATGGATCGGTTTGAAATGAAAGCCCTGTATCCCGAAGGGAGCGCCGAGGCCCGCTTTTTTGCCCGGGGCGACGGCTGGCTGTATGCCGCCTGCAACCGGCACGGGCTGTTCCGGCAAAGGATCAAGCGGTAAACGCGCCGGCGGGACGGTAGAAGAAAAAAGCGGTTCTTCACGGAAGGCGCGTGTATCGTTCCCGGCATCCCATCTCATCACCGCCTTCGGCGGAGCTTCCCCTCAATGGGGAAGCCTCGTATGCCTTTCTTTGGAGGGGAAGGCGGCGCGAAGCGCCGGATTGAAGTGTCGGATGATGGCAAGGCCCTAAGTATCTGACAAAAAAAGGGGACGCCGCTTTTTGAAAAGAAGAAGCGACGTCCCCTTGCGTGGTTTAGACGGCCGATTTCCCGTTGCCGTTGTATTACCGGATTTCCTCCTTGCCGCCCATATACATGCGCAGCGGCTGAGGGATGCGGATGCTGCCGTCGGGCTGCAGATTGTTTTCCAGGAAGGCGATCAGCATACGGGGCGGGGCCACCACGGTGTTGTTCAGGGTGTGGGGCAGGTATTTCTTGCCGTCGGCGCCCTTGACGCGGATGTTCAGGCGGCGGGCCTGGGCGTCGCCCAGGTTGGAGCAGCTGCCCACCTCGAAATACTTCTTCTGCCGGGGGCTCCAGGCCTCCACGTCGCAGGATTTCACCTTCAGATCGGCCAGATCGCCCGAGCAGCACTCCAGCGTGCGCACGGGAATATCCATGCTGCGGAAGAAATCCACGGTGTATTGCCACATTTTGTTGTACCAATCCATGCTTTCCTCGGGCTTGCACACCACGATCATTTCCTGCTTTTCAAACTGATGGATGCGGTACACGCCCCGCTCCTCGATGCCGTGGGCGCCCACTTCCTTGCGGAAGCAGGGGGAATAGGAGGTCAGGGTCTGGGGCAGGGCGCTCTCATCCAGCAATTGGCCGATGAATTTGCCGATCATGCTGTGCTCGCTGGTGCCGATCAGGTACAGATCCTCGCCCTCGATTTTGTACATCATGTTTTCCATTTCGGCGAAGCTCATCACGCCGTTGACCACGCTGCCGTGGATCATGAAGGGCGGCACGAAATAGGTGAAGCCCCGATCGATCATGAAATCCCGGGCGTAGGCCAGAATGGCGCTGTGCAGCCGGGCGATATCGCCCTTCAGGTAGTAAAAGCCGTTGCCCGAGGTCAGGCGGGCGGCGTCCAGGTCGATGCCGTTGAGGCGCTCCATGATATCAATGTGGTAGGGCACTTCCCACGCGGGCACCACGGGCTCGCCGAAGCGTTCGTTTTCCACGTTCTGGCTGTCGTCCCGGCCGATGGGCACGGAAGGATCGATGATCTGCGGGATCACCATCATGCGCTTACGGATCTCCTGGGCGTATTCATCCTCCTGGGCCTCCAGGGCGGCCATTTCATCCTGCATATCCTTGACCTGCTGCTTGGCCGCCTCGGTTTCGCCGGCCTTGCCCTGGGCCATCATAGCGCCGATCTGCTTGCTGATCTTGTTGCGCTGGGCGCGCAGGTCGCTGGCGCGCTGAATGACCGCGCGGTTTTTTTTGTCCAGCTCCAGCACCTCATCCACCAGGGGCAGTTTATCATCCTGGAATTTCTTTTTGATGTTTTCCCTTACCAGATCGGGGTTGGTACGGATCAGATTGATGTCGATCATGGGAATGACTTCCTTTCCTGATTGTTGTTTGCCGCTGAAAAGAAAAAATCCTTCAGTCCCACCTCTGGGACGGAAGGTTTCCGCGTTGCCACCCAGCTTGACGGGCGTTGGCCGCCCGTCCGCTCCTATGCGCTGTAAGGGGCGCGCCCCGGCGATTCGTCATCGCCCGCTCCCGGGTGGAGGGCGGCACGAACGCCCTGCCTCGCATCGCCCGGCAGCTTTCTGCGCGCGTTCCCATGCCGCTGATCCCGTTCCTCGCGGTATGGAAGCATTATATTCCTATTTTGCCGGAATTGCAAGGGGAAATTTGCCTTGCTACCGGGACGGAATTGCGGTATACTATTGGCGAAATCAGGAAAGGAAGGAAAAAACAATGAAAATCGCCATTGCCTGCGACCCGGCGGGGGCCGTGCTGAAGGGCCCCATTGAGGAACTGCTGAAGGAAAAGGGCATCGAATATATCGATTACGGCATCAACGAGGGCGACCCCCGGGATTATCCCATCTTTGCCGTGCGGGCGGCCAACGCCGTGGCGCAGGGCGCGTGCGACCGGGGCATCATCCTGTGCGGCACGGGGGTGGGCATTTCCATCGCCGCCAACAAGGTGAAGGGCATCCGGTGCTGTTGCTGCTCCGATTATTACAGCGCCACCCTCAGCCGCGCCCACAACGATTCCAACATGCTGGCCCTGGGCGGCCGGGTGATCGCCCCGGAAAACGCCCGGCTGATCGTGGAGGGCTGGCTGACCACCGAATTTGAGGGCGGCCGCCACCAGCGCCGGATCGATATGTTCCGGTTGATCGAGGAAGGAAAGCCTGTGGAATAATGGCTAAGCAGGAAAAAACCAACGTGATGCGCACGCTGGATCGGCTGAAGATCCCCTATGCCGATCATTATTACGGGGATACTGGCGCCGTCAGCGGGGTGGAGGTGGCCCGCGCCCTGGGGGAGGACCCCGCCTGTACCTTCAAAACCCTGGTCACCGTGGGCAAAAGCAGGAATCATTTCGTGTTCATGATCCCGGTAGCGGAGGAACTGGACCTGAAAAAGGCCGCCGCCGCCGTGGGGGAAAAGGCCGTCGAAATGATCAAGAGCAAGGAGCTGCTGCCCCTGACCGGCTATATCCATGGGGGCTGCTCGCCCATCGGGATGAAAAAGCCCTTCCCCACCTTCATCCATTTCACTGCGGAAGATTGCGGCACCATCCTCTTCAGCGCCGGAAAGATCGGCTACCAGGTGGAATGTACCCTTGCCGATCTTCGCAGGGCCATCCCCGTGACCAGCGCCGATTTGACCGTGTGACCCATATTTGGAAAGGAAAGCCCGTGAAAAAAGCCGTTTGCCTGTTGGCGCTGCTATTGGCGCTGTTTTCCGCCCTGCCTGCCCAGGCGGCGTTGAGCCGCTTTGACAAAGCGCCGAAGAAAACCAAGATCTACGAGGCCCATACCGATCGGTCCGTCACCCTGCTGTACGGCGACGAGCGGTACGCCCCCGGTTCCATCGGCATGATCTACGCCGACCGGTCGACGGATGAGAAAAAGGAATTGCCGCTGCTGGTGGTGTATTTTACCCACAACGGCAATAAAGGCAACACCACCCTCACCGTAACCACCGATCAGAAGGTGTATCAGGTCATGCTGCAGTCCAACCTGAAAAAAACGGGGGTGGCGGAGAACCCCAGCGCCTTCAATATCGCCGTGGGCCCCGATTCCATCGCCATGTTTCAGGATATGGCGAAAAGTAAAGCCGTGCGCATCACCTGCGGAAGCGCCAAAAACACCTATGAAATCATCCTGACGGAGGAAAAGCGCAGCCTGATCAAGCTGATCGTGGCGGAATACAACGGCCACATCGCCAAGGTGTACGACGCCATGGATACCCTGGACCGCATGAAATACGTGACGATACCGGCGGCGGAAATCCAGGTGAGCGACAAAAAGCCGGAGGCCGAACCGGTCTATACGGAATTGAACGCCAAATCCTCCGGCGACGCGGTGAAGCAACTGCAACGGTACCTGATCGAGCAGGGTTACCTGACCGGCACGGCGGACGGCAAATACAGCAAGGCCGTGGTGGAGGCCGTGAAGAAATTCCAAAGGAAGGCGGGCCTGTCGCCCTCCGGCATGGCCGATGAAAAAACCCAGCAGAAGCTGTATGCGAAGGCCATCCCCTGGCGGCCCGCCATCACGCTGTCGGATTCCTTTCTCAAATCGGCCAAAGGGGCTCAGTCGATCCGCTTCTTTTTTCGGAACGTGGATTGCGAATACACCGTCACCGGCATCAGCGTGGTGTTCCGCCTGCTGGATAAGAAGGGCAAGCCCATCGCCGTCAACGGCCAAACCGTATTTTCCCAGAACGTGAAAAAGATCACCCTGCCCCCCGGCAAAACCCGCAACAACGCCAAGGATGAATTGAGCTTGGCGGGCGTCAGCGGGGTCAAGCAGGTTGAGGCCGGCATCGTCAGCTACACCATCGAGGGAGGAAAAACCGTCAACGTGCCCACCGAGCAGATCCAATGGGCCAAATTCCAATAAGACCGCGCCGGGAAGATTGCATTTTTGCCGGGAATGTGGTAGAATACAAAAAACTGACAAGCGTTTCACCCGAGTGATAAAGAAAGGGGTAAACCGCAGATGAAAAAAATCGTTTCCGTGCTGCTGCTGGTGGTTCTGCTTGCCTCCGCGCTGCCCGCCTGGGCCAGCGGGGATGCGCCCGTCAAGGTCAATGCGCTGAAGTGGAAGGAAGAGGTGAAATTGGATTTCATCCGCTTCAGCATCGATAACTGCGCTTTGTACCGTTCCCCGCTGGAAGTGATCGACAATTACCCCAACACCTTCGCGGCGCTGGAGGATACGAAGTACTTCGTGATGAACGGCACCGTGGAAAACCCCAAGAAGGCCGCGCTGAGCTTTGACAACCTGTTTGGCCAGGTAACGTTCGATAACGGCGAAGCCTATCCCTTCGAATTCAAGACCCTGAAGGAAAATCAAATGGCCCTCGACGCCGAATTGGCGGGGAATGCCAGCCAGAAATGGTTCCTAATCGCCCAGATCCCCGCGGAGCTGGCCGATACGTTCAAATCCGCCAAGGTGCGCGTCAATTTCTACGATCGCCTGAAAAAGAACGCGGAAACGGATCAGGACGGCGATTATTTCTACAGCGTCAACATCACCGAGAAAAAGGCCGCTTCCATCCAGCAAACGGCGGAAAAAAAGCTGGTCTATTTCAAGGAAAAGAGCAAGCTGCCCCGGCCGGAAAGCTATGTGGATGTGATCCTGAACAGCAAATTCGAGAAAAAGGATGAAAACCGCACGATCATCCAGTGCAATTACTACTATTACGCCAAGTATAGCGACGCTTCCATCACCGAGCTGGTGGACGCCTACATCGCCGCCCTGAAACAAGAGGGCCTCAGCGTGAAGAAAACCACGACCTCCATCATGACCGATTATCTCGTCCAATCCGGCAAAGCCACGCTGGCTCACGTGATTTACAGCGAAGGCAACCCTTCCGTGACGATTACGATCAAGCGGTAATTTTCAAATCGGATTCTGCCTGTGTTTCCCGGGCGCTGCGCCCGGGATTCTTTTATTTGATCGCGCCGCTTCTCTCCGCCCTTGCAAGGATTGTCATTCCTGGAAACATGTGATAGAATATAACCAGCGTAATCGATCTGCAGGATCGAAAGGAAAGGGGTATCTCATTGATGAAAAGATGGATTTCTGTGCTTTTGTTGGCGGTTCTTTTGCTGACCGCGCTGCCCGCGTGGGCGGAGGAGACGGATATCAGCTTCATCGTGGCGGAAAAGTGGGTCGCTGAAAACGGCTCGTCCCTGGAATTTTTGGATACCGGCGTGGGGGTATATACCAGCAGCCAAGGTGCCAGCCACGAAGGCACCTGGACGATCACCGATCGGACCATCGTGCTGACCTATGAGCAGTACGGCACCCGGGAATTGAAAATCACCCTGTCCTCCAATCAGGGCGATCCGCAGCTGTGGGCCAACGGCGCTACCTATCTGCAGGTCAGCGTGGACGCCCGCCGGCGGCAGGAGGCGGAGGAAGCCGCCAAGAAGGCTAAGGCGGAGGCCGACAGCAAAACCTACGCCTTGAAGTGGAAGGAACAGGTGGAGCTGGATTTCATCCGTTTCTCCATCGACAACTGCGCGCTGTACCGCTCCATGTACGAAGTGCTGCCCGAAAATCATTACACCCTCGACGTGAAGAAGGGCACGAAATACTTTGTCCTCAACGGCACGGTGGAAAACCCCGGCAGCAGCTCGATGGCCGTCTATTCGATGCATGCCCAGGTGACCTTCGACAACGGAGAAACGTATCCCTTTGAAATCAGGGTCTTGCCCGAGGAGAAAACCTATCTGAATTATGACGTCGATGCAAAGACCAGCACGCAATGGTTCATGTTTGCCGAGATTTCGGAAAGCTTGGCCAAATCCTTCAAAACCGCCAAAGTGCGCATCAATTTCTTCGATCAGTTCGCCGAATATGCCTCTACGGAAGCGGAGGGCGATTACTTCTTCAGCGTCAATATTACGGAAAAGAAAGCTGACGCCATTCGGAAAACCACCGCGAAGAAGGTGACCTATTTCAAGGAAAAGAGCAAGCTGCCCAAGCCCGAAAGCTATGTGGACGTGGTGCTGAGCAGTGTTTCCGAAGGTAAGAACGTCAACGGCAAGGTCGTGGAATACTACTACTATTATTACGCCCGGTACAGCGACAGCAGTATGGAAAAGCTGGTGACCAGCTATATCAACGCCCTGAAAAAGGCCGGCCTGACGATCAAGAAAAAGACGTCCTACAGCACCACCACCTATACCATCACCTCCGGCAAAACCGAATTGGGAAGCGTGAGCTACTATGACGGCAGCAGCGGTATGACGGTGTATTTCAAGAAATGACCTGATCGGCGCCGCGCGCCAAGCCGCCCCGGGCCCGCCATCCGCGGAACCCGGGGCTTTTTCATGCGAATTCCCCCGCTTGTGCTTTTTTTGAATTTAGGATATAATAGAACCGGCCCAAGAGAGGCCCGGAAGAAAGGAGCGATTTCCATGGCAAATCAGGAAGATCTGGATATCATTGAGCTGGAGGGCGAGGACGGCGAGGTGCTTCGGCTGATCGTGGAGCGTTATTTCTTCTATAATGGGGATGAATACGTGCTGCTCAGCGACGAAATCGACCTGCCCGAGGGCGAGGAGGTTTCCCGGTACGTGATGAAGGTGCAGCCCATCGAAGGGGAAAACGGGGAAGAGGATATGGAAGAATTCGTTCCCGTGGACGAGGATTTGATGGAGCAATTGATCCAGGTGGTGGAAGCCACCTTCGACGAAGCGGACGACGAGGAATGATCATCGGGGTTTTCCATGAATGAAACCATCGCCCGGAAGCTGAAATTGCTTTCCGATTCGCCCGGCTGCTACCTGATGAAGGAGCAAGGGAAAATCATTTACGTCGGCAAAGCCGTCAATCTGAAAAACCGCGTGCGAAGCTATTTTCATGGCCGCGACCACACCCCCAAGGTGGCGGCCATGATTTCGCATATCGAGGATTTCGATATCATGCTTTGCCGCACCAACCTGGAAGCGCTGATCCTGGAATGCAACCTGATCAAGCTGCACAAGCCCTATTACAACATCCTGCTCAAGGATGACAAGCACTACCCCTACATCCGCATCGATCTGAACGAGCCTTACCCCCGGGTGACCCTGGCCCGGCGGCAGGTGAACGACGGGGCGAAGTATTTCGGCCCCTACATCGGCGCCACGGCGGTGCGGGAGGTGCTGGAGGCCCTGCGCAAATTGTTCCCCCTGCGCACGTGCAAGCACGCCCTGCCCCTGAAAACGCCCAAGCGGCCCTGCATGAATTATGAAATCGGCAAGTGCCTGGGCCCCTGCGGCGGCAAATGCACCCAGGCGGCGTACGACGCGGCGGTGCAGCGGGTGATTGCCTTCCTGGGCGGGAAATACCAGGATGTGACGGCCGGGATCGAGCGGGATATGCGCGCTGCCGCCGCCCAGCTGCAATTTGAGAAGGCGGCCCAGCTGCGGGATCAATTGCGGGACATTGAAGGGCTGATGCAGCGGCAGCAGGCCATCCAGACCAACGGGGTGGAGCAGGATGTGTTCGCCCTGGCCCAGGACGATCTGGATGCCATGGCGCAGGTGCTTTACATCCGCAACGGCCACATCCTGGGGGGCGATTCCTTCGCCCTGCCCCGGGAGGGCAAGGAGGATCCGGGGGAGGTGCTGCTGGATTTCATCATCCAGTTTTACGACGGCGACCGGCGGCCTGCCCGGGAGGTGCTGTGCCCCTCCCTGCCGGGGGATATCATCGGCGACGATCTGGAGGAATGGCTGCGGCAGAAGCGGGGAAGCGCCTGCACCTTGACCATTCCCCAGCGGGGCGACAAGCGCGCCCTGACGCTGCTGGCCGAAAAAAACGCCCGGGACGCGCTGGAAAAGCGCAACGCCAAGAAGCAGGTGCAGTACGAGCGCACCGTAGGCGCGGCGGAGGAATTGGGCCGCATCCTGGGCCTGGCCGAAACGCCCCGGCGCATCGAGGGCTACGATATCAGCAACACCCAGGGCATGCTGAACGTGGCGTCGATGGTGGTGTTCATTGACGGGGCCCCCGCCCCCAAGGAATATCGGCACTACCGCATCAAATCCTTCGAAGGCGCCAATGATTTCGCCTCCATGAACGAGGTGCTGGGCCGGCGCTTCCGCCGGTGCTTTGCCGAGGACCCCAAGGATCGGTGGCCTCTGCCCGATTTGGTGCTGATCGACGGCGGCCCGGAGCAATTGGCCTTCGCCCGGGAGGCCATGCTGGCTGCCGGGGCCGACGTGCCCATGTTCGGCCTGGCCAAGCGCCTGGAGGAAATTTTCCTGCCGGGGCAGGAGGAAAGCATCCTGCTGGATCACCATTCCCCGGTGCTGCACCTGATCCAGCGCATCCGCGATGAGGCCCACCGCTTCGCCATCACCTACCACCGGGGCCTGCGCGGGAAAGCCCAGACCCACAGCGCCCTGGAGGATATCCCCGGCATCGGCCCCGCCCGCCGCCGGGCCCTGCTGCAGTATTTCAAAAGCATCAAGGCCATCCGGGAAGCGGGGGAGGAGGAATTGGCCCAGGTGCCCGGCATGACCGCCCCCGCCGTGAAGGCGGTGTACCGCTGGGCCCATCCGGAGGAGGAAGCGGCGGCCGACGCCGAATAAGCCAAAGGAAAGCGCCGGGCAGAAGCAAAAAAATGGGAGGACCCAAACACATGACAAACCGCGATATTTTGGAAACGGCCATGCTGCAATCCGCCGAGGACCTCGGCTGCGACGCCCGGGATTTCCTTCGGGATCACAACGTGGTGGTGCCCCTCCGCCTGGGGAAAAACGCGCGGAAGTATATTCAGCAGCCCGTCACCTGCAACCTGGTTTCCTATGGCAGCAACATCGTGGCCGGGGCGACGGACGAAGCGGCGGATATCGTGGCGGCCTACCTTGACAAATTCACGTTTTATCATTGCTTTGAAACGCCGAACATGCACTGGCTCAACGAACGGCTGGCCGAAAGAGGGCATCAGATTTGCTTCATGGCGGAGTACTATCTGCCGGATGTCGGCGCGATCCCCGATCTGCCCTGCGCGTATGAAACGAAGGTGCTGGAGCAGCCGGATTTTGAGCCGCTGTACGTGCCGGAATGGAGCAACGCCCTGTGCAAAGAACGGAAGCAATTGGACGTGCTGGGCGTCGGCGCCTATGACCGGGGAAAGCTGGTGGGGCTGGCCGGCTGCTCCGCCGACTGCGAAACGATGTGGCAGATCGGCGTGGACGTGCTGCCGGCCTACAGGCGCCAAGGGATCGCCTCGTCGCTCACCAGCAGGCTGGCCAGGGAAATCATCCGCCGCGGCAAAACGCCGTTTTACTGCTCTGCCTGGTCCAACATCAGGTCGGTTAGGAACGCGATCAAAAGCGGGTTCATTCCCGCCTGGGTGGAAATGACGGCCAAGCCGACCCGGATCGTGAACGAAATGAATCAATGAATCAACGGGTTTTCTATGGATCCGGGCCGCGGGCTGCGGCCGGGATTCTATCAGTTTCGTAAGGAGGAAAAATTTTGAGTACATCCCGTTTTGCTTTATTTGTGGATTTGGAAAACTGCGGGGCCAAGGCGGCCACGCTGAACAATATTTTGGAAAAGGTGAAGATCCGCGGGGATATCCTGCTGGGCAAGGTGTATGGGTACACCGACCGGTTCAGCGATTTGAAGGAGGTGCTCCTGTCCAACACGTTTACCGTGGTGCCCTCCATTCGCTATGGCTTTTCCCAGAAAAATAACGCCGATATCATGCTGGTGATCGACGCCCTGGAGGTGGCTTATACCAACCCGCTGATCGATTCCTTCTGCATCGTATCCGGCGACAGCGATTATACCCCCCTGGTGGGCCGGCTGAAATCTATGGGCAAGTTCGTGCTGGGCATCAGCCGCAGCGAAGTGGCCAGCAGCATTTTTATCAACGCCTGCAACGAATTCCAGTTCCTGGAATCGGTATCCTCCGTGACGCGGGATAAGCGCCGGAGCCAGAAACAATCCAAGGACGAGCCCCTGGACGACGCCGGGCTCAATAAGCTGCTGGAGGGCATCCTGTCCGAGCAGACCGACGAGGACGAAATGTACGCCAGCGAATTGAAGGGAGTGCTGCTGCGCCTGCGGCCCGATTTCAACGAAAAATCCTTTGGCTGCGCGTCCTTTGGCAAATTGCTGTTCAAGCTGGCCGGCAAATTCGGCACCATCAAAGTGAAAAACGATAACTACAACGTGATGGTGTCGCTCAACGCCGAAGCGCCGGAGGAAAAGAAAAAGCAATTGACCCAGGATTCCTGGCGCGCCGCCTTTACCGAGCAATTGCAGCACTACAAGGACGATGGGTTCCAGCGCATCAATCCCTCCATCCTCAAGGCCGATATTCAGGCGGCGTATCCCGATTATTCGGAACGATCCATCGGCTTCAAGCGCTTTTCCGACGTGCTCAAGCAAATGGAAAAGGAACACCTGCTGAGCCTGGAAATGGATGAACAGAAAAATATGCTGATCAAAATGCTGTAAGGTCCGCCCGCGGCGATCAAAAACAGGAGCGCAATGTGAGAAATGGCATCTCATTGCGCTCCTGTTTTTTTATCCGCTTGCCTATCGTGGATGGGCAAAGGGTGATGGCGGCAATGTTGCTTCATGGAGCCGGGGAAGCGGCGGGTTCCGTCAGGGCGCAGTATTCGATCACGCCCCGGCAAATGGCCTGGGCCACCCGCTGCCGGTAATCGGCGGTGAGCAGCAGCATTTCCTCCTCGGGGTTGGACAGGAAGCCGCATTCCACCAGCACCGAGGGGATATCGAGCGACAGCATGAAATAATCCCCCGCCAGGGCGGCCCGCTCCTTGGCCGGCTTCAGCGTTTGGATCATGGCGTCCTGAATGGCCCCGGCCAGCAGGCGGCTGGGCTCCTGCCCGCCGCGGTAAAATACCTGCGGGCCGGATTCCCTGCGGCTGCGGTATTCGTTCATGTGCACGCAGATCAGCAGGTCGGCCCCGTTTTGCCGGGCGATATCCAGCCGGGCGGTCAGATCGGCCCGTTTCCCGCGGTCATATTCCATGTCGGTTTCCCGGGTCATGAGGACCGTTGCGCCGTGGGCCGTCAGTTCCTCCCGCAGGGCCAGGGCGGTTTGCAGGTTGATTTCCTTTTCCCAGACGCCTGAATCTCTGGCCCGGGCCCCGCCGTCGCTGCCGCCGTGGCCGGCGTCCACCAGGATGGTCTTTCCCCACAGCGCGCCGACGGTCCCGCTTTGCTCCACCGGTCGGGCGGGAACGGCGGGCCGGGCGGGCCGGGGGGCGATGGCCAGCGCCAAAAGGACCGCCCCCGCCGCCGCCAAAACTGTCAGTTTCCGCTTCAGTTTGCCTGCCATTGCATCGCCTCCCGTAACAAATTATGGGAAAGGAGGCGCGGGTTATGCTGTCAAATGAAAAAAATCTGAACTTTTTTTCCACCGGCCTTTCCCGGAATTATCCACAGCGGGAAAAAATGAATTTTTGCATAAAACTGAGGGGCGTATGCAGGCCCCTTCGGCGGAAAACCAGGCAGAATCGGGGCGGGGAAAATGTATAGGCGGGATGCGGGGGATCAATTTTATGCGTTGCGCGAAAAACGCGACGTTTTCCACATTATCCACAGAGTTATCCACAAAAACCAGAGAAAAAACCCGCTTCCCGCTTGATTTTGCGCCGGGATTGTGGATAACTTTTGACGGCAAAAAAGTTATCCACAGCCGATCCGACCGGATTCGGGCCCTTTTTCCACAGGATTATCCCGGCCTTTTCCACAGGGAAAAATGACATTTTCTGCGGAAAAAAGAAACAGAATCGTCATCTTTTTTTGGCGTTACTCCGCCCCAAAAAGACACCGAAAGGGAAGAAAACGGCGGATCGTCCCGTTGAAATACAGGGAAGCGCGCGGGGGTGACAAGCGGCGCCGGATTATGCTATAATAAACCGTGCCGATCCAACGGCGCGGCGGCGGAAGAAGCCGCTGAACGCAAGAACCTTGCCCACGTTCCAGGAGGTGCCTGTGAAATATCTGCGGCGGTTGATTTGGTATGTGTGCTCCCGGCTGATGGTGGCGGTGGCCGTGCTGGGGCTGATGACGATGGCGTTTTACTTTTCCATGAACGCCACCAATATTTACGTGATCTTAAAGGACGGCATGGCCAAGCGGGCCCAGGTGGTGATGATGGGCGAGGAGGAGGACCTGACGCAGTACTTCGCCCCGGCCTATCTGGAGCGGGACGCCGCCCTGATCCAGGCCCGAAACGGGGAATCGCCCTACCAGAATTATTACACCATCACCGGCTTTGACCACCGGATCAACCTGAACTGGGTGTGGTGCTGGCCCTGGGAGGACAGCGCGCGGGCCACGGTGACGGAGCGCATCCCCGCCATCGACGGGCGCATGCGGCCCTCCGCCCGGGAGGCGGCCAGCGCCCTGGGCTGGGGCAGCACGCCCAAATGGCAGACCACCCAGTATTCCGTGCTGCTGAGCCGGGAAAACGGCCAATGGCGGGTGAAAAACCTGACCAGCATCAAAAATCTTGACGAATGAGGATACGCGCATGCCATCCATTTACTTAGCGCCCATGGCGGGCATCACCGATCAGGTGTTCCGCAGGCTGTGCTTTGCCCATGGGTGCGATGGGGCCACTACCGAAATGGTCAGCGCCCAGGGCTTTTTAACGGCCCCCAAGGACCGCAACGCCTACCGGTTCCTGCTGGCCCGGTATGACGACGAAGGGCCACTGGCGGTGCAGTTGTTCGGCAGCGAGCCCCGCTTCCTTGCCGACGCGGCGGCCCGGCTGACGGATATGGATCTGTTTTCTTCCATTGATATCAACATGGGTTGCCCGGCCCAGAAGGTGGTGGGCGGCGCGTCGGGCAGCGCCCTGATGAAGGACCCCGCCCTGGCGGCGCGCATCGTGGCGGCGGTGAAGAGGGCCACCAGCCTGCCGGTGACGGTGAAAATGCGGCTGGGCTGGGACGCGGAGCATCAAAACGCCGTGGCGTTCGCCCGCTGCGTGGCCGACGCCGGGGCCGACCGATTGACCGTGCACGGCCGCACCCGCATGCAGCAGTACAGCGGCCGGGCCGATTGGGCGGCCATTGGGCAGGTGAAACAGGCGGTATCGATCCCCGTCATTGCCAACGGCGACGTGGCGGACGGCCCCTCCGCGTTGGCATGCCTGCGGGAAACGGGGTGCGACGGGATCGCCATCGGCCGGGGAGCCCTGGGCAACCCCTGGATCTTTGAGGAGGTCAAGGCGGCGCTGGCCGGCGTTCCCTGTGCCCCGCCGGAATATCGCGAAGTGATCGATACGGCCATGCGCCACGGCCGGGAAATGGCCGCGTGGAAAGGGGAAAAAAGCGCGGTGCTGGAAATGCGCAAGCATTTTTCCTGGTATGTGGCGGGCCGGCGGGGGGCCGCCGCCCTGCGCACCAGGATCCACACCGCCTTGACGTTGGACGAGGTGGAGGCGCTGCTGCGCACGCTGCCGGCGTAAAGGCGCGCCCGGCAAAGAAAAAATGTTAAAATTCCCTGAAAAGGGCGCAGGAAAACGGAAAAAGGGATTGACAAAGAGGGCCGGATCACGATATAATAGCATCCGGTCACGATTGGAGTGATGTATTTGCTGCTGGACATTTCCCGTGCGTTGCGCACTCCCGGAGAGGAAATCCCTTTCCAGCATCGTGACGCCATCCCGCCGCAGGATATTTTCGGAGAAACGGTAACGTTCGACGATGTGATCCTGACCGGGCATTATTCCGTGGCAGACGAAAGCCTGCGTATCCGGGGCACGCTGACGGCGACCGCCCATGGCCATTGCGCCTGGTGCCTGGAGCCGGTGGATTACCCGGTGGAGGTCCCCTTCGACGAGGCCTTCACCCGGATCAACAAGTACACCCGGAAGGAAGAAACCCCCGACGAGGAGGAACGCCTGATGTACGAGGGCTCCAAGGTGGAGCTGTCGCATCTGGCGATGACGCTGGCGGTGCTCGATCTTCCCATCCGCTTCGAATGCGGGGAAGGTTGCCCGGCCCAGGCCGGTTTGCCGTCGGACGATACCCCATATCTCAGCGATTGCCAGAAGGACATGCCCGACCAGCATCCTTTTTCGGCATTGCAGCAGTTGCTGACAAAGGATCAGGAGGTGTAAGTTATGGCTCTGCCCAAAGGAAAAGTTTCGAAGGCCCGCGGCCGTTCCCGTCGCGCCAATTGGAAGCTGGAAGCCCCCGCCATCGTGGAGTGCTCTCAGTGTCACAAGATGAAGCTGGCCCATCGTGTATGCAAGCATTGCGGCTATTATGATGGCAAGCAGGTCATCGTGATCGACGAAGAAAAGAAGAAGAACGCGTAAGGCGTTTCTCTTCAGCCGGATCTGAATGCGGGATGGGCCATGGCCTGCCCGCATTTTCCGGAATAATGAGGAAAAATGGCCCGATAGAACGGGAGGAGTATGCTTTTCGCGCCCTGAAAGAGAGGCGGCCCCTGGCTGAAAGGCCGCCGGGATGCGAAGGCAGAAAGTCGCCCGGGAGGGCGGCGGATGAAAGCAAAGTAGTCCGCCCGCGCGGCGCGCGTTACAGCGTCTCAAAGGCCGCGGCGGCTTGGGCCGCCCGGTGAAGCAAGGTGGTACCACGGGTTGCTCCGTCCTTCGGGAAGGATCAGCCCGTTTTGTATTTTCGATCAGCATCAGCACGCGTTGCAGGAAGGAAATGACCATGAGCGAAACGACCTTCAACATGGAAAAAACCTATAATCCCCAGGCCATCGAGGGCGAAACCTACCAGAAATGGGAAAGCAGCGGCGCCTTCGCCCCCCGGATCGACAAGCGCAAAAAGCCCTTCACTATCGTGATGCCGCCCCCCAACGTGACGGGCCAATTGCACATGGGCCACGCCATGGACGCCACCTTGCAGGACGCCCTGATCCGCTATCACCGCATGAAGGGCGATCCCACCCTGTGGCTGCCCGGCACTGATCACGCCGCCATCGCCACCGAAGTTAAGGTGGTGGATAAATTGCGGGAGCAGGGCTTGACCAAGGAAATGCTGGGCCGGGAAAAATTCCTGGAGCACGCCTGGGCCTGGAAACGGGAGTACGGCGGCCGCATCACCCAGCAGCTTCGCCGCATGGGCTCTTCCTGCGATTGGAGCCGGGAACGCTTCACCATGGACGAGGGCTGCTCCAAGGCCGTGCGCGAAGTGTTTGTGCGGCTGTATGAAAAGAAATTGATCTACCAGGGCAACCGGCTGGTGAACTGGTGCCCCTGCTGCAATACCGCCCTGTCCGACGCTGAAGTGGAATACGAGGAAAAGGACGGCAATTTCTGGCACATCCTGTATCCCGTGAAGGAGACCGGCGAACTGCTGGAATTGGCTACCACCCGGCCTGAAACCATGCTGGGCGATACTGCCGTGGCCATCAACCCGGAGGACCCCCGCTATGCGCATCTCCACGGCTGCCACGCGGTGCTGCCTTTGATCGACAAGGAAATCCCCATCGTGTGCGACGAGCACGCCGATATGGAAAAGGGCACGGGCGTGGTGAAGATTACCCCCGCCCACGATCCCAACGACTACGAAGTGGGCCTGCGGCACGATCTGCCCAACGTGCGGGTGTTCACCTACGACGGCCACATGACCGGCGCTGCGGACAAGGCCGATGCGGACGACGACAGCGTGCTGGACTGCGGCAAGTACGCCGGCATGGCCACCCTGGAGGCCCGCAAGGCCATCGTGGCGGACCTGACGGAAAAGGGCCTGCTCAAATCCGTGGAGCCCATCAAGCACGAGGTGGGCACCTGCTATCGCTGCCACACCGTGATCGAGCCCATGATGAGCAAGCAGTGGTTCGTGAAGATGGAGCCCCTGGCCAAGCCCGCCATCGAAGCGGTGAAAAACGGCGAAACCAAATTCGTGCCCGATCGCTTCGCCAAGACCTACTTCAACTGGATGGAAAATATCCGGGATTGGTGCATCAGCCGCAAATTGTGGTGGGGCCATCGCATCCCCGCCTGGTATTGCCCCAATTGCGGAAAGACCATCGTCAGCCGCACCGATCCGACGGAATGCCCCGACTGCGGCTGCAAGGATATTGCCCAGGATGAACACGTGCTGGATACCTGGTTTTCCTCCGCCCTGTGGCCCTTCTCTACCCTGGGCTGGCCGGAAAACACCGAGGATTTGCAGTATTTCTATCCCACCAGCACCCTGGTCACCGGCTATGATATCATCTTCTTCTGGGTGGCCCGGATGATCTTCTCCGGCATCGAAAACATGGGCAAAACGCCCTTTGATACCGTGGTGATCCACGGCCTGGTGCGGGACGCCCTGGGAAGGAAAATGAGCAAATCTCTGGGCAACGGCGTCGATCCGCTGGAAGTGATCGATCAGTACGGCGCCGATGCCCTGCGCTTCTCCCTGGTGATGGGCATTTCTCCCGGCAACGACACCCGCTATTCCACGGAAAAGGTGGAAATGGCGCGGAATTTCGCCAACAAGGTGTGGAACGCCAGCCGGTTCGTGCTGATGAATCTGGATGGCGAAGAAACCATCGAAGGCAAGGAATTGCTGCTTCCTGACCGGTGGATCCTGACCCGGTATAACGAGGCCGTGCGCCAGATCAGCAAGAATATGGAGGAGGCCGAATTCGGCCTGGCCGCCCAGAAGATTTACGATTTTACCTGGAGCGAGTTCTGCGATTGGTACATTGAGCTGGCCAAGGGCGGCCTGCTGGGGGATGATCCCCAGCGCAAGGCGGCGGTGCGCGCTGTGCTGCAAACGGTGCTTTCCGGCCTGCTGCGGCTACTGCATCCCTTCATGCCCTTCCTGACCGAGGAGGTATACAAAAACCTGCCCGGCAAAGCCGACGCCTCCTGCATGCTGGCCGATTGGCCCCAGGCGCTGCCCGGCTGTGAATTTGCCGTCGAATCCGCCCGGATGGAGGGCATCATGGAAATGATCCGTACCATCCGCAACCTGCGGGCGGGCATGAACGTGCAGCCCTCCCACAAGGCCCGGCTGATGGTGCGCCCCGCCGATGGCTGGCAGGATGCCTTCAGCGGCACCGAGGTGTATTTCGCCCGCCTGGCCAGCGTGAGCCAGCTGGAGCTGCTGGGCCGGAACGCCGCCGTCACCGAAAAAACGGTCAGCGCCGTGTGCACCGCCGGCGAATTCTTCATTCCCCTGGGCGAGCTGGTGGATTTTGAAAAGGAAAAGGCCCGCCTGAACAAGGAAAAGCAGAACATCCTGGGCGAAATCGCCCGGGCGGAAGGAAAGTTGAATAACCCCGGCTTCGTCAGCAAGGCCCCCGCCAACCTGGTGGCCGCCGAAAAGGAAAAGCTGGAAAAGAACAAGGAAATGCTGGCTGCCCTGGAGGCGCGCATCGCCGAATTGGGGTAACGATGGGATCGACCGGGGGAAGGAGGCGGATGCGATGATTTTTGATGAGGTCGTTTTCCAATTGAAGGATGGCCGGCAGGCCGTGCTGCGCAGCCCCCGGGAAGAGGACGCGCAGAGCGTCATCCGCTATCTCGTTCAGGCGTCCGGGGAGACGGAGTTTCTGCTGCGCTATCCGGAGGAATGGGCGGCGCTGACGGTGGAAAAGGAGCAGGCGCTGCTTCGGCAAAAGCGGGAAGCGCCCGATACCGCCATGCTCATGTGCCTGGTGGATGGGCAGGTGATCGGCAACAGTGAAATCGCCTTCCTGCAGGGCATGAAAACCCGGCATCGCGCCAGGGTGGCCATCGCCATTTTGAAGGATTACTGGGGCCAGGGCATCGGCACCAGGATGTTTGAACGGTTGATCGCCGCGGCGCAGGCGCGGCCCGAAATCACCCAGATGGAGCTGGAATTCATCGAGGGCAACGCCCGGGCCCGGGGCCTGTATGAAAAAATGGGCTTCCGCATCGTAGGCGCGCACCCCGACGCCATCCGCCTGCGCAGCGGCGAAACGCGCAATGAATACCTGATGATCAAGCCCCTGAACCGGGGGAAGGAGTAACCATACGATGGCGTTTCACCATATCCCCGTGCTGCTGACGGAGGTGCTGTCGGCATTGGCCCCCCAGCCAGGGCAGGTTTTTGCCGACGGCACCCTGGGCGGCGGCGGGCACAGCGAGGCCATTTTGCGCGCCTTGGGCGACGGCACGCTGTACGGCATCGACCGGGACCCGGCGGCCATCGCCGCGGCGACGGCCAGGCTGGGGGCCTATCCCGGCTTTCATGCCGTTTCCGGAAATTTTCACGATGTGAAGGAATTGCTGCCGGGCGTGCGGCTCAACGGCGGCCTGCTGGACCTGGGGGTATCCTCCCACCAATTGGATACCCCGGGCCGGGGCTTTTCCTATCACGAGGACGCGCCGCTGGATATGCGCATGGATCCAACCCAGGGCATGACGGCGGCGGATTACGTTAACACCGTTGATGAACAGGAATTCTGCCGGGTCCTGCGGGATTACGGCGATGAAAAGTGGGCGGCCCGCATTGCCCAGATCCTCGTAGAAAAGCGGCGGCAGGCCCCCCTGCGCACCACCGGCGATTTGGTGGCGGTGGTGGACGCGGCCATCCCCAAGGCAGTGCGCCGGAAGGACGAGGGGCACCCCGCCCGCCGCACCTTCCAGGCGGTGCGCATCGCGGTGAATGATGAGATCGCCCCGCTGGAAAAGGCGCTGAGGGATTGGGTCGATCTGCTGCTGCCGGGGGGAAGGCTGTGCGTGATTACCTTCCATTCCATTGAGGACAGGATCGTGAAGCTGACCTTCCGTTCCCTGCAGCGCCCCTGCGTCTGCCCCCCCAAGGCACCCATCTGCACCTGCGGCCGGGTGCCCCAGGGCCGGGCGATCGGCGGGGCCGTCAAGGCCGGGCCGGAGGAATTGCGGGATAATCCCCGGGCCCACAGCGCCACGCTGCGGGTATTTGAAAAGGGGGAGGGCCTATGAGCACGCTGTACGTGGTGGCGACCCCCATCGGCAATCTATCGGATATGAGCCCCCGAGCGGTGGAAACGCTGAAAAGCGTGGCCCTCATCGCGGCGGAGGATACCCGGGTGACCCGGAAGCTGACCACCCATTTCGGCATCGATACGCCCCTGATCTCCTGCCACCAGCACAACGAGCGCAGCCGGGGGCCGGAAATCGCGGAAAGGATGCTTTCGGAAAATATCGACGTGGCGGTGGTCACCGACGCGGGCACCCCGGCCATTTCCGACCCCGGCACGGAAATCGTGAAGGCGGCGGCGGAGCGGGGCATCCCCGTGGTGGCGGTGGCCGGGCCCAGCGCCTTTGCGGCGGCGGTATCGGTGAGCGGGATGGATCTTTCCTCCTTCACCTTTTACGGCTTCCCGCCCCGGAACCCCGGGGAACTGCGGGAAGCGCTGATTCGCGTCGGCCGGAAGGATGAGGCCGCCATTTTCCACGAATCGCCCCACCGGGTGAAGGCCTTGGTGAAGGCCATCGGCGACGTGCTGCCGGGGGCGTATCTGTCGGTCAGCTGCGATTTGACAAAGCTGCATGAATTGACGCT
>JAFUXH010000146.1 GCA_017470945.1 Clostridia bacterium | reverse complement strand
TATTACGTCGCCGGGGTCACCGGCGGCGCGACGAAAGGATAAATACCATGCAGTATGCCGCCATCCTTCACCGCCCCATGAGCGAATACGCCTTTCCATTGGATGAAGGGCATTTTGTGTTTCGCCTGCGCACGGCCAAGGGCGATTTGAAGCGCGTCACCTTTTTCTATGCCGACCGGGCGGACATGGCGTCGGAATTGACCTTCTTTCCGCTGGATATGCCGCTGATCCGCACGGATCTTTTGTATGATTGGTACGAAATCACTTTGGAAACGAAATGGCAGCGGATCGCCTATTATTTCCTGCTGGATGACGGCGCAGCCCAATGCCGCTATGCCGGGGAATGCTTTGAAAAGCTGGATGCGCACATCGAGCGCAGCGAATATTTCCAGTACCCCTTCCATCACAAGGCGGACCTGGCCGCCGTTCCCGATTGGGTCAAGGACGCGGTCGTTTATAATATCTTCCCGGACAGCTTTGCGGATGGAAGCCGAACGATCAGCAAGCAGGGGAAAAACGAAACATATAACGGTTTTCCTTCTGTCTCCACCTATGGCGGCGCCCTTCGCGGCATCCGGGAAAACCTGGATTATATCCGGGAAATGGGGTTCAACTGCCTATACCTGAACCCCATTTTCGCCGCGGGTGCTTACCATAAATACGATGTGATGGATTATCTGCATATCGATCCCTGCTTTGGAACCGATGACGATTTCAAGGCGCTGGTACGATCCGCCCACGCGCAGGGCATCCGGATGATCGTGGACGGAGTGTTCAACCATGTGAGCTGGCATCATTTTTCTTTTCAGGATGTGCTGAAAAACGGGAAAGCGTCGCCCTACTACGATTGGTTTTATGATCTGCCCGATCCGCTGACGCTGCCCCAGGCCCATGAAGCGCCCGCCTACACCTGCTTTGCGTATGTGGCGAATATGCCCAAAACGAATACCGCCTGCCCCTCCTTGCGGGAATATTTCTGCGAGGTGGGCAGGCACTGGATCCGGGAATATGACGTGGACGGCTGGCGGCTGGACGTGGCCAACGAGGTGGACGACGGCTTTCTGCGGGCTTTCCGCCGGGCAGTAAAGCAAGAGAAACATGACGCGGTCATCATCGGAGAAATCTGGGAAAACGCCGAACATTTCATGACGGGCGACATGGTGGACGGCGCCATGAATTACGACTTCCGCCGCTTCTGCACCCAGTATTTTGCGGAAGGTATCCTGACCGCGGCGACATTCGATCTGCGGCTGTCCTCCCTGCTGATGCGGTATAAAAAACAGATGCTGCCCGCCCAGCTGAACCTGCTGGACGGGCATGACACCTGCCGTTTCCTGTCCCTGTGCCAGGGGGATTTGAATAAGATAGAGCTGGCCATTCTCTTCCAGATGACCTTCATCGGCATGCCCTGCGTATTTTACGGGGATGAAAAGGGCATGACGGGCATGCGGGAAAAAGAATACCGGATGCCCATGCCCTGGGGCGCGGAATCCTCCTTGACGGACACGTATCAAGCGTTCATTCGCCTGCGCCGGGCGCATGCGGCCCTGCGCGAAGGCGCGTTCGTTACGCTGGAAACCAAGGGGCACATGCTGCGCTATGCCCGCGTTTTGCCGGATGAACGCATCGAAATCGTCGTCAACCCGGGGCCCGTTCCCATGCCCTGTACTGTTTCCGGCGAAACCCTCTTGAAAAAAGGCTTTTCCTGTGATTTACTGTTGCCAACAGGTTACGTTGTTGCAAGGAGCGTGAACCATGGCAAACACGATTTATGATCTGGCAAAAGCGGCGGGCGTATCCATCGCCACCGTATCCCGGGCGCTGAACGATCATTACGCCGTATCGGAAGAAACAAAAAAGCGCATCCTGGCGCTGGCGGAAGAAATGGATTATCGGCCCAACGCCCGCGCCAGCAACTTTGCGAGGCAAAGAAGCGGCGTGGTTTTGTTCGTGACCGATCTGCATCGGAACGTGGCTTTTGAGAATCCCCACATGTTTGAAATCATGACGGGGATTTCTCAGTATCTGGATGAAAAAAACTACGCCATGCTCCTGAAGCATACCACCATGAAAGAAGCGCCACAGGCCATCAAAGAAATGATGATCCGGGAGCAGGCGGACGGGGTGATCATCCACGCAGCAATCCTGAGCCGGGCCCTGGCCGGGATGCTGAGCCATTTGCCGCTGCCCCATCTGGTGATCGGCAAGCCGGACTTTCCCACCTCCATTTGCTGGATGGACGTCAATCACGAGCAGGCCGGTCAAACCGCCGCCAATTATCTGCTGGACAAGGGCTATCGCCGGATGGCGTTCCTGATGGGCGATCGGGAAACGGACAGGATCTCCGCCGCCCGGCGAAATGGGATGCTGCATATGTTTGCGGAAGAGGAATTATCCTTTACCACGTTCTATGGGGACAGCACATATGAATCCGGGCTGAATCAGGCGGAAGAAGCCCTTTCCATGCAGCAGCCCCCGGAAATTTTACTGTGCACCAATAATTATCTCGCCATGGCCTGCCTGCAGATCATTCGCCAGAAAGGTCTTTCCGTACCGGCCGATATCGCCATCATGACCTTTGATAACTATCCCTTTTCCAAGCTGACGCAGCCACAGCTGACGGCAGTGGAGGCCGATATGTTCGATATGGGCCAGGAAGCCGGGCGTTTCATCCTGCGAAAAATCCGCATGCCGGAATTGCAGACGCAAAGCTATTGTACCATTCCAAGAATCATAGAGCGGGAAAGTACGTAATATCAGAACAAGTTATCGCTCAGGTTCCCTCGACGGTTCTTCCTTATTCAAGGATCCGCCCATCACGGGAGATGGTGACCACCTGCCACGGGATGAATTTTCCGCTGTTTCTCAGGGCCGTTTCCGCCGCCCGCTGCAAGCCGCCGCAGCAAGGTACCTCCATGCGGACGATGATCACGCTTTTGATATCGTTGTTGCGGATGATTTCCATCAGCTTTTCGCTGTAATCCACCGCGTCCAGCTTGGGGCAGCCGATGAGGGTGACCTTGCCGCGCATGAACTCCTCATGCAGATTGGCGTAGGCATAGGCCGTGCAATCCGCCGCGATCAGCAGCTTCGCGCCGTCAAAGAAGGGCGCCTGGGGCGGCACCAGCTTGATTTGGCAGGGCCACTGGGCCAGGCGGGATACCGGCTTCCCCATGGGGATGGGGTCTTGCTCCTGGCTGCGGGTTGAGAACTGCATCATCCGGGAGCCGGGGCAGCCGCCTTCGTGGTGGGGATGCGCCGCATTCGCTGCTTTTGACGCCTTCACGGCCGCTTCATCATAGGCGGGCGCTTCCCGCTCCTCAAAGGTGATGGCCCCCGTCGGGCATCCCGGCAGGCAGTCGCCAAAGCCGTCGCAGAAGCTTTCCCGCATGAGCTTTGCCTTTCCATTCACCATGTCAATGGCCCCTTCGTGGCAGGCCTGCGCGCAAAGCCCGCAGCCGTTACATTTCTCTTCGTCTATATGAATGATCTTCCGAATCACGCGGATCGCCTCCTTCTCTTGTTACGGCTTGATTATACAGGTGTTTTTCGTATAAATCTGTATCTGAAGATACACCGCAAAAAGAAATTTTGTGTAATAGAGGCTGCTGCCGGGAAGAAAGAAGACCCGTGGATGCCCCTGCCCATCTCACTGATCTGATCCCCTGGCCCCGATTCCATCTGAATTGCATGCCCGGTCGTTTCTTGCTCTGATCGGCCACAAGATCAATGATCGAAATGAGCGGAAACATCCCGCAGCTTTTCGATGATAGGCAGGTGCTGGGGGCAAACGCTTTCGCACTGACCGCAGCCGATGCAATCGCCCGCTTTCCCGAATTTTTCCGTCAGCTTATCGTAGTTGGTAAAGTTCACCGTCCAGCCTTTTTCCGCCAGGTTTTCGCGCATATCCTCGTTGTACAGGCTGAAATACTTGGGAATGGCGATTTGCATGGGGCAGCCGCTTGTGCAGTAGGCGCAGCCCGTGCAGGGGACGGCGATCTGGGCGTTGATGATGGCGGCGACTTGCTTTGTCAGCGCCACGTCAGCTTCTGAAAGGGGCTGAAAATCCTTCATATAGCTCAGGTTATCTTCCATTTGCGCAATGCTGCTCATGCCGGAGAGAACCATCATCACGCCAGGCAGGCTGGCGGCGAAGCGAATGGCCCAGGAAGGCACGGACAGATTGGGCGCGGCAGCTTTCAGCAGCTTTTCCGCTTCCGGCGGCACCTTGGCCAGCGTGCCGCCCTTCACCGGCTCCATGACGATCACGGGCTTCCCATGCTTGACCGCCGTTTCATACACCTTGCGGGACTGAATCCATGGGCTTTCCCAATCCAGGTAATTGATCTGCAATTGCACGAATTCCATTTCAGGGTGCTTCGTTAAGATTTCATCCAGCAATTCCGGCGAATCGTGGAAGGAAAAGCCGGCGTGCTTCACCAGCCCCTGGGCTTTCTTTTCCAGCAGCCAGCTGAAGCAATCGAATTTTTCAAAGTGGGGATAACTGCCGGCCTCGATGCCATGAAGCAGGTAGTAATCAAAATAACCCGCGCCGGTCTTGCGCAGCTGCTCGTTGAATATCTTGTCCCGATCCTCAAAGCTGTTGAAGAAGGCGTTGTGCAGCTTGGTGGCCAGGGTAAAGCGATCCCGCGGGTAACGATCCACCAGCGCAGCCTTTGCCACGCCTTCGCTGGCAAAGTTGTTATACATCCACGCGGTATCAAAATAGGTGAAACCATTTTCGATGAACAGATCCACCATTTTTTTGACCTGCTCCACATCCACATCCGCCTGGTTCATGGGGCCGTTCACCGGCATCCGCATGAGGCCAAATCCGAGCTTTTTCATATCCATTCTCCTCTCATTTTGTGGGTCCGTAACTCAGTGAAAGAAATTTCTTCACCCATTTCTCCGTCCCGGACATTTGTTCATTGGCTTTGTTAACAAAAAACCATCCATTTGCAGTTCATCCATGAACAATTCATAAATACTTTATTGATTTCATGTATTTTCTCTTCATTCGCCTTCCCGCCCTTGAATATCCTTTGATGGGGAAAAACGGCCCTGCCTTGGCATTCGTGCGCCTGAAAATCCATCAACGTTCAGCCGATGGGAACCGGATGGGATCGCTGCCGCTTTCCCACATCTGCCGCATATGCCGAAGCGCTTCACTGTCAATGGGGATATGCCTGAAATAATAATTTCTGTCTTCCTCGGTGATCTCCCGGATGACCCGGCAGGGGTTCCCGGCGGCCACGCGCCAGGCGGGAACATCCTTCGTGACGACGCTGCCGGCGCCGATGACCGTGTTATCCCCGATGTGCACGCCCGGCAGGATCACCGTGTTCCCGCCGATCCAGACGTTATTGCCAATCGTGACCTCGATACCGTATTCGTAGGCCGTATTTCGCGCGGCGGGATGCACCGGATGCCCGGCGGTATAAATCGCCACATTGGGCGCCATTTGACAGTTATCGCCGATCGTGACCGGCGCGACGTCAATGATCGTACAGTTATAGTTCGCGAAAAAATTCTTTCCCACATGGATGTGGCTGCCATAATCGCAGTAAAACGGCGGATTGATAAACGCGCCTTCCGAGGAACCCAGCAGCTCCTTTGCAACGGCAGCAATCCCCTCAAAATCCGCGCGATCCATAAAATTCAGTTTTTGGAGGATCGCGCGGCATTTTTTCTGCTCCTCAAATACGGCTTCATCCGAAATGTAAAGGAGCTGCCGATCTCGTCTTTCAATATTGTTCATGGTTTTCCTCCTCCGGGTTTTGCTTCATTTCTGAACGTCAAACTTATATGATCTTTCTCATCCGAACGCAATCAAAGACGCCGCTTTTCACGACCTCGTCGTTGTCGCGCGCATATCCAAGCTTTTCATAAAAGCCGACGGCAACGGTGCGGCTGTCAATCAGGATCTTCCGATAACCAAGCTCCCCGATCCATTTTTCCGCCTCTGTGACCGTTCTGCGCCCGATCTCCCTTCCCCGGTATTCCGGCAGGACGACCACCCGGCCAAGGGTTACGGCGTCGGGCTCAATTTCGTAGAAGCGGCAGGTCGCGATGGGGTAACCCTGATCCAGAACGACGATATATCTTGTTCCTTCCCCGTCGTGCGCGTCAAATTCTTCCCGCAGGGAAATGTGGTGCTGACGGTTCATGCCCTGAATGCGGACAGAATAAGCGCCGGCCCGCTGCCATTCCTCCTGCGCCCGCAGGATTTCGCAATCGTTCAAGGGGAGCCTCCTGTCATTGTTTCAGTCAACGGATAGCACTTGATCCCGGAATGCGTTGATTTCGTTCGCCGTGATGCGCAGCCGGTCAAAATAATGATCGCCCATGGCTTCCCAGGCGGCTTTCAGGTATTTTTCATCGGCGATATACGCCTGATACACGCTGTCGGCAAAGGCTGTGCCACGATCCTTTGCCAGGCGCTCGCGGATGGCAACGGCCTTGGGAAGATTGATCCGATTGGTTTTCAGATAATCCGCCATCATGGTATCCCGATCCACGCCCAGCATGTCCAGCACCAGGGCCGTAGTCATGCCGCAGCGGTCCTTGCCCTCCGTGCAGTGCCATAGCATGGCCCCGGTGGAAAAATCGTGGCGTATGATCGTTCGGAGCACCACGGAAAAGGCATCCGCGCATTCCGTCATCATCCGCCCGTACAGCACGCTCATGTCCGGGATCATCTGCTCCGCCGCCCCGCTTTCATGGCTGATGCCGATGGCGGAATCATCGAAGATCGGCAGCGGCAAATAGGAACGGCCATAGGTTTTGTCCGGGGCTTCCCGCCGTTCGCCCGGTGTGCGAAGATCGATCACAGCGGAAACGCCCGCCAAATCATGTTCCTCGGCCTGAAACAGATGGGCGGAACGGATCAACAGTCCAGGCTTGATTTTTCTTCCATCTTTGGCAATCAACCCACCCAGATCCCGCTTATTGGCTATCATCCCTCACTCCTCCTCTTCTACGTCGGCTGCCATTCGCCGATAATATGACAGCGCGGCAGTTTATCAGTTCCTCTCCAAACGCTGCACTGTTGGGAATGCTGTGGATAGGTTCCCACCTTCTATCGCAAAACGGTTCCAGAAAGGCTCCACCCACAGCCGTTGTCGGTTTGTTCATCCGTTCGATACCGGTATGTGGAACGGGGTTACGAGGGGCAAGCGGATCTGTGGCCCCAGCCGCATCAATCGCAGCGAGAAGCATCGTCACAGATGGCGGCATGCGTCCTTTTGCTCCCCTTACAACGCAGTGCCTTCTCAAATTGGCGCTCAAACTTTTGAACGGCTTCCCGGCTCAAAGCGTCATCTTTCAACATGTCAAAAGCGTGCATATCGGTGGGATACACGTCCACCGCCGCTTCCACGCCCGCCGCTTTCAAATTCTCCACGTACGCCAGCGTTTCAGCGTAAAACGGTTCTCCATCGCCGACAAAGGTATAGCAGGGCGGCAGATGGGTGTAATCCGTTTGATGCGCCGGGGCGGCATAGGGCGATACCGCTTTTTTAGCGTCCATGCGCAAATACAGCCGCCAGCCGAAATGGTTCCTTCGCGTGTTCCACACCTTGCCGTGATTGTTCCGGGAGCTTTCGGTGTCGATGTTGCTGATCATGGGATACAGCGGCATCTGAAACGCGACCTGGATGCCCCTGTCCCTTGCCATCATGCACACCGCCACGGCCAGCCCGCCGCCCGCGCTTTCCCCGCCCACCATGATCGTATCCGGCTGCTTGTTCATATATTCCAGCACTTGATAACAGTCGTTCACGGCGGCGGGATAGGGCTTTTGCCAGGCCAGATGGTATCCGGGGGAATAGACGGTCACGCCGTATTTTTTCACCAGATCAGCCGCCCGGCTCATGAACACCATTTCCTTCATGCCGGTGACGTATCCCCCGCCATGAATCCAGAGGATGGAAACCGGAACGGAGGAACGGCGGGCAGGACGAAGGATCAGCGTGGGCACGCGACCTATCCTGCGCTTCTGAACAGCGATATCCTGATCCGGCTTCAGTTTGATCTTCATCTGCTTCTCCTTCATCACACAAGCAACAGCAAAACGATCAGAATCGCGACGGGCACGGTCACCGTGTCCCAATCCGAAGGGGACAGCAGCTCTGTTCCCGCGCCGACGATGGCGCCGACCCATACCCCGGGCAGGATCATGGCGGAGGGATATCCACTGGAAAAGTGAAGCAGGAAAAATCCCGCCAGGAAACTGGCAATCAGCATCGCCCCCGTGCCTTCCCAGGATTTTTTCCCGTTTACGGGCGGGAAGGCCGCTTTGTGCTTTCCGAAGGGAATGCCCACCAGCGCGGCAGCGGCATCGCCCATGCCCCACATCAGGATGGCGGCGGACAGCCCCGCCAGCCCGGTGCCAACGCCCGCTCCCAGCGACGCAAGGATGTACCAAATCCATTCCATTCTTTTTCCCAGCCTTTAATCTGTCACGCAAGGATCTGCCGCCGACGCCCTTTATTCGATCCAGTGAATCCGGGAAGCGTCAAACCGATCCTCCTGAGCCCGCTGCTCCGCAGGATAGCCCAGCACAAAGATCGAAAACGCGGTCACGTTCTTGGGCAATTCCAGGATCTCCGCCACCTTGTCCATCCGATCCTGCATGGGCGCGATGCCCAGCCACACGCCGCCCAGGTCCAGAGAATCGGTCTCCAGCCAGATATTTTCCTGGGCGATGGCCATATCGATCTGCTCGTATTCCGGCAGCCATACGCCCTCCTTGCGATACACCGGCACGATGAGCACCGGCGCGTTGGCGGCACAGCCCGCGTACTTGTGGCATTTGGACAGCGCGACGATCTTCTCCCGATTGGTGACCACGTAGAATTCCCAGGGCCTCTGATCCCCGGTGGAAGGGGCCTGCATGCCCGCCCGCAGGATCTGGATGATTTTTTCCTGCTCCACCGGCTTCTGTTCAAACTTCCTGACACTGACCCGATGAAAGATCTCGTTCATTTTCTGCCTCCTGTTTTTGCCGCTGGGTTTGCGGCTACCTTGTATGAAATCCCCGTTCTTCCGGTTCTGCCGGAATCGTCCGGCTGTCCATGTTCTCAATGCGGATATACGTTCCGCGCGCAATGGCGAGGATCACCTGGTCGATGCTCTCTTCTTCTCCCTGGATTTCCATGGTGACGCTGCCGTCCCACTCGTTCCGGACCCAGCCCGTGCAGCCGTACAGTTCAGCCGCATGGCGGGCGCGATAGCGGAACCCCACGCCCTGCACCCAGCCAAAAAAAGTGATATGTTTGCGGATCATGTTCTTCATCTCGAAAACCTGGAATGTCTGCCGTCCTCAAAGAACCAAAAGGTGATGATCGTTACAGACGGTGGGAGACGCGCGCCCCGTCGCCAGCATTTGACCGATCTTCTCCCGTGTCGAAATACCGCTCGGAATAGCGATTCGCGGCCAATTCCATAAAAGGCATGATGCCGCCCTCTTATTCATCCTTCCAGATTTCTTTGGCCAGACGGAACACCGCCCAGCCCTTGGGCCAGCCCACGTACATGGTGGCATGGGTAATGATCGCGGCGATTTCCTCCCTGGTCACGCCGTTGTTCTTGGCATTCTGAAGGTGGTACGACAACGAGGAATCGGTGATGCCGGATGCCATCAGGCTGACCACCGTGATGATGCACTTGGTCTTGACGTCGATGGCTTCTTCGTTCCATACCTCCCCGAACAGCACATCGTCGTTCAGATGCGCGAACATGGGCGCGAATTCGCCGAGCTGGTCTCTGCCTGCTGTCTGTGTGATTTTCTTTTCCATAACTTCTCCCTACTTTCTGATAAACTTTTCATCCACCGCGTTCTCTTCGATGCTCACAAATCGCTCCACCGTCATGTGAAGGTCGTACTTCTCCCGGAGAGCGGCTATGGTTTTCATCATCGGTGTTGCATGATGAGCGTCGATGGCCGCCTGATCCTTCCAGCTGTCGATGAGCAGGATGGTTTCGGGGTCGTCTAACGGAGCGTAGTACTCATATCGCACGTTCCCATCCTCCGCCCTGATTGCCGCTGCGGTGCCGGAAGCGGTCATCTCATCGGCAAAAGCCCGCGCGGAACCGTTGGTTCCAGTATATCGGATATTGACTGTGATCATTTTGCCATCTCCTTCTATGTCCTTTTTCCCAGCCTTCGCTGCAAGCCGGGGCTAAACCCTGGAAACCTTTATATTGAGTATACTACCGCGCTACCGCGGTCTTTGCTTCGATTTTCATGAGGAGATGCCCCTCATTTTCGGGGGTTCCGATCATTCGCATCCCCCTTATGAAATATCCCTCAGACATATCCGTCCGAGGGATGTCATGGTTAATCTTGTTTCAACAGATCATTGTAAAATGCCGTAATCACTTTCAGCGCCTCGATGTTGCCGCCGCCGTTCTCCTCCGAATAATTCATGCAAGGGATGAAATCGTTCATTTTGTCCAGGAGCATGCGCGCTCTATTCATTCTTGCCTCTTCAGAAGGGGCGGAAAAATGATCATTGTAGATCTTTTCCAAGAACCTAAGCTGCTGTTGGCAGGTCGTTTCCCTGGCTATAAAAGCCTGACTTGTCGCTTCCGCGATGTGGCCGGCGCCATCTTCGCCGCCCTGATTGGCGATGTTTTCCATCGTTGAAAGCAATTCATTCATGAAAAGCATTTCTTTCCGAATGGCGTCCATCCGGTCCAGCAGGATTTCGACTGTGAGTCCGCCCAGTTTGCCGTCCGGCTGCTGCTTTATTCGTTCCATTTCAGCAATGTGTTCCGTGACGGTTTCCGCTTGCTGATTGTTTTCCATTTCTTTGTCCTCCATCTTTTTTGGCGGACACGCAAGGCAGATCGTCTGTTCATCCAGCCAGCGTGCCCTGCCTTTTTTCACAAGACCGTTGGCTCTTTGGGGCCAGGTAGATTCAAATATCGTCCCGTTCTCATCCACCACAACAATGTTTTTTTCGATGGGTATCATCCCCTTTGCGGTGTAAGCCTGCCGTTTTTTCTGATGGGTGCCGTCCCCAAAGCTTATGATAATTATAAGGGAAGCAAGCGCATGGTGTCAAGAAAATCATGGAAAGAATGGCCCTCATATGGGGAAAATCCCCCGCATGCCGTATTATATCAGAATCCCGTCGCAATGGTCGATCTCGTGCTGGATGATCTGGGCCGTGAAGCCCTCAAAGGTACCGGTGCGGGCATGAAACGCCTGATCCTGATAGCTGACCGTGATCTTCCGGTATCGCCTGGTTTTTCGCACGCCCGCCAGGGACAGGCAGCCCTCTTCGGCTTCATATTCGCCGGCTGCGGCGGTGACCTTCGGATTGATCATGATCATCTGCATAGGGCCGTTGCAGCATACGATGATGCGCTTCTTTTCGCCGATCATGTTGGCGGCCATGCCCACGCAGCGATTCAGGTTGGCCCGCAAAGCGTCCATGAGATCGACGATGATCTGCCGGTCAGCCTCGGTGGCGGGCTCGGATTTCTGGGCCAGAAACAGGGGATCATGCATGAGGAGAAATCCATGCGAGTTGGCGAGTGTTCGATTCTGCCTGTCCATTTCAAACGCAGATGGCAGCTTCATGGACATCCGGCCGCTGGGAAAGAATAATCGACCCGTTGTTGTCGCCTTTGCGGTAGATATAATGGCAAAATCATGCAATAACGCATCTAATCAGCATTAACACAACTTTAACAATCGGTATGATATAATAACGAGGAAATTGACCGCAGGTCAATTATCCGTCTCGGCGGGCCCCGAACGGGAGCACGCCGAGCGTTATGGAATAATGATTTCATCCGATCCCAAAGGAGGGTTTTCTATGTTCCGTATTCTGGTCGTGGAGGATGATCGGGAGCTGAACCAGCAGGTCTGTGCCTATCTGAAACAAAATGGTTATGAAGCCGTTGGCTGCCTGAATGCCAACGACGCTTTCAATACGCTGTACAATGATCTGTACGATCTCATCGTGTCCGACATCATGATGCCGGGCATGGACGGCTTTGAGTTTGCCCGGACGGTAAGAGAAACGAGCCGTGATATGCCCATCCTGTTCATGACCGCCCGGGACGATTTCGCTGCCAAGCGGCAGGGGTTCCAGATCGGGGTGGATGATTACATGGTGAAGCCCATTGACCTGGAGGAATTGGTGCTGCGCATCGGGGCGCTGCTGCGCCGGGCGAAGATCGCCAACAGCCATCGGATCACGGTGGGCAATGTGGTGCTGGACGCGGATGAGCGCTCCTGCACCGTGGACGGCGAGGAAGTCACGCTGACCACCCGGGAATTCAATATCCTGTATAAACTCTTGTCCTACCCCAAAAAGACCTTCACCCGCGCCCAGCTGATGGACGAATTCTGGGACGCCGATTCCTCCTCCACCCTGCGCACGGTGGACGTGTATATGACCAAGCTGCGGGATAAATTCGCGGACTGCGATGCCTTTGAAATCCAAACCGTGCGCGGCCTGGGCTACAAGGCGGTGATCCATCCATGACGAAGGAACGCAGGGGTTTTCTGATCTGGCGGTATGCGGCCTTCTTTTTTCTGATCTCTTTTGTGGTCACGTCGTCCTTCCTGTTATTCTTTCATTCCATGAACATCGATTATTCCATTCTGGCGCAAAATGCCCTGTTCACCTTCGGCAACATCTTTCTTCTCAGCCTGCTCTGCTGCCTGATCGAGTGGGTTGTTCGCAAGGTGACGGTAGATCGGCCCGTGAAGCGCATCCGGGAGGCGACGGGACGCATGCGGTCGGGCGACTTTTCCGCCCGCATCGACACCGGAAAATTCACCGTGGCCAGCGAGGATTTCAGCCGAATCGCCGAAGATTTTAACCTGATGGCGGAGGAATTATCGAATACCACCACCCTGCGGACGGATTTCGTTTCCAACGTGTCCCACGAATTGAAAACGCCTTTAGCCGTGATTCGCAATTATGCCAAAATGCTGCAAAGCGACGGCCTGACCGACGGCCAACGAACGGAATACGCCCAGAACATCGACAAAGCTACCCAGCGCATGACGGCGCTGATCACCAACATCCTGAAAATGAACAAGCTGGAAAACCAGCAGATCAGCCCCAAGGTGCAGGAATACGACCTGACCGAGCAGGTGGCGGAGTGCCTGCTTGCCTTTGATGACGCGCTGGAAGAAAAACAAATCGACCTGCAATGCGATATGGACGAGCGCATCCTGGTCAATGCCGATCCCGAATTGCTGACCCTGGTGTGGAACAATCTGCTGTCCAACGCCGTGAAGTTCACGCCGGAGGGCGGGGCGATCCAGGTAACCGTCCGCCCGGAAAAGGAATGGGCGGTGGTGTCGGTGGCCGATACCGGCTGCGGCATGGACAAGGAAACAGGCAAGCGTATCTTCGATAAATTCTATCAGGGCGATACCAGCCACGCCACGGAAGGCAACGGCCTGGGCCTGGCGCTGGTGAAGCGGGTGGTGGATTTGACGGAAGGGCAGATCAGCGTGCAGAGCGAAGTCGGCAAGGGCAGCACCTTCACGGTCAGCATCAGACGGAGCGCGGCATGAAAACAATGAAAAAACTCTTTTCTCCGGGCGGCCCGGCTATCGCGATTTTGACCGTGCTTTCGATCATTCTGCTCATCATCGTTTTTAACAATAATGCAGAAAAAACGGTGCTGAATTATATTGCTTATCTTCTCTCCGCTTATACCTTAATCGCAGTCTGCGTACGGATTCCGGGCTTCATCCGTCATATTCGAAACACCGTTTCCCGCACCGCGCAAAGCATCCACACCGGCAACGAAAAACTGGATCGTCTCCTGCCCAATCTGACCACTTATGAAAAACGCTCGGCCGTCATATTGAATTGTTCCCTCGTTGTCAATCTGGTCTACGCGGTATTCAAACTGGCCACGGGGATCTATTTTCAATCCATTTGGATGGGCGCTTTGGGGATCTATTACGCCGTACTGGCGGCGCTGCGGTTTTCCCTGCTGCGTTCCATCGGCAAAAACGACGACCGGCAAGGGCGGGCAGCCTATCGCCGCACGGCCTGGCAACTCAATTTTTTGACGCTGGTGATGTCCGGCGTGTTCGTGCAGATGGTGATTCGGAATCGGGCATACAGCTACCCCGGCGTGCTGATTTACGCGATGGCCACGTGGGCGTTTTACAAAATCATCGCGGCCGTCATGAACCTGGTCAAACGCCGCAGGGACGAAAACAAAGCCTTGGCCGCCGCCCGGTGCCTTTCCTTTGCCGGGGCGCTTATGTCCATCCTGGCCTTGCAAACCGCTATGATCGCACAGTTTGGAAAAGAAGGGATCGATTTTGCCCACACCATGAACGCCATCGGCGGGGCGGTGGTGACGGCACTGCTGATCACCCTGTCGGCCTATATGATCGTTCAAAGCCAACCCTGGAAAAAAGGCTCGCATTAACAATTCTCTAACAAAACTTTGACAATACGCAAACAAACCGCCTGTATGATATACCTGTCCGTTGGAAACCGACGGACAGAAATAGGAGGGCAAGGCCATGACGCTGATTCATTTATTCGTGATCCTGACGGTTCTTTATCCCCTGTCCCTGGGGCTTACCGAATATATCCGCAGCCATCAGAAGAGCAAGGCGTAATGCAAGAGGAAAGTTTCACCATGGACAAGCATGAAAACGCTGTGAACATCACCTATTCCGCCGAGGATCAGAAGGAAATGGACGCCATCCGCGCCAAGTATCTTGCCAAGGGCATGTACATATATCAATAATCAATAAAATAAAGGAGAGATCATCATGAGCGAAAACAAGGATATGCTGCAAAGCGCAATGGACGTAAACGAGCAGGCGATGAATGCTGCGGTGGAAGGTCAGCAGAAAATGTTGGAAAAGGCCGGCGAAGTTGGGGAACAAATCGCCGAAAGCGCAGCCAGCACATACCAGGCCATTGAAAAAGGCACCGTCAGCGGCTTTGAGGCCATCGAAAAAGGCGTCGTTTCCGGCTATAAAGCTATTGAAACCGGCGTGGTGAGCGGCTATAAGGCCATCGAAAACGGGGTGGTCAGCGGCTTCAATAAGATGACCGACAAAATTGTGGGCAAGTTCCTAACCAAAGAGGGCGAAACCGTAGATCAGGCCAAGGAGCGCATGGCTGCCGAGCAAAAGGCGCGGGAGGAAAAGCGCGAAAAGAAAATGCAGGAAATCCAGGAGCGCACCGCAATCCATCAGCCAGTCGATAAAAAATAATCATTTACATACAAATAGAAAACGACCAGGAGGCTTTGATCATGCAAATCAACGAACCCAAGGTTACCTTGGCCGATGATGCAAGAATAGGAGTCAAGGAAGAAGTACGGCAAGGGTTTCTGGACTGGCTGTTCAGAGCAATCGTTACCGGTGACGATGGGGAGCTGTATTCCTTTGGCGGAAGCATCCTTTCCATGCACGCGGAAAAAATGGACCTTGTCACAATGCACATCGACCGGGGGCGCGGCGGCACCCGTCAGCTTCGAAACTCTATCTATCGGGTAGGAGAATACCCGGGAGAGCTGATGCCCAAAAGATTTTTCAAGCATCCCCAGGGAACATTGCAAATTACGCAGCATCCGGATCACATTATTGTGACCTGCGGCAGGGAGTTCACGCTGGAAGCTTATTCAGATAACCGTTGGCATCTGACGCTGGATAGCGGAGACGGCGAATACTACGCTGAACTCCATCACGCTCCCAAGGGATACCCCCTTTGGTACGGCCGGGAAAAGCCGTCTGCCCTTACGCAGCATTCCATCACCTATGGATATAATTGGGCCGGCCCGGTGGAAGGTTACTTTGTCTATCGGGGAAAACGTGTCAACATTATGAAGGGATTTGCCTTGAGGGAGCGCTACGTGGCTGTAGATTCTTCCGCCGCCGAGCTTGGCGCATGGGAGGATTGGGGGTTCGTCTGCTTTGACGGGATGCACTCCTCTATGTATGACATGCGCGCGGGAATGAAGGACTATTCCATTTATGATGTTGAAACCGGGAAACACTATACCTCTTTAGGAAACCTGAAGGGAGGCGACAGGGATATTTCCGAAATGGAGATCGTTCATGAGGATTGGGCCTTCTATCGGCCATTGGACGGCTTTTATCCCAGCCGTTACCGGATCCGGATCAATACCGAAGACGGTGTTTATTCGGTCAGTTTCCGCGTCGCAAATATCGACACCTGGGGAGTGACCTATAAACACCCGGATAACCCGGTTGCCACGCTCGTTTTCGATCAGGCGGAAGGCACCTTCACTTACCGTGATGGCCGTGTCAAGCACTTGACCGATGGATATGGCTTCCTCTCCATTCGTCAATGGCATGCCTATCCCAACATCCTCCCCGCTGAGCTGTACAGCGACGAAACGAAAAGCGGCGAAAAATTCGATACGCTTTAATCATATATTTTGAACGGCCAGGAACCGCGAATCAAGCAATTTGCCTTGATTTGCGGTTCTTTTTACGGAAAGAAAAAAGAACCCTTCAAGCGCTTTCGCATTATACTAAAATCTAATGAAAAGTGGATAAGATTTTCGAGGCATTTTTTGTCGTGGCAAAGCTGAATGAAGGGAGGCGTAGCAGCGCTACGTTGACCGGAATGAAGCAAGGCCACGGAGAAAAAGGACCGAAAAGATGTCCACTTTTCAGAAGATTTTAGTATTAACACTTCTCTAACAAAACTTGAACAATACGCAAACAAACCTTTTGTATCCTTCTCCCTGTCAGATGGAAAACCTGACGAAACGGAGAAAAGGAGAAGGAACATGAACGCCATTGAAATTCATGGGCTGAAAAAGTCCTTTCGCGGGCTGTATGCCCTGGACGGCCTGGATATGACCGTTCCGGTAGGCGCTATCTACGGCTTTATCGGGGAAAACGGCAGTGGAAAATCTACCACGGAAAAGCTGATCTGCGGGCACCTGGTCAAGGACAGCGGCGATATCAAGCTGTTTGGCAAAAGCTACAGGGACGCTGGTGTGCGGGCCAGGGTAGGCGCGCTGATTGAGAACACGGGGTGCTTTCCCAATTCCACCATTTACCAGAACCTGATGATGCAGGCCATCAACCTGAACCTGCAAAACCCGGACGAGGAAATCCAGCGCGTATTGAAGATCGTGCGCATGGACGATGAAGCTCAGCTGAAATTCAAAAAATGCTCCCTGGGCATGAAGCAGCGCATCGGCATCGCCATGGCCCTGCTGGGTGACCCGGCCCTGCTGATTTTAGACGAGCCCATCAACGGCCTGGATACCGACGGGATGCGCATCATGCGGGAGATCCTGGTGGACATCACGAAGAATTACGGCTGCACGGTGCTGATCTCCTCCCACATCCTGGGCGAACTGGAGAAGATCGCCACCCACTACGGCATCATCCGTCAGGGGAAAATGATCCAGGAGCTGACTGCCGCCGAAATGGAAGGCCGCTGCCGCACCTTCACCACTGTGAAAACAGGCAATATGCAGCGGGCCCTGGCCGACCTGCAAAAGAAATTTCCCGATGTACGCCTGGAGGACGGCAGCCTGCGGGTCTATGACATGAACGACACCGAAGCCATCGTGCGGGATCTGCTGGACAACGGCCACACCGTCCAGGAAATCCGGAAAAACCGCATCGGCCTGGAGGAATACTATATCGAACTCATGTCCAAGAAAGAAGGTGCCTAAAATGCAAGCGACTTTGACACCCACCTTTGAATCTCCTACCCTGCAAAAGCGCCTGAAAAGCATGCTGGGCGTGGACTTTTACAGGCTGTTCCATACGCCCATGTTCTATATCTTCCTGGCCATTGCCGCCATCATCCCGGGCATGATATCCAGCATGGGCATGATGAGCGGGCCGGATGGCGCGGCTGCTGCCCCGCTGTTCACCAACGCCTGGAATATCGTGGCGGCGGATTCTCCTTTGTATGTGGTGCATGACATTGGTGAGTACGCCAACATGAACATGGTGTTCATCTTCGGCGGCATCATGGTGTCCATCTTCATCGGGCACGATTACCGCAGCGGATATGTGAAGCAGCTGTTTACAACGCACTCCCATAAAAGCGACTACATGATTTCCAAATCCCTGGTTTGCGCCTTTGCCATGGTTTGTATGTGCGCCACGTACCTGCTGGGCGGCATCACAGGCGGTCTGTTTGCCGGGATGGAGTTTCGCGCCAATTATTTCTCTTTGCTGCTGGCGATCTTGGGCAAAGCCGTCATGAGCCTGGGCTGGGCCAGCCTGTACACCTTCCTCAACGTCATCTTCCGCCGCCAGTTTGGTGTTTCGATTACTTCCAGCTTTGTGCTGGGCACGGGTATCCCCATCATCGGCGCGGCGGCGCTGCTGGGCAATAGCCCCGCCCTGAACGTCTTTCTGTACGGTTCGTCGGTGAACGCCTGCCTGAGCAGCAATATCGTGACGCTACTGACCTGCATTGCGGTGTCCGTGGCCTGGGCTGTGGTCTATAACGCGCTGGGTACGCTGGTGCTGAACCGCAGCGATGTATATTGAGGAGGTGTACGCACAATGAATGCCATTGAAATTCGCGGTTTATCCAAACGCTTTGGCAGCAAGCAAGCCGTGGACAATCTGAACATGACCGTGCCGGAGGGGGCCATTTACGGCTTCATCGGAGAAAACGGCAGCGGCAAATCCACCACGGAGAAGATGATCTGCGGGCTGCTGCATCCCACCTCCGGCAGTATCCAACTGTACGGCAAGGATCACAATGACGATGAAATCCGTTCCCACATTGGCGTGCTGATCGAAGCACCGGGCTGCTTCCCCGATTGCAGCGTGTGGAACAACATGATGATCCAGGCGGCGAACCTGGAAATCAAGAATCCGGAGCAGGAAATTGCCAAGGTGCTCAAAACCGTGCGCATGGAAGGCGCGGCTTCCAATAAATTCAAAAACTGCTCCCTGGGCATGAAGCAGCGCATTGGCATCGCCATGGCCCTGCTGGGGAATCCCCGCCTGCTGGTGCTGGATGAGCCCATCAACGGCTTGGACGCAGACGGTATGCGTATCATGCGGGAGGTGCTCACCGATATTACGCAAAACTACCACTGCACCGTGCTGATTTCCTCCCACATTTTAGGCGAATTGGAGAAGATTGCCACCCATTACGGCATCATCCGGCACGGCAGGATGATCCGGGAAATGACAGCGGAAGAACTGGAAGCTGACTGTCCCACCTATATCGCCCTGCGCACGGACGAGGGCAGCAAGATCAAGCTGCTGCTCAAAGGCAAGTACGACCGGGTGGAGGAAGAGGAGGACGGCACCATCCGCGTTTATGGCGATGTTTGGCCGGAGGACGTGGCTTCCTTCCTGTATGAAAAGGGCGTCACGGTCAGCGAAATCTGGACGGCCAAGATCGGCCTGGAAGAATATTATATCGACCTGATGGGAGGAAAGAAGCAATGAGCAAATCCAAGCGTTTGAACAGCATGATGCAGGTGGATTTCCGCCGGATGTTCACCACCTCCCGCCTGCCCATCTTTCTTTTGATCGCCCTGATGATGCCGATTCTAATTCTCACGATGACAACCATGATGGACGGCACAACAGTGGCCAATCCTCAGACGGGCATTGAAACGGCCATGGAAACGTTTACCAATACCTGGCAGATCATTGGCACGGAGAGCGGCGAGGGCATGATGGCCATGGACATGACGGCCATGTGCAACATCAACCTGATCTTCTTTATGGCGGGGGTGTTCGTGTGCCTGTTCATCGCCGATGATTTCCGCAGCGGATACGCCAAAAACCTGTTTACTGTCCGCGCCAAGAAAAAGGATTATGTTATCTCCAAGACCGTTTCCGGCTTTGTTGCCGGGGCGCTGATGCTGGTAGCGTTCTTCATCGGCGCGGTCCTCGGCGGCGGCGTGGCGGGCTTGCCCTTCACCCTGGGCGCGGCGGGCGTGTTCGGTCTCATCATGTGCATGATCGCCAAGATTTTCCTGATGCTGGTGTTCGTGGCAATCGCTGTGGCGGTGAGCTGCTTTGGCAAAAACAGAAGCTGGCTTTCCGTCCTGCTGTTCGCCTTTGCCGGGATGCTGTTGTTTATGATGATCCCCATGATGACGCCGCTGAATGCCGGCATCATGCATGTGATGATGTGCCTCATGGGCGGCGCGCTGTTTGCAGGTGGATTGGGAACGGCCTCTAACCTGATATTGAGTAAACAAGATTTGGCATAACAGAAAAAAAGAAATCAACAAGGTTTCCCTTCGATTTTGATGGGAAGCCTTGTTGACTTTTTTGCCGCAGTTCAAACGGTTTCAGCGGAGCTTGCTATTTTGCCAAAAAATATCTTTCTATCCTTGACAAAAGTTCTAATACAGCAGCAGCGCGTCCTTATACTTTCGGGGAAGCAGCAGGATTGCCTGCGCCAGCGCCTCCTTTTCATCGGATGCGGCGCTCTCCGCGGCCAGGGTCAGGTCCTCCGGCGTGACGCGCCTGTCCGTATGCCGGAACCAGGCCGACCGGGTCATATCCCGGCAGGTATTCACGGCGATCCGCATCAGCCAGGTTTTTTCGCTGCATTCCCCCCGGAATCGGGGCAAGGCGCGGTACGCCTTCAGGAATGTTTCCTGCACGGCGTCCTCCGCCGCTGCGTCGTCGCGCAGGTACATGGCGCACATGCGCAGGATCTTCGGCTGATATGCTGAAACCAAGCGGTTGAATGTTTCCTCTGTATTGCAGGATTGGCCCAATTCTGCAATCATCGGCTGCTCACCTCCTTCACCTCTATAGACGGCGCAAAAAGGCAAAACCTGCATCTTTTTGAAAAAAATTTAAGGGCAGTCCGCAAACTGCCCTTGATGGCGTTAGTCCGCCTGTGGCCGCATGTTCAGGGATACGGTTTCCAGCATCGTCGCTCCCTCCGCGTACAGATCGCGGAACACGGCGAGGGTGTAGGTATCCCGCGCGGCGCTCAGGCCCAAGGTGCCTCTTTGTACGTACAGGCCCTTTTCCGCGTCGATCGTATTTTGGGAAAACTCGAAGGTGATCCCCTCCGGGAGGAAGGTAACCGCCCCGCTTTCCGGGTCCATGGAAACGAAGCGGAATTGCGGGAAATCCGTGTGGATAAAACCGCCCAAATCCCGGTCAAAGGCGGCGTGGAAGGCCGCCGGATCTGTGACGGCGTACGTGATTTGATACACGATCTCCCGGGGCAGCACCGTCATGCGCACGTCGTTTACGGTCACGCCGATGCCGGGGAGAGGAACCGGGCCGGCACTGACGCGCACATTCCCCTCCTCCGCGTGGAAGGTATATTCCAGCACGGCGATCTCCGATCGGTCGTAATCATAGGAATATTCGTCATGAAGATCGTTCAGGGGCAGCAGCCGCACGTACAGCCGGATGGTCCTTTCCGCCTGGAAGGATCGAAACGGGATTTCCACCGTGCCGGTATACGTGCCGCTTCCCTCATCCAGCACGCCGCCCATGCCGCCGTATGCGTCCTCATAGCTTGCTCCATCGACGGCGCCCACATCAAAATCCACTTCCCACGCGCTGGCATAGCCCCCTTCCTCCCATCTGTCCAGGATGGTGCGCTCGTCGGCAAGCAGGGCTTCCTCATCCCAATCCAAATGCGTCAGCCCGTACCAGCTATCGTCTGTCGGGCAGTCAAAAAGCAGCATGTCTGTCCGGTGGGGGATCACATCGTACACCAAATGACAGGTCATGCCATCGTAAGCCGCTTCCCGGAAAACGACCGTCGCATGGCCGCAATCCACCGTTTTCAGATCCCGCAAAATGCCGCTTTCCCCGTCCGGAGGCACCTCCACGTTCTTTCGATGGCTGCTGGCAAAGTCAAAAATGCCAAAGCCGCGGGTCAGGGCAAGGGCCGCGCCGGTCATGGCGATCATCAGCGCGATGATCAGGGCCAGGCGCACGCCGAGGACGGGCTTTCTTTTTATTGGGCTCTCCCCCGTCGCGCGGTCAAAGAATCGATCCCGCTGCCGGGGCGTCGTTTGCAGCCCGGAAAGGACCGCGTTCAGCGATTGCTGTAACGCTTCTTGCTTATTCTTCATCTGCCTCACCTCCCGTCAGCGAAGCCTTCAGCAGTTCTTCCGCCTTTTTCAGCCGCCGCTGCACCGTCGATTGGGCCGCGCCTAAAGCGTCGGCCGTTTCCTGCATGGTCAGCCCCTGGAAATAATAGAGCAGGATCACCTGCTTGTATTTGGCGGGAAGCGCCATCACCGTCAGGGCAAGCGTACGATCCGCGGGCTCCACGGCCAGCAGGGGCGGGGGCAATTCCTCCAGCGCCCGCTCCCGATCGACGTGCCGGAACCAGGCCGTTCGCCTGTAATCCTTGCAGGTGTTGACGGCAATGCGCAGCAGCCACGCTTTTTCATTGGCAATCCCCCGGCGTTCAAAATCCTCCATGTGTTTCCAGGCCTTGATCCAGGTATCCTGGGTGGCGTCCTCCGCCTGCCCCCGATCGGACAAATATAAATAACAGGTTCTCAGGATCGCATCCGAATAGGCCTCGATCCAGCCCGACAGCCTTTGTTCCCTGATCCCGCCGGGCGCCATAGCACGATCCATCGCCGATCACCCCCTTCACCTGGATAGACGAGCCGGAGCCGGAAAATTATGCGCGGTCGTAAAAATTTCATTCCTCGATCTTCATCCGCAAAAAAGCCATGCCGGGCAAGCCGGACATGGCACAGATTATCGACAAACCCCAGGGATGCATGAAACCCAAATGGCATTCAGCTCTGCTTCGCATTTTTACAATCCCAGCAGGCGGGCGGCGTTTTTTTCCAGGATGGCCGTCTGCTCCGCCTCCGTCAGGGGCAGGGCCCGGAACGCGTCGACGCAGGCGGCCTGATCGCCCCAAGGGGAATCGGTGCCGAACAGCACGCGATCAGCCCCGAAGCGGCGGATGATGGCCACGAACGCGTCGGGCTCCAGCATGCGCGTTTCCTCCGGGGTGCGGTAAAAGCCGTCGCCGTTGCCGGTCATGCTGCCCAGGGAAAAAGAGGTATCCAGATACACGGGATAGCCGGGCAGCAGCCGCGCCGCCTGATCCCAGCAGCGCCAGCCGCCCATGTGGGCCAGGATCAGCGTCGCTTCCGGCACGGCGTCGACAGCGCGGGCGATTTTTTCCGGCGTGGCCTGTTCCGCCCCGGGCAAGCCCACGTCCAGCCCGGCGTGGATCAGCACCGGCAGCTTCAGTGCGGCGGCTTTTTTCAGGATGCGCAGATACCGGGGGTCGTCAAAATCCACCCCCTGATAGGGCGGGTGCAGCTTCACGCCCCGGACGCCCGCGGCGGCCAGGCGCTCCAGTTCCGGCGCCCAATCTGGAAAATCCGGGTGCATGCCGCCGAAGGAAAACACCCCCTCCTCCGCCGCCCGGCTGTTGGTGGCAATGGCGGTATCGTTGATGCGGGGCACCTGCCGGGCGCTGGTGGCCACCGGCAGTACCACGGAAACGCCGATGCCCGCCCGGGCCATGGAGGCCCGCAATTGCCCCCGGGTGCCATCGGTAAAGGGCCGGGTATGGCTGGCGGCCTGCAGCTTGTCGATGGCCGCCGGGGCGATCGGGTCCGGGAACGTGTGGGTGTGAACGTCAATGATCATAAACGCACCTCGAAAAAGAACGGCGCAACGATCCACCGTATGGTGATATTGCGCCGTATGAACGCGATTTCGCCTCGGGAAAGGAGGCGGGCAAAGCATCATCCCTTATTCTGGGCCTCCACCAGCCGGACGCCGCAGTAGATTTCCCGCAGCTTGGGCTTTTCGATCTTGCCGGTGGGGTTCCGGGGCACCTTGGCGAAAATGATCTTCCGGGGCCGCTTGTAGCGGGGCAGGTCCAGGCAGAAGTGGTTGATCTCCTCCTCGGTGCATTCCATGCCTTCCTTGACCTGAATGATGGCGGCGGCAATTTCGCCCAGCCGGGGATCGGGCAGGCCGATGACGGCCACGTCGTGGATCTTGGGATGGGCGGCCAGGAAATCCTCGATCTGCACGGGGTACAGGTTTTCGCCGCCGGTGATGATCACATCCTTCTTCCGGTCCACCAGGAAAATGAAGCCTTCTTCATCCTGCTTGGCCATATCGCCGGTGTGCAGCCAGCCGTCCCGCAGCACCTCCTGGGTGGCCTTGGGGTCGTGGTAATAGCATTTCATCACGCCGGGGCCCTTCACGCACAGTTCGCCTACCTCGCCGGGGGCCACCTTTTCATCCTGCTCATCCACGATCTTGCATTTCCAGCCGAAGCCGGGCACGCCGATGGCGCCCACCTTGCGCACGTTTTCCATGCCCAGGTGCACGCAGCCGGGGCCGGTGGATTCGCTGAGGCCGTAGTTGGTATCGTATTTGTGGTTGGGGAAATACTGCAGCCAGTGCTTGATCAGGGAGGGGGGCACCGGCTGAGCGCCGATGTGCATCAGCCGCCACTGGGACAATTTGTAATCCTGCAATTGAATATCCCCCCGCTCGATGGCGGCCAGGATATCCTGGCACCAGGGCACCAGCAGCCACACGATGGTGCATTCCTCCCAGGATACGGCATCCAGGATGGCCTTGGGGGTGTTGCCCTTGAGGATCACCGCCCGGCTGCCGGTGTACAGGGAGCCAAACCAGTGCATCTTCGCCCCGGTGTGATACAAAGGCGGGATGCACAGGAACACATCGTCATGGGTGGTTTCATGGTGCATGGCCTCCATCCGGGCGGACTGCAAAAGGGCGGTGTGGTCCAGCAAAATGGCCTTGGGAAAGCCCGTGGTGCCGGAGGAATAATAAATCGCCGCGTCGTCGGTATCCTCGATCAGCACCTTGGGGGCGGAGGAGGAGCAATTCGCCACCGCCTCGGAATAGCTTTCAGCGAAGGAGGGCCGGCTGTCCCCCACGAAAAACAGCACCCGGTCCTGCCCGATAGCGGGCACGATATCCTCCACCCGGCCGATGAATTCCGGGCCGAAGAACAGGATGTCGGCGTCCGCCAGCTTGACGCAGTACTCGATTTCCTTGGCGGTGTAGCGGAAATTCAGCGGCACCGCCACCGCCCCGGTTTTCAGGATGCCGAAATAAATGGGCAGCCACTCCAGGCAGTTCATCAGCAGGACGGCCACCTTCTGCCCCTTGCTGATGCCCCGCTGCAGCAGCATGTTGGCCACCCGATTGGCCTTTTCGTCAAACACGCCCCAGGTGATTTCCCGGCGGTAGGGGGCGCTGGCGGTGGGCTGGATCAATTCGTATTCCTTCCAGGTCACCTTGGGGGCCTCGGTCACCTCCGGGTTGATTTCCACCAGGGCTACCTGGTCGCCGTACAGCTTGCTGTTTCTTTCCAGCAGATCGGTAATGGGCATCGCGTATATCGTCCTTTCTGGCAGGCGGAGGGCCCGCCGTACTTTATTGCTTTTACTCGCTAAAGAATGATACATCAAAGCCCCTGTTTTGTCAAGCAATAAATCACAAACGAAAAGGGACGAAAACCGGGGCGGCGGAAGGCGGCGTTTCCCCCCGGCGGTCGGCGGGCAAAAGAGCGTTTCCTGTTTTATCCAAAGGAAAAATCAAAAAAAGATTTACTTACACACTTTAATGTGTTAAAATAAAGTACATTGTATCGGATCAAAGCGACACAGAGGGGGAAGGAGTGACGGGCATGGCCAAAAGCGGAAAGAAGCAGCGCAGCATCGCGCTGTATGAAGCCATTCTAAACCTGAAGGATCTGGACGAGTGCTGCAAATTTTTTGACGACCTGTGCACCGGCAACGAGCTGCGCAGCATGGAGCAGCGCTTCGACGTGGCCACCTATCTTTTGCAGGACCGGGTGTATCTGGACATCCTGGAAAAAACCGGGGCCAGCAGCGCCACCATCAGCCGGGTGCGCCGGAACATCCTGGATAATGAAAACGGCGGCACCATGCGGGATGTGATCCTGCGTCAGGGCCTGGCGGAACCCAAGAAAGAATGAAATCAAACGGGAAACAGAGGAGAAGAAAGCCATGAAAAAACTGATGCTGGGCAACGCTGCCGCTGCCCGGGGCCTGTACGAGGCGGGGTGCGCCGTGATATCCAGCTATCCCGGCACGCCGAGCACCGAAATCACCGAGGAAGCGGCCAAATACGATGAGATCTACTGCGAATGGGCGCCCAACGAAAAGGTGGCCATGGAGGTGGCCTTCGGCGCTTCCCTGGCGGGCAAGCGCTCCTTCTGCGGCATGAAGCACGTGGGGCTGAACGTGGCGGCGGACCCGCTGTTCACCATTTCCTACACCGGGGTCAACGCCGGCATGGTGATCGCCGTGGCCGACGACCCGGGCATGCATTCCAGCCAGAACGAGCAGGATTCCCGCCACTATGCCAAGGCGGCCAAGCTGCCCATGCTGGAGCCGGCGGATTCCGGGGAAGCGCTGGCCTTCGCGAAAACAGCCTACGAGCTGTCCGAGCGCTTCGACGCCCCGGTGTTTCTGAAAATGTGCACCCGCATCGCCCATTCCCAATCCATCGTGGAAACGGGCGAACGCATCACGCCCCCGGAAAAGCCCTATGAAAAGAACATTGCCAAATACGTGATGATGCCGGGCAACGCCATCCGCCGCCACCCCATCGTGGAGGAGCGCACCCGGCAGCTGATCGCCTTCGCCGAGGAAAGCAGCCTCAACCGCGTGGAGGCGGGGCGCGACCACAGCAAGGGCATCATCACCTCCTCCACCAGCTATCAGTACGTGAAGGAGGTCTGCGGCGATACCTACCCCATTTTGAAGCTGGGCATGATCTGGCCCCTGCCGGAAAAGAAGATCCGGGATTTCGCCGCCAGCGTGGATCAGCTGATCGTGGTGGAGGAGCTGGATCCCTTCATCGAGGAGCACTGCCGCAGCCTGGGGCTGGACCCCGTGGGCAAAGCCCTGTTCCCCATCGAAGGGGAGCTGAGCCAAACCATCGTGGCCGAAAAGCTGGGCCTGCCCCACGAAGCGGGCCTGCGGCTGGATGAAGCCATCCCCGCCCGGCCCCCGGTCATGTGCGCCGGCTGCCCCCACAGAGGGCTGTTTTACACCCTGAACCGCAACAAGTGCACCGTGCTGGGCGACATCGGCTGCTACACCCTGGGGGCGGTGGCGCCCCTGAGCGCCATTGAAATGACGGCCTGCATGGGCGCGTCGATCAGCGCCATTCACGGGTTCAACAAGGCCCTGGGCCAGGCCAGCGAAGGGAAAACCGTGGCCGTCATCGGCGACAGCACCTTCATGCATTCCGGTATGACGGGCCTGGCCAACATCGCCTACAACCAATCCAATTCCACCGTGATCATCCTGGATAATTCCATCACCGGCATGACCGGCCACCAGCAAAACCCCACCACCGGCTACAACATCAAGGGCGACCCGGCAGGGAAGATCGACCTGGAAAGCCTGTGCCGGGCCATGGGCTTCCAGCGGGTGCGGGTGGTGGATCCCTACGACCTGGCCCAGTGCGACCAGGCGGTCAAGGAAGAATTGGCGGCGGAGGAGCCCTCGGTGATCATTTCCCGCCGGCCCTGCGCCCTGCTGAAATACGTGAAGCACAAGCCGCCGCTGACGGTGGTGAACGATCAATGCCGGGGCTGCCAGGCCTGCATGCGCATCGGCTGCCCGGCCATTTCCATGAAGCATGGGAAGGCCCGGGTGGACGGCACCCTGTGCGTGGGCTGCGGCGTGTGCCAGCAGCTGTGCCGGTTCGACGCCCTGCAGGGCACGGAAAAGGAGGGCTGATCCATGGAAACGAAAAACATCATGATCGTGGGCGTGGGCGGCCAGGGCAGCCTGCTGGCCAGTAAACTGCTGGGCCATCTGTTGATGGAGCAGGGGTACGACGTCAAGGTGAGCGAAGTGCACGGCATGAGCCAGCGGGGCGGCAGCGTGGTCACCTACGTGCGGTACGGGGATCAGGTATCATCCCCGGTGATCGATCGGGGCGAGGCCGATTTCATCGTCTCCTTCGAGGTGCTGGAAGCCGCCCGGTGGCTGGCGTATTTAAAGCCCGACGGGCAGATCGTCACCTCCACCCAGCAGATCGACCCCATGCCCGTGGTCACCGGCAAGGTGGAATACCCCCAAGGCCTGGTGGAAAAAATGCGGGAAGCCGGGGCGAAGGTGGACGCCATCGATTGCCTGTCCCTGGCCCAAAAGGCCGGCAGCAGCAAGGCCGTCAATCTCGTGCTGATGGGAAGGCTTTCCCACTATTTCGATTTGCCCGAGGAAGCCTGGCAAAAGAGCATGGAGGCCATCGTGCCCCCCAAATTCCTGGAATTGAACAAAAAAGCGTTCGCCCTGGGTAAGAACGCATAAAGCTACTATTACTTCAAGGAACGGCAGAAAGGATGGATCGCCTATGGCGGAGCGCTACTATCAACCGGAAATCGAAACCGCGTCCCCGGAGCAGATCAGGCAATGGCAGAATGAACGGCTGGTGAAGCAGGTTCATCACGTGTGGGACAACGTGCCCTATTACCGCAAAAAGATGGAAGAAAAGGGCCTGACCCCCGACGATATCCAAAGCGTGGACGATCTGCACAAGCTGCCCTTTTTGAGCAAGGCCGACCTGCGGGAGGCGTATCCCTACGGCCTGATGGGCGCGCCGCTGAAGGACTGCGTGCGCATCCAATCCACCTCCGGCACCACCGGCAAGCGGGTGGTGGCCTTCTACACCCAGGCCGATATCGACCTGTGGGAGGATTGCTGCGCCCGGGCCATCGTGGCGGCCGGCGGCACCAACGAGGACGTGTGCCAGGTTTCCTACGGCTACGGCCTGTTCACCGGCGGGCCGGGGCTCAACGGCGGCAGCCACAAGGTGGGGTGCCTCACCATTCCCACCTCCTCGGGCAACACCGAAAGGCAGATCATGTTCATCCGCGATCTGAGCGCCACCATCCTGTGCTGCACCCCCTCCTACGCCGCCTACATCGGCGAAACCATGAAGGAAATGGGCCTGACCCCCGACGAGATCCCCCTGAAGGCGGGCATTTTCGGCGCGGAGGCCTGGAGCGAGGAAATGCGCCGGGACATCGAAAAGACCCTGGGCATCAAAGCCTATGATATTTACGGCCTCACCGAGCTCAGCGGCCCCGGCGTATCCTTCGAGTGCTCGGCCCAGACCGGCATGCACATCAACGAGGATCACTTCATTGCCGAGATCATCGACCCCGATACCGGCGAAGTGCTGCCCGACGGCACGGAGGGCGAATTGGTTTTCACCGCCATCACCAAAAAGGCCTTCCCCCTGCTGCGCTACCGCACCCGGGATATCTGCGTACTGAACCGGGAAAAATGCCCCTGCGGCCGCACCCACGTGAAAATGAGCAAGCCCAGGGGCCGCAGCGACGATATGCTGATCATCCGCGGGGTCAACGTGTTCCCCAGCCAGATCGAAACCGTGCTGCTGAACCAGGGCTACCCCGCCAACTACCAGATCGTGGTGGACCGGGTGAACCATTCCGACACGCTGGACGTGCAGGTGGAAATGACCCCCGAAATGTTCACCGACAACCTGGGCGAAATCACCCGCCGGCAGAAGGAGCTGACCGACGGCCTGCGCTCCATGCTGGGCATCGGGGCCAAGGTGACGCTGGTGGCGCCCAAATCCATCGTGCGCAGCGAGGGCAAGGCCGTGCGCGTGATCGACAAGCGGAAGATTTAAGGAGGGATCGGCATGAGTGTCAAGCAGATTTCAGTGTTCCTGGAAAACAAGCCCGGGGCGCTGCGCAATATGACCCGGGTGCTGGCCGAGCAGCAGATCGACATGCGGGCCTTCACCCTGGCGGAGGCCAGCGATTTCGGCATCGCCCGCATCATCGTGGACGACGTGTTCGCCACCACCACGGTGCTGCGGGACAACGGGTTCATCCACTCCGTCAGCCCCGTGCTGGCCGTGGCGCTCAGCGACGCGCCGGGCGGGCTGTACCAGGCGCTGGACGCGCTGGAAGAAGCCGGGGTCAACGTGGAATACATGTACGCCTTCCTGGGCGGCAAAAAAGAAGGCGCGTATATGATCTTCAAGGTGACCGATGAAAAGGCCGCCGCCCAGGCCCTGGGCGCCAAAAAAATCCGCCTGGTGGACCAGGAGGAATTGAGCGAATTGTGATCCGGCCGCCTGTGCCGGGCAGCACCGGCATGGGCATGCCGTCAAACCCATGAAAGGCGCGCTTTTCACCCTTCCAAAGCGGTGAGGAAGCGCGCCTTTATTTTTATATCGGCCCAGCGGCACAGGGGGGTCATGTTGAACTCAATGAAAAATCGCAACAAATGGCAAGCCAAAAACGCTGTCATCCCGACCGAAATGGAGCCGGAGGCGGAATGGAGCGGAGGGATCTGGCGCATCTGATCAACCCAACGTTCAGATCCCTCGATTCCGCTTTTTCTCCGGCTCCGCTTCACTCGGGATGACAAAAGAGCTTATATTGGGGTAAATCGTTTTCATTGAGCGTAGTATCAAATAATATCCCCCGTCGCCAGCAGATTGTCTTTCCCCAAACCGCAGACGTAAGGATTGGAGTCAAACCGGTAGCAAAAATCCAGAAAATCCCGCCTCTGATCCGCGTCCGACATCAATTTGACAAGGATCTCGCGGGGAAGGGTCCGGCCGTAGGCGCCGGGGCCGGAAAGCGCGATGTTTTGGACACCGAAGCCTTGCAGGACGCGCGCCAATTCATCGGGCAAAAAGGTATACGTGATGCACCAAGGCGCCTTGCCCGCTTCATATTCCTCGATTTCCCGCTGCCCGCCAAGAAGCCCGTCCGCCAGCACCTGCTCCGCGCGGCGCAGATCGAAACGGAATGCTTGTATTGCGTTTTCGCGATTGGCCACGCACCACTGAACGAACGGATCATCCGCGCTTTCATTCAGGATAAACTGGTTTTTCTGCACGGGATTGCACAAATACGGCAGGGAGCCCAGCCGGCTGGATACGCTGATCATGATTCTTTTCCGGGCGATCCGCGCCAGCTCGCCAATGACCCGGTTTTGATGGGGATATGTGTAAGAAACAGGCGCGTCAAAAGACATCACCAAATCAAAGGATCGATCCGCGTAATCGCCCAGCTCCTCCAGCGCGCCTTTCACAAAAGTCATGCGATCCAATACGCCCTCTGCCGCCGCAAGCTCCTTGGCCTTATCGATCATGGGCTGCGAAATATCAAAGTGGGTCACACGGCAGCCCAGCTTGGCCAAAAGGATCGAAAAACGCCCGCTGCCCGCGCCGCCGTCAAACACGGTGCGGATACCGTCCAGCCGTTCCAGCAATTTCCGCTGAATATGATCCTTTTGAATGATATCGTCAATATACGTTTCTTCCCGGCGGCTTTCCAATTCCCCTTTGTCCGGAAGGTTCCACTGCCGTTCCGCTATTTTTTTACTGTAATCCACAACGTCCTCCTCCATCCCGCTGTGCGGCAATTCCCTGCGTATACCCGTTTTTCAAATAAGAAAAGCCGCGCCTGGCCATCGACGGCAAGGCGCGGCTGCCTGCTTTTGCGCGTTTACGCCAGCAGCTTCTTGGCTTCCTCGGTCATGCGGTCGTTCAGGGCGTCGACGGCAGCCTGGCTGTCGGCCTTGGAGGCGACGTACAGCTTGATCTTGGGCTCGGTGCCGCTGGGACGGACGCACACCCAGTTGTCGTTTTCCATCTCGAAATAGATCACGTTGGAGGCGGGGTAATCCAGCTTGGTTTCCACGCCGTTTTCGATGCGGATGCCCTTCTGATAATCCTTGACGGCGGTCACCTTCAAGCCGGCGATTTCCGTGGGATAATTCTCCCGCAGGGCGGCCATGATGGATTTGATCTTCTCCACGCCATCCTTGCCCGGCAGGGTGACGGACACGCCCTTTTCCTTGAAGTAGCCGTACTTCTGATACAGGGCCTGCAGGGCGTCGTACAGGGTTTCGCCCCGCTCCATGCAGGCGCAGGCCGCTTCGCACACCAGCAGGGAGGCGTTAACGGCGTCCTTATCCCGCACCTGGGTGCCGCTCAGGTAGCCGAAGCTCTCCTCAAAGCCGAACAGGAAGGTATGGCTGCCGGTTTCCTCAAACTGCTGGATCTTTTCGCCGATGAATTTGAAGCCCGTCAGCACGTCGTACATCTTCACGCCGTAATCGGCGGCGATGGCGTCGGCCATCTTGGTGGACACGATGGATTTCACCGCCGCGCCGTTGGCGGGCAGATCGCCCTTTTCCTTGCGGCTGCGCAGGATGTGGCTCAGCATCAGGCAGGCGATCTGATTGCCGGTGAGGGTATGGAACTGGCCGCTGCCATCCCGCACAGCGGCGCCCAAGCGGTCGCAGTCCGGGTCGGTGCCGAACACCACGGTGGCGCCCACCTGGTCAGCCAGGGGAATGGCCAGCTTGAAGGCGGCGGGATCCTCGGGGTTGGGGGCGGTCACGGTGGGGAAGCGGCCGTCGGGCAGCTCCTGCTCCGGCACCACGGTGACGTGGATGCCCAATTCCTTCAGCACCCGGCGCACCGGCACGTTGCCGCTGCCGTGGAGGGGCGTGTAAACGATGCTCAGGTCCTTGCCCCGGGCTTCCAGCAGCTCCGGCCGCACCGCCAGGGATTTGATCATGGCGGTGTAATCGTCATCCACTTCTTTTTTGCCGATAATCTTCAGCAGGCCCTTTTCCAGGGCCTCTTTTTCATCCATGGGCACGCAGTCGGTGTAATTCAGGGCTTCGATATATTGGGTCACCGCGTCGGCGGCTTCGGGGCCCAGCTGGGCGCCGTCGGCGGCGTAGACCTTATAGCCGTTATACTGGGGCGGGTTGTGGCTGGCCGTGATCACCACGCCGGCGCTGGTGGCCAGATGGCGCACCGTGTAGGACAGCACGGGCACCGGCCGCAGGGATTCGAACAGATAGGCCTTCACCCCGGCGGCGGCCAGGGTCAGGGCGGTTTCCTTGGCGAACACATCGCTCTTGATGCGGCTGTCGTAGGCAATGGCCACGCCGGCATCCTGCAGGCCCTGGGCGATCAGGTATTTCGCCAGGCCCATGGTGGCCCGACGCACGTTGTAAACGTTCATCCGGTTGGCGCCCATGCCCAGCACGCCCCGCAGGCCCGCGGTGCCAAAGGCCAGGTCGGTATAGAAGCGATCCTCGATCTCCTTCTCATCCCCGGCGATGGATTGCAATTCCTGGATGGTTTCGGCGTCATTGGCGAACATGGTCAGCCATTTTTGATATTCATCCCGATAATTCATGGTGCATTGCCCCTTTCTGACAGATGATGTTGCTGTTTCCATTATACAGGAAAATCCACTGTTCCGCAAGGGGAGGAACGCCGCTTTCCGGCCTGCATATGCTGAAAAATGAGGAGGCGGGCGACATGCGGCTGTGGGTGGCGGACGGGGAGGCGGGCCTTGTGCTGGTGGATGAGGCGGGCAGGCGGACGGCCGGGCCGCCCGGGCGGGCCCTGTGCGCGGCGGCGGGCCGGGTATTTTGCC
>JAFUXH010000145.1 GCA_017470945.1 Clostridia bacterium | reverse complement strand
GGGCTGCAATCGGCGGCTTTTTTGGCGTTTTGCAGGCGGATGATATCCCGCCGGAACATTTCAAAGTATGCCATCAGGTGATGGCCCAGGGTGATGGGCTGGGCCCGCTGCAGGTGGGTATAGCCGGGCATGACGTCGCCCGCGTGGCGCTGGGCCAGGGAAAGCAGGGTATCCTCCAATTGCAGCAGGACCTCGATGGTTTCATCGCAGGTTTCTTTGGCGTACAGGTGCATATCCAGGGCCACCTGGTCGTTGCGGCTTCTGCCGGTGTGCAGCCGCTTGCCCGCCTCGCCGATGCGCTGGGTCAGAATGGCTTCCACCAGCATGTGGATATCTTCGCTTTCCGGCGGGAAATCGATCAGGCCGTTTTGCATATCCTGCAGGATACCCCGCAGCCCATCCAGGATGGCGGCTTCATCCTCCTGTGTGATGATGCCTTGGCGGCTCAGCATTTTGGCGTGGGCCATGCTGCCCTGGATATCCTGGGCGAACAGCCGCTTATCAAAGGAAATAGAGGAGTGAAAATCATCCATCAAATGGCTGGTTTCCTTCTGGAATCGACCGCCCCAAAGCTTCATATGCTTTCCACCTCTGTTTTCATTTCATATTTGCCGTAATACCAGCCGGCGATGCTGTCTTTCTTGACGAAGCAGCCATGGGAGCACTGCAGGATCAGCAGCAATTCGTCTCCCGGCGATACGGGCAGCACGTAATCCGTGGCGTCCCGGCAGTAATCCCTGCCGTTCTCCCTGCCCAGGTATTGGGTGGGTACGGCGATCCGTTTTCCGTGATACATTACGTCGCTCATTTCCTCGCCCCTTCGCGCGATGGTGACCCATCGATCGCTCCAGCGGATATAGGTCGCTTCCTGGGGCGGGGAGCCCGCCTGGGCGTCCAGCGCCTTCAATACGGGCAAATGATCCCAGGTCACCAGCTGGAAATCTTCGGATTGTCCGTCGGGCAGGATGAGCAAATTCAGTTGCCCCTCATATTTTACGCCACAGGCGCCATCCAGGAATACCACGCGCCGCTGCCTGTCGATCAGCGGCCGGAAATCGGGGAAAGATGGGCTGTACAGCACAGCCGGCCAATGGCCCACGATCACATACTTCTGGAAGGAAAGGCCGGAATGATAAAAATCATCAAATTTCAGCAAGGGAAAGGCATCCGTGCCCACCAGCTCGTCCAGCCGTTCGTGGGGGATCCCGCCGTGGACAAAAATATACTTTTCCGTTTCCAGGATCGTGGGTAGGTTGGATAGATACGCGATTTCTTTCGCAAAATGGCGGCGGATGGCAGGGAAGAGCGCTTCGATGTCGGTATCGGCCTGCAGGGAAACGCCGATTTCCGCGCACATTTCATGCAGCAGGCTGCCACCCCACCATTCCATGGCGCGCAGGGAATAATCCCGCATTTCCCGCTGTTGGGCGGGATCATCGCTTTGAAGATACTCCCAACGCCACAAATCCACGTTTCCCATCAGCACATACGCCGTATATTCTTTTTGCAGTTCCATGGCCAGGCGGATGGTTTCCAGGCTTTGGGGGCCTTTTTCAACCAAGTCGCCCACGATGATCAAAATATCGTCCTGGGTGAAACGGGCTTTTTTCAAAATGGCCCGCAGCCCGTCGGCATGGCCGTGAATATCGCTGGTGATCAAAACGCGGCGGTGAGGGGGAAGGGAAACGCGCTGCAGGGTGGTTTTCATGAAAATGAATTGCTCCTTGTTTCGCTGGTACCGGAATATTATAGCAAAATCAAGCGTTCGAAACAAGAGAAAAGCCGGGAGAAAACGTTTCTCCCGGCAGTGAAGATTCCAATTATTTCTCCGCTTCTTCCTTTGCCAGGGCCTGAACCTTCAGGGGCAGGCCGAACAGATTGATGAAGCCTTCGCTGTCGTGGTGGCTGTACAGATCCTGACTGTCGCCGAAGGTGGCGATCTTTTCCATGTACAGGCTGCACTTGGCGGTCACGCCCGCGCCGATGCAATTGCCCTTATACAGCTTCAATTTGGCGGTGCCGGTGACATTTTGCTGGGTGGAGGTAACGAAGGCGCTCAGCGCTTCCCGCAGGTTGGTGTACCACAGCCCGTTATACACCAGATCGGCAAATTTCAGCGCCACCTGCTGCTTGTAATGCTGGGTTTCCTTATCGAGGGTGATTTCCTCCAAATTGGCATGGGCGGCATACAGCAGCGCGCCGCCGGGGGTTTCGTAGATGCCCCGGCTCTTCATGCCTACCAGCCGGTTTTCCACCATGTCCACGATGCCCACGCCGTTCCGGGCAGCGATCTCGTTGGCTTTTGTAAGCAGCTCCACTGCGTCCAGCTTTTCACCGTTGATGGCAACGGGGATGCCCTGCTCAAAATCCACCGTCACATATTCCGGCTGATCCGGCGCGTCCTCCGGCAGGGTGCACACCAGGGGCACATGCTTGGGCATTTCCTCCGCGGGGTTTTCCAGCTCGCCGCCCTCGTGGCTCAAATGCCAAATGTTTTTATCCATGCTGTAGGGCCGCTTCTTGGTGACGGGAACAGGGATGCCGTGGGCGGCGGCGTAATCCATGGCGTCCTCCCGGCTTTTGATATCCCAGATGCGCCAGGGGGCGATGATCTGCATGTGGGGATCAAAGGCCTTGATGGTTAATTCGAAGCGTACCTGGTCGTTGCCTTTGCCGGTGCAGCCGTGGCAGATCGCGGTGCAGTTTTCCTGATGGGCGATTTCCACCAGCCGCTTGGCCAGCAGGGGCCGGGCAAAGGAGGTGCCTAGCAGATATTTGCCTTCATAGATTGCTCCAGCCTGCAGGGTGGGCCAGATGAAATCCTGAACGAACTCTTTTTTCAGATCCTCGATATATAATTTCACTGCGCCGGATTTCTGGGCTTTTTCGTGCAGGGGCTCCAATTCCTCGCCCTGGCCCACGTCGCCCGCCATGCAAACCACATCGCAGTCGTAGTTTTCCTTCAGCCAGGGGATGATGATGGAAGTATCCAAGCCGCCGCTGTAAGCCAGTAACACACGCATCTTTGCCATGAGAAAAATCCTCCAATTTCAAATTCCGGGGTGATTATACACCATAATGCATAAGAATGCAATAGGTTTTACTAAATTTTTTGAAATATTTTGTTTTATGCATAAAATCTGCATAAAAGCAAATGCGGAGCAAAGATTGACAAACCCCCGCGATTCCTGCTAAAATAAGCAGTAACAATTGTTACGCAATAAGAAATAAGGAAGCGATGAACATGGGCATGACTTATCCGATGCATGTGGCCGGCTTGGTGCGGGATTTGCCGCTGTGCCGGGTGAATGATAACCTGTACATTGGCGCGTTCGTCATCTTTGGCGACGTGGAGCTGACGGTGAACTGCGCAAGGGAGCTGCTGAAAAAGGCCCCGGAATACGACGTGCTGATCACGGCGGAATCCAAGGGCATCCCGCTGGGCTATGAAATGGCCCGCCAGAAGGGGGAGAACCGGTATCTGATCGCCCGGAAGGCCCCCAAGCTGTACATGAAAAACGTATTTTCCGTCAATGTGAATTCCATCACCACCGAAAAGCAGCAGATCCTGTGCATTGACCAGGACGACGCCGATTACATGAACGGCAAGCGCGTGCTGATCGTGGACGACGTGATTTCCACCGGCGAAAGCTTGCGGGCGGTCGAAACGCTGGTGGAAAAAGCCGGTGGCAACATTGTGGGCAAGATGGCGATCCTGGCGGAGGGCGACGCCACCAAGCGGGATGACATCATTTATCTGGAAAAGCTGCCCCTGTTCAACCCCGACGGAACGGTAAAAGAATAATTAAAAAAAACCAACAGAAAAACGGCTTCGCTTTTGAATTGCACCCCATTTGTTAGACAAGTATGGTATACTACTAACAAGTGGGGTGATTTATTATGGCAAGAGGAAAGCCAAACAAGAGGTACACAGCGGAATTCAAGCAAATGGTAGTTGAAACAATGCACACAGAGGGATT
>JAFUXH010000144.1 GCA_017470945.1 Clostridia bacterium | reverse complement strand
GTCATCGAACAAATTCTCAGCAATAATACTCGGCATCAACATAACTCTTACCTCCTCGGGTGTTGGGCCGCTGTGGCAGCCACGCCATGTTGATTTTGAGCATTGGGACGGTGGTTTATTGGATCGCTGTTCCTTTGTTCGCTACATATTATAGCACTTTTGTTAGCACTGTCAAGAGGTGAGTGCTAATTTTCTAAAATTTTTTTCGTTTTCCCTTTGTGGCGACTTTGGATTGCCATCGTGCTACGTCAAATGTTAGCTATTTCAGCTTTTTAATCGAAAATATCGCCAGCGCGATGGAAAAGACGATCCCGGTTAAGGCCAGTAAGGGCACTCCGTTAGGTAGAATCGGCTTGAAATCGGTGGTGCAGAGGATGCAGGAACCGATGAACAGCACCAAAGCTACCATTGTCAGCACGGTGTACCGCAGGAAGTGGAAGATCTGGTTAAGTGGTTCCTCATAGCCGGACAACTAGTTATACAGACTTTTCTTTTATTTCCGCCAGGGTGGGAACGCTGGTGATGCTGCCGTGCTTCTGGGTGGACAGGCTGGCGGCAGTGCAGGCGAAGCGGACGATCCGGGTCAATTCCTCTTCCGTTAAATCGGAAGGGGATTTTTTGTATTGCAGGAACTGGCTCATGGCGCTGCCGCCGAAGATGTCGCCCGCGCCGGTGGTATCAATGACCTGAATGCCGGAGGGACTGTTCACCGTTATCTGATGGGAGGCGGTAACGGCATAGCAGCCCTTGGGGCCCAGGGTGATATAGGCCAGGGAGACGCCGTATTCGTTCAGCAGCTTCTTGCCGCCCTCCTCCGGGGTCAGACCCCACAGGAATTCGATTTCCTCGTCGCTGATCTTCACGATGTCCGCCTGTTTCAGGCTCCACTCGATGGCAGCCTTAGCGTCCGCTTCGCTTTTCCACAAGGGCTTGCGCAGATTGGGGTCCAGGCTGATCAGCAATCCATGGGCCTTGGCCAGCTCGATGGCTTTGCGGGTGGCGGAAGCGGCCGGCTCGTTGGTCAGGGACAGGGTGCCGAAGTGGAACACCTTCGCATCCGCGATCAGGCTTTCGTCGATTTCATCGGGTGTCAGGCAGGTGTCCGCCCCGGGCTTGCGGGCAAAGCTGAAATCCCGGTTCCCGCTTGCGTCCAGGGAAACGAAGGCCAGGGTGGTGAACTGGTTTTCGTCCGTCAAAACGCCCTTTGTTTCGATCCCGGCGTTTTGCAGCGTTTGGATCAGCAGGCGGCCGAACAGATCATCGCCCACCTTGCCGATCATGGCAGTTTTGCAGCCGTATCGGTTCAGCGCCGCCAGGAAATTGCCCGGCGCACCGCCCGGATTGGCGGAAAGGGTGGGATAGCCCGCGTCGTTGACGGATTTCGGGGCAAAGTCGATCAGCAGTTCGCCCAGGGCCACAACGTCATAGGTTTTCATCGTTCATTCCTCCGAAAACAGGCTGTACTTGGTGATGTCCATTACAGCCTTGCCGTCGGCCTCAAAGCTGATGCCCCGGGCGGTTGGATCGGTCAGGATGGTGGCGGTCATCACCTGCTCGCCGTCGTTGATGAACACCTCGATGCTGAACCGATCCAGGATCACATGCAGCCGAAGTTCGCCGTTGTTATGCGCCACCTGGCAGCGGCGCTGATGAATGTAGGCCCGGCGGGACCCAGAAAACTTCCGGTCGATTTTCAGCAGCGATTCGTGGGGACGGTAGCTGAGAATGGAATAATACTGATCATCCTGGGCAAAGCGCATGGTAAATTTGTGGTAAGGATTCTCCGCGTCCTCCGGGCGGATGCGGATATCCATTTCCACGCTGCGGCCCTCGATGCCGTTCAGCATGATCCGATCGCCGACGGCAACGTTTTTATATTCTACCTGGTGACTGCGGTAGAGCGCAAGCTCCCGGATGGGCTGCTGGTACAGCCGGCCATTGCGGATGGACAGTTCTCGGGGCAGGGTCATTTGGCCGAACCACATCCTGTCCTCGTAGCCCGTATTTTTGCAGGTGTCCCAGTTCTGCATCCAGCCGATCATCACCCGGCGTCCGTCCGGCGTCAGCAGGGTTTGAGGCGCATAGAAGTCGATGCCGTAATCGATGGCCTGATTGTGTTCCGGGATAAAGCGTTGGGTTTCCTCGTCGAACGTGCCGATCTGGCATACAGTGCCGTTGCCGTTGTGATATTCAAAGCCCTCGGGCAGCATGTCCTGGGGGCTGACGAACAGCACGTCTTTGCCGTCCAGGGGGAAGAAATCCGGGCATTCCCACATGAGCCCAAAGCGGCCGTCGTTTTCTGCCAGGATGCTTGTAAACTGCCAATGGAAGCCGTCGTCGCTGTCATAGAGCAGCAGCACGCCCCGCTTGTCCATCCTTCGCGCGCCCACCACGCAGCGATAGCCGCCGTCGGGCTTTCGCCAGATCTTGGGGTCCCGGAAGTCGTAGGGGCTCAGGCCCTCTGGCAGATCGGCGGCATCCAGCACGGGGTTCTGGGCGTATTTCTGATAATCCATGCCGTCGCCCACGGCCACGCACTGGGTCTGGTATTCCTTGCCCTTGTCGCCGCCCTCCTTGCGCACACCTGTGTAGAGCAGCAATTGCTTGCCGTCGGGCAATTCGATGGCGCTGCCGGAAAAGCAGCCGAAGGAATCATAGGGCGCGTCCGGCGCCAGGGCGGCGGGCAGATAGGTCCAGTGCAGCAGGTCATGGCTCACGGCATGGCCCCAGTGCATGGCATCCCACTGGGTGTCGTAGGGATGATATTGATAAAACAAATGGTACTGGCCCCGGTAATAGGAAAAGCCGTTGGGGTCGTTCATCCATCCCACCCAGGGCGTCAGATGGAAAATGGGGCGGGCGGGAGCGGGAATTTTCCCGCCCGCCTCTTTTTCATAGGCCCGGGCAAAGATCAGGCTGTGGTTCATCATGAGGATCATCCTTTATTTTGTGTATTCCCGCAGGTCGGTGAAGGAAACGACGTTGTTTTCTGCGTACAACCGGATGGGTTTGCCGCTGACGCCGTACAGGCGCACGGTCAGGGAGGCGTCCTCCAGCCAGAACATGCCCACCGAGCCTTCCTGGAGGTAGGTGAAGGCGTATTCCTTGCCAGCTTCCAGCTGCACGTCGGTTTCGGTGATCAGGGTGCTGCCCTCGTTGAACTGCAATTGCAGCTTCTGGGCGGTGGGATCAACGGTGATCAGCTTGTACTTGCCAGCCTGCCCGTTGTAATCAAAGGCCAGGCCGAAGCAGCCCTTGCCGGTGTAGGTGAAGGTGCCCTTCAGCAGGAAACTCTCATAGGCGGTGAAGACCTCGGTGTAGTTGAACCGCGCGCCGGCCTGCACCGTGAGGGCATCCTCCTCCACCGCCAGATGGCGGCGTTTCGTATACTGATCAGCGATGTTTTCCACGGGAGCCAGGGCCAGATCGCCGTTTTCCTTTTGGATCAGCTTCTGCACCGCCAGGTTGCCTGCCCAGCCGGAAACCTCGGACAGGGAGGAAGGCGATTCGCTGCGCCGGGCCCAGCCCACCATGAAAGCGCCGTCCGGGCTTTCCACGTGCTTGGCGGCGTAGAACAGCTTGCCGTCCAGCCGCCTGGCCTCGCCATAGGGGCCATAGGGCGTATCGCTCATAGCGTACCACAGGGTATCGTCCTGGGCGGAATAGGTGAGGTAATATTTGTCGCCCAGCTTGAAGGTATCGCTGCATTCCAGGTTCCAGAAATTGCCCACGCTGTTGGTGAAGATCACGCCGTCATAGGTGACGCTGGAAAGGTCGCCGCTCAGGGTGTACTTGAGGATGCGGGCCACGCCGCCCTGGGAGGCGGTGACAGTCAGGGTGATGGTGTCCTTTTCCGCGTCATAATACGCCTGCGGGTCCCGGAAATCGCGCTTCTGGCCGATCTCGGCGGGCGGGGTGATGTCCCAACCCTCCACCTTTTCAAACTGGGTGGGCGTTTTGCCCTTGGCCAGCATGATCTTTTCCATGTATTCGTAGGTTTCGGCGGAAGCATGCCCGGTGTAGAAGAACAGGTATTCATCCTTCACCTTCACGATGGAGCCAGTGCCCGCCCAGCCGTCCTGACCGCCGCTGCGGGCGGACTCCACGATGGGATCATCGTTTTCCGAATAGGTGACAAAATCCTTGGTGGTAGCTAAGTAGATGGAATGGTTGTAGCTGTCGCCGCCCTCTTTGAGGTAATAGATGTAATAGGTGCCATCCTCATAGTAGGGCATGGTATCGCCCACATAGGGCTGGTTGATGCCGTCCATGGCGGGGCGGAAGAAGGCCGTGTATTCATAGGCCGCTTCCTGGCTGCCCGGGGTGCGCAGGGCGGAAAAGTCCTTGTCCTCCACATTCTCGGTAAAGGCATCAGCCTCCGCCTTGGGCGCTTCGGTAGCGGCGGGGGCGGCTTCCTTGCTGCCGCAGCCCGCCAGCGCCAGGCACAGAACGCACAGCAGGGCCAGTACCGCGTAGATTTTTGTTTTCATGGATATGCCTCCCGATACAAAGAGCAGGGAGAACGGGAAAGCCATTCTCCCTGCCTTTGTGATTGCAATTACATGACCTGCATCTGATAGATCGTCACGTTGCTGAATTCGATGGTCACATCGTCCAGCTTGGACAAGGCTTCGGAGCCGAACTGGAACAGCAGCTCAAAGTCCATATCCATGATGAAGGTATCGGTGGTGGTGAAGCGGAAGGTCTGGAATTCTTCTGTCAGGCTCATGCCCTCGGACACGCGGGGATCCCAGCCGCCCATGGGGTTGAGGAACACGCCGCAGGAGACGGGCTTGTCGGCCCTGGCGGTGATCTCCACGGTGTAATAGCTGTCGGAGGCCAGGGTCAGGGGATTGCCGCCGAAGCCGCAGATCAGCTTGTTGTGCCAATCGACGGTGCCGCCGTTGTCGATGCGGTAGAAGAAGCTGCCATTGTCGGTCCAGATGGTGCCCACGCCCCGGTCGTTGTCCTCGTCGGTGCCGTTGAAGGTCTGCCAGGGATAGGCGGTGTTTTCCTTGTTGGCGGTGGTGGGGCCAAAGGGCATGAAGGCGTCGATGGTCTTCTTGGTTTCCTTGTCGCCCTCCATCTTGCCAAATTCCACATTGCTGATGGTGATCACGTTATTGGCCGCACCCTCGGGCGCGTTGCCGATCTGCAGGCGGATCACGGGATCATCCACGTCGGCTTCGGCCACGAACACATTGGACACCACGGTGTCTTCCCCGGCGGGCAGGCCCAGGCCGTTGAAGTTGGCGCGGTTTTCCCAGCTACGGGCGGCGCTTTCCACCAGGGCTTCGCCGCTCTGGCCGTTCATCGCATTGACGGTAAAGCGGTAATAGTACTTCTGGCCCTTTTCGATCTTGACGTCGCCCAGGCCGATGTTGGCCTTCACGCTCCACACGCCGCCATCGGTGGGATAGCTGTCGATGGTGACCACGGCCTTGCCGTCCGCGAAGGAAGCGCTGGCGCTGGCGCCGTCGCCGGCTTCTGCGGTCACACCGTCATTCTTCGTGAAATCAGCGGTGTAAACGGGCACTTCGTGTTCTTCACCGGAGATCTCGTACAGCTCGATCTTGTCGATGGTCACGGTGAAGTCCTCGGGGGTGGTGTCGGCCGCGTTATCGGGGTTGGGCGTGATCTTGCCCAGGTTGAACAGCAATTCGGCGCTGCCCTCGGCGGGAGAGGAGAAGCTCAGTTCCAGGGGAGCCACAGTCTCGTTGATGCGCACATTGAACGCGCCGCCAAAGGTTTCCCAGCCCTCGGCGTTCTCGTTCCGGGCCAGGATATGGGCGTAGGTGGGCTTGGTGGCCTTGGCCCAGATCTTGATCTTGTAATCAGCGGCCTTCAGGGCATAGCCCGCCTTGGCCAGCTGCACGTCGCCGTCGCCGTTGCCGGGGTTCTGGATGTCGATGACGTAAGCGCCATCCTTAAGCGCCGCGGTGGCCTGGGCGGCTTCGCCGATCTTGGCCTCCCAGCCGTGATTGTCGGTCACTTCCACGGTGCTGAAATCGAAGGTCTTGTACACCACTTCTTCGCCAGTCTTCTTGGTGACGGTCAGGGTGGCATAGTCCTCGCCGGTGACGCCGTTCTTGTCGGTCACGGAGTACACCAGCTCATAGTCGCCGGGGTTTTCCGGGGTGGCCTTTCCGTTCTTGAAGCTCAGGGCGGGGGTGGCGTCGATCATGATCATTTCGGTCAGGTCGTTGCCCTCGGCGTCCTGGGCCGTGATGCCCTCCAGGGCGTCAAACTCGGTGCCGGCCATCACGCTCTGGTCATGCACGCCCTCAAAGGTGGGCTCGGCGTCTGCCATAGCCAGCATGGGAACGGTCAGCATGCACAGGGCCAGCAGCAGCGCGACGATTTTCGTCAGCTTATTCATGAGAACATCCTCCTTCTGTTATTTGGCCACATAGCGGTCATAAGCGTCCTGATACACCTTCTGGATGCCGGCCAGGTTCACCTTGCCGTTCAGATCGTTCTGGAAGCTCTGCCAGGCCGCATCGGATACGCCGCCCTTCATCAGCCAGGCGATCAGGTTGGTGCGGATGTAGTCGTTCAGGTTGGTCTCGTAGTTGGACAGGGTGTTCAGTTCTTCCAGGGTGAACTGCAGGTTGGGGCAGGGCTTCACGTTCTCGGCCACGAAGGGCTTGGCGCAAAGCTGCAGCCGCTCCAGGCGCAGCTGGGCGCGGGGCTCCATGTGCACCACGTTGTTCCAGGCGTATTCGCCCAGGTTGATGATGCCCAGGGGCGCGTTCTGCAAGCGCAGCTCGTCGCTGGTCACGCCTTCGGGCAGGGGCTTCTGCACCAGCATGCCCTTTTCATCCCGCTCTTCCTCATACACGATGCCGATGGGGCCGTAGTTGATCTGGGCGGAAATGACGGGATCATAGTAGCGGTCGAAGTAGGCCAGCAGCACTTCGGGATACTGGCACTTGGTGAACAGGATCACCTCGCCGGTGCTGATTTCGGGGTTGTTGCTTACGCAGATGGTCTGGTCGCCGTTCGGGCCCACCAGGGGGCTGCAAACAATGTAGTTTTCGGGGTTGGACACCACGGTCTCGCTTTCCCACCAGTAGAAGGCGCCGTAGGTTTCCAGGCCCTTGCCGTTGGCCAGGAAGTTATCCTGGCTCTGCTCGAAGGAGACCTTGTCGATGAGGCCGTTATCCACCCAATTGGCGATGAAATTGGTGGCGTCCTTGAAGCGGTCGTCCTGCACGGTGTAGGTGACCTTGCCGTCCACCACCACGCGGTGCTCCAGGTTGTCGTTCAGGCCGAACATGCCGTACAGGTCGCACTGGTTGCCCTGCCAGTTGTTGTAGACGAAGCTCAGGGGACGCTCGTCGTCGGTCTTGCCGTTGCCGTTCATGTCGTGATCGCGGAAGTAGGTCAGGATCTGCTCCATCTGGGCGGCGGTCAGGGCCAGGCCGTCCTTGAGCTGATCCTCGGTCAGGCCGTCCACCGCGCCGGCGGCGATGACTTCCTTGGTCCAGTTGATGTTCAGGAACAAAAGGTTGGGGCTCTGCAGCAGGCCCATTTCCTCGATGCGGGGCAGGGAATAGATCTTGCCGTCCTCGATGTTCAGCAGCTGGGCCTTGATGTCGGGGCGCTCCTCCAGCAGCTTTTTAAAGTTGGGCATGTAGTCCAGATAATCGCTGATGGGCACCAGCACCTTGCGCTTGGCGTACTTGATGATTTCGCCCGCGCCCATGCCGGCGTGATAGATGGCGTCGGGACGGTTGTCCTTGTTGCCGAAGATCAGGTTCTTCTGCTGGGAATACACGGACTCGGACACGTTTTCCCAGTTGACCTGCACGTTGGTCTGGGCAAACAGGTCGGCCATGATCTTCATGTCGTTGTAATCCAAAGCGGAGGCATTCTTGGAGGAATACACCTGGAAGGACAGCTCCTGCGCGCCCTTTTCGTTCAGGATCGGGGCGCTCGTATCGGTCCACTGGAAGCCGTAGGTGGCGTTCAGGGGATGGTCGTTGGCAGGAGCGGCAGCCGCGGCAGGCTCCTCCGCCTTGGCGGGTTCCTCAGCCTTGGTTTCGGCGGGGGCCGCAGCGGGAGCTTCCGTGGCGGTGGCCGCCGGAGCCGCCGTGGGGGTGCTCTCCTTCTTGTCGCCGCAGGCGGTCAGGGCCAGGGCCAGAACCACCAGCAGGAGCAAGGCAAGCCATTTTTTCATGTTCTTCATATCAAGTTCCTCCTCTTAGCCCTTCAGGGAGCCGATCATGACGCCCTGGGCAAAGTATTTCTGCACGAAGGGATACAGGCACAGCACCGGCAGACTGGATACGATCACGGAGACGTATTTCAACTGGTTGGCCAGGCGGTACTGCTGCAAAATGGTTTCGCCGCTGCCGCCCACGGTGCTCTCCGAGGCGATCAGGATTTCCTTCAGCACCAGCTGCAGGGGATATTTCTTTTCGTCCTGCAGGAAGATCATGGCGTTGAAGTAGCTGTTCCACTGGCCCACGGCGTAGTACAGCGCCATGACGGCGATGATAGCCTTGGACAGGGGCAGCACGATGGATACGAAGGTGCGGAATTTGCCCGCACCGTCGATGCGCGCCGCCTCCAGCATGCCCTCCGGGATGGAGGACTCAAAGAAGGTCTTGGTCATGAACAGGTTCCATACCGACATGATGGCGGGCAGGATCACGGCCCAGGGGGAGTTGATCAGCCGCAGGCTGCTCATCACGTTATAGAAGGGGATCAGGCCGCCGCCGAAGAACATGGGGATGATGAAGTACAGCATCCAGAACTTCTTGCCTGGGGTGGTCTTGCGGCTCAGTCCCCAGCCGGCGGGCACGGTGACCGCCAGGGCCAGGATCACGGTGACCACGGTGTACCAGAGGGTGTTCCAGTAGCCGGTCCAGATGTCGGCGCGCTGGAAGACCTTTTGATAGCCTTCAAAGGTGATGTTCACCGGAGCCAGCACCACCTGGCCGCCCAGCACGGCGTCGGGATCGGAGAAGGAGGCGATGACGATGAAGTACAGCGGATACAGGATGATCAGCGCCAGCAATCCCAGGAAAATGGCATTGATGACGAAGAAGATCTTGTCGCCCTTGGTGTCTTTCAGGGCATGGCTTTCCTTGATTTTGAAGGCGGGATTTTTCACAGTCATTTTCTTTCCCTCCTTACCACAGCGAGTTCTCGGAGAAGCGCTTGGAGGTGGTGTTGGCGATGATCAGCAACACCACGTTGATGACCGAGTTGAACAGACCGATGGCGGTGGCGTAGGCCTGATCGGGCACGCCGGTCAAACCGCGCTTGTACACGTAGGTGGCGATCAATTCGCTCACGGCCAGGTTGCCGTCGGTCTGCATCAGCAGGGCCTTCTCATAGCCCACGCCCATCAGGCCGCCGATGGACATGATCAGCATCACGCTGATCATAGGCATGATGGCCGGAATGTCCACGTGCAGCACCCGCTGGAAGCGCGTGGCGCCGTCGATCATAGCGGCCTCATGCTGCACCGGGTCCACGTTGGACAGGGCGGCGATGTAGATCACGGCGCTCCAGCCAAAGTCCTGCCAGTTGCTGGACAGAATGTACATGGGCCTAAAGGCGCTGCTTTCCAGGAAGTAGGAAATGCGGTTGCCGCCCAGGCTGGCCGCCAGGTTGTTGACCAGACCGTAGCGGCCAAAGAACAGCTGCAGCATACCGACCAATACCACCAGGGAGATGAAGTGCGGGGCGGTATAGATGGTCTGGAACACTTTGCCGGCCTTCTTGTGCTTCAGGGCGTTCAGCGACAGCGACACCAGGATCGGCAGCGGGAAGCCGATGATGAAGCCGATGATGCACAGCAGGAAGGTGTTTTTCATCAGGGGCCAGAACTGCACGTCGTTAAAGAAACGGCTGAAATTCTGGAAGCCCACCCAAATCGTTTCACTGGACAGGATCGGGTCGCCGGGCATGAAATCCTGGAACGCGATCAGCACGCCGTAGATGGGCAGGTAGTTGAACAGGAATACCACCAGGACGGCCGGGAGGATCATGAGGAGGTAGGGGCTGTTTTCTTTGAAATTCTGCAGCCGTTTTCCCCAGCTCGGCTTCTCCTTCTTTTGCCGCGCCACCGCGGCAGGGGCTTTGCTTGCGCCTTGCATGTTTTCCCTCCTTAACGGATTGATGAAGAAACAGGAAACGAAGCTGTCTGTTTTGGGAAAGCCCCCTTTCGTATCGCGGTCGGTTTACAATTCGTTTGCTTACGATTGCGTCACGTCGATCCGGCTCAGGGCACGCCGGATCGCTTTTTTATGGCTGAGTGACAAACGGGGTTTACATTAACCAATTTGAATTTTACATTAAACTTTACAATGTGTCAATATATAATTGGAAATTTTGTGCATTATGGAAGAATTTACTGCAATAAAAAGCAACCCACTGGCTGAATGCAACAAGTTCATCTTAAAAAGTTTACAATTTGTAAACTTGATTTGGCGTATATAATATGTTAAAATGTTACAAAAACGACCAGAAAGGCTGAATTGGAAATGGCAAACAAGCGGGTCACCATGCAGGACATTGCCGACGCCTGCGGTCTTTCCAGAAATACGGTATCGAAGGTATTCAATGGGCGCGGCGCTGTGCCGCCCGCAACACGTTCCCTGATCCTGCAAAAAGCCAGCGAGCTGGGCTACGGCCTGCCTGCATCGGAAAAAATCCAGACGGCTCCGTCATCCGGCGGCAGCATCGCCTTGCTGACCAACAACATGCCGGTGGATTACCACTTCGGCACTTATTTCGTCACCACCTTTACCGATCAAATCTGCCGGGCGGGCTATACCCTGAAAATGTTTGAGATTTCCGCCGAGGAGCTGCAAAAAAAACAGCTGCCGCCCCACTTTCTTCCCGACCAAACGGCGGGCATCGTGGCCATCGAGCTGTTTGACGCCGATTATTTGGATATGATTTGCTCCCTGGGCCTGCCCACTGTCATGATCGACAGCCCGGTCCATTCGCTGATCCATCTTTATCCGTGCGATTTTGTTTCCATGGAGAATGTGGCCAGCGTGAACGCCGTGATGAAACGACTCCTTGCTCTGGGCGCGCGCCGCATCGGTTTTGTGGGCGACAGGGATCATTGCGGCAGCTTCTATGAGCGCTGGTTCGGCTATCGGCTGGGCCTGGAGCAGGCGGGGCTCAAGCCGGATGAGAGCCTTTGCATCCTGGCCCCGGACGCTTCTCCCTACAACGATCCCGATTGGCTGATCGCTCAGATGAACCGGATGCCCGCCCTGCCGGACGCCTTCGTCTGCGCTAACGATTACCTGGCCATCCACCTGATGAACGCCATCAAAAAGATGGGCCTCAGCATACCGGACGGCATCATGGTCACCGGCTTTGACGGCACTTCCCAATCCGCCCTGGTGGAGCCCGCCCTCACCACCGTGCAGATCCCCAGCATCGAAATCGGCCGCATGTCCGCCGATATCCTGCTGGCCCGCATCCGCAATCCGGAGATTCCCTTCAGCTGGACGCATATCCGCACCAACCCCGTGTGGCGCAGGAGCACGAGAGAAGGATAAACGGAAAGAAGAATTGTCAAATTCAAAGCCGAATGTAATAAAATGTCCCACTCATGTCCAGGGCTTGACGTGATATCATGTATCATGCGAAAAATGCACTAGGGAAAAGTGGAACTTACCCCAGCAACGCCTCTGGTGATTGCTACGGATATTGTACCTCAACAGAATCATTGCTTGACGGCATTGACAATGAGCTGAGCGGCTGCATCCATCGTCAAATGATCGGTATTCACACACAGATCATAGTTGCCCGGCTCGCCCCATTTGGCGGAAGATGCCTGATTGTAATAAGCCGCCCGCTCCCGGTCCGCCTTGGCAACGCGCTGGCGGGCTTCTTTTTCGGTCATGTGTTCCCGCTCCATGACGTGACGGATGCGACTTTCCTCGGAGGCGCAAATGAACACGGAAAGGAGCTTCGCTTTGTTCCGCAGGATCAGATCGGCCCGCCGTCCCACGATGACGCAGGGACCCTGGGCGGCAATCTTCTCAATAATTTCCCGCTGGGCCTGGGCGGCTTTTTGCTCCAGGGGCACATAATCCTTGGTGCCAAAGCCGATGCTCTGGTAGATCGTGGGGATGGAAATGCTCTGCTCGTCCTGGCTTTCCAGGTATTTCATGCTCAGCCCGCTTTCCTGGGCGGCCTTGGCCAGCAGCTGGGAATCATAATAGGGCACGTTCAGCGCATTGGCGACCTTCTGGGCAATGGTGCGTCCGCCCGCGCCGTAGCTGCGGCCAATGACAACGATCCGGTCCGTCAGGGCGTCGCCCGCAACAGAAGCAGCCTTCATTTCCTCTTTGACGGGCAGAGAGGCAGGCGCGGACAGCTGCCGGTAGGTGGCAGCAATGACGAAAGCGGCAATGATGAAGGTGAGCAGATCGGACACCGGCATGGAGTACAATACGCCGTCCAGCCCGAACCACAGGGGCAAGAGCAACGCGAAGCCCACGCCGAAGATCACTTCTCTCACCATGGAAATCAACGTGGAAGCCAGCGCCTTGCCCACCGATTGCAGGTAGATGAAGGTGCCCTTGTTCACCGTGGCCAGGGGCATCAGACACAGATAGGTGCGGAAAGCCTTGATGGCAAAATCGGTGTACGCCTGGCTTTCGTTGGCCGCGCCGAAAATGCCGATGAGCTGACGGGGGAAGAACTCCACAATGATCAGCGCAACAGCGCCCACCGTAAACTCCCCGATCAGCAGTCGGGTGAACAGGGCCTTGACCCGGTCGTTCCGGGCCGCGCCCACATTGTAGCCTGCCACGGGGATGCAGCCCGCCGCCATACCCACGGCAATGGAGATGACGATCTGGAAGAACTTCATCACGATGCCCACCACGGCCATGGGGATCTGGGCGTATTCCGGCTGGGAGAAAATTTTGTCCAGCGCGCCGTATTTCTGGATCATGTTGTTAATGGCCATCATGGCAGCCACCAGGGAAATCTGGGAAAGGAAGCTGGTCATGCCCAGAGCAAGGTACTGCCTTGCCAAAGGAAGATGTAAGCCAAAGCTATCCTTTTGCAGCTTCACGGCCTTCATATGGCACAGATACCAAATTGCCAATGCCGCGGTCAAAATCTGCCCCAGAATCGTCGCCAGGGCCGCGCCCATCATTCCCCATTTGAATACAAAGATAAAGATGGGGTCCAGAATGATGTTCACCACCGCGCCTGCCAGGGTGGACACCATGGCGAACCGGGGACTGCCATCGGAACGGATGATGGGGTTCATGGCCTGGCCGAACATATAGAAGGGCAGGCCCACGGTGACCCAGAAAAAGTAGCTTTGGGCCTGCTGGAAGGTTTCCTCGTTGACCCGCCCACCAAAGGCCGTCAGGATGCCGTTGGCAAAGATCAGGTAAATGGCTGTCACGATCAGGCTGAGGATCACGCACAGCACCACGGCGCTGCCGATAGATTTGTGCGCCTCTTCCTTTTTCCCCGCGCCCAAACTGATAGACACAAATGCGCACGCGCCGTCGCCGATCATTACGGCAATCGCCAGGGCAACAACTGTCAGCGGGAATACAACCGTGTTGGCGGCGTTGCCGTAACTGCCCAGGTACGTGGCGTTGGCGATGAAGATCTGATCGACGATGTTATACAAAGCCGCCACCAGCAGGCTGATGATGCAGGGAACGGCGTACTTCATCATCAGCTTGCCGACCGGTTCCTGTTCCAGAAAGTTGTTTTCCTTGTGTTCCATGGGAAATCTCCTCCTGCCCAAAGACAAAAAAAATACGTCTGACCGCCAGCTGGTTCCGCTGCGGCAGACGTAACAGGACACAAGAAAAGCGCTGGCCGCAGCCGGATTTACGCTGATAGCCACACGCTGTATTTATTATTTTATCCTCTTTTTTCGTTTTGTCAAATCTTTTTTTCGCTGCTTGCAAAAGTAAAATGATCTCAGCTCCGTTGCGCTGAATAAGTTTCATCAGAAAAAGTCCACGAATGTCCCAAAATGTCCTGAAATGTCCAGGAATGTCCTAAAATGTCCCACCCATGTCCAGGGCTTGACGTGTTATCATGTATCCTGTGAAAATCTATTGAGGCATCAGCAGCAAAATGGCAGTTGTTTTTCTACTGCGCTTGCCGTAGCCCGGCATGATGATGCTTGCAAAGTTCATATGAAAAAATGTGTCGTCCGATGTCGTGTAAATGTCGTCCAATGTCGCCCCGATGTCGTCTTGATGTCGTGGTGGAATATTGGTATCATGTATCATGGAAAAATGCAACAGGAAAAAGTTGAACTCACCCCAGCAACGCCTTTGGTGATTGCTACGGATATGAATCCCCGATCCCGAAAATCGTCGCCGCGTGTCGCCAAAAGTCGCAAGACGCCGAAGTCAAGGTGTGCTATGATGAAGATGTAAAAGAAGGAAAGTTGTCCATAACAAGCCCCCAGTTGGTCACTTGACTGTATTGCCAATATATTTTATCATGTACTCTGAGAAGTTGGAAGCACTGGCAATTATGGCGGTGCTTTTCTTTTACCCATTGCCCAGCGAAAAAGGAGGAAGAGCATGAACGAAAATCAGAAACGCACCATCCACTACAGCTTCAAAGCCACGCCGGAGGAGGATGAGATCATTCAGAAAAAGATGGAGCTTACCGGAATCAAGAATCAATCTGCGTTCATCCGACGCATTGTTCTGGGAGGATTTATTCTATGTCTGGATCTGCCGGAGCTGAAAAATGCAACGCGCCTCATGGGCAGTCTTTCCAACAACGTGAATCAGATTGCCCGGCGGCTGCATGAAGGCGGATCGATTTATGAAACGGAGATAGACGACATTGTGGAAAGGCAAAAGCAGTTACAGGATACGCTGGACAAGATCCTCACCAGACTGGATCGGATAAAACGATAATCTATCATCAATAGTTTCACTTGCGGCGGTTTGCATGGAGCAGATCGCCGTTTTCTTATGCCCCAAAAGGAGGAGCCATGGCGACCACAACCATCATATCTGTTCACGTCAACAAAGGAAAAACGCCGAAGCAGTGCGTGGCAGTGCAGCTGAATTACATCATGAATCCGGCAAAGACCAACGGCGGCGCGCTGATTTCATCACACGCCTGCATGCCGGAAACGGCAGTCAATGAGTTCATGCTGTACCGGCAGGAATATCTGGAAAACACCGGCAGAGAAATCGAAAATGAAGTATTGGTCTATCATGTCCGTCAGGCTTTCAAGCCGGGAGAGATCACGCCGGAGGAAGCAAATGAAATCGGGAAAGAGCTGGCTTCCAAATTGACCAATGATCAGTTTGCTTATGTCGTTGCGACGCACATCGACAAACATCATGTGCATAACCACATTGTGATTTGTGCCACGGCGCTGGACTGCCAACACAAGTATCGGGATGTGAAACGCAGCGGCAAGGATCTTGCACAGCTCAGCGATGCGATCTGCGAGGAACATGAGCTTTCGGTCATTCGTGATCCGCAGAACAAAACTGTTTCCTATGACAAGTGGCAAGGCAATCAGCGGCGTTTCACCCATCGGGACGAGCTGCGAATGATCATCGACGCCGCGCTGCGGATGCAGCCGGACGGCTTCGATGGGCTGATGCAGCTGCTGGAAAATGCGGGATGTTGCTTCAATCGCGGCGCGCATAACAGCATCAAGC
>JAFUXH010000143.1 GCA_017470945.1 Clostridia bacterium | reverse complement strand
TTTCAGCCTATAACACCATGACCGTTACCCCCGGCTGGCGATACGGCCTTGCTGCTATGACAAGCACAGGGGACTTATTTGCAGGCGCGCCTGAGAGGATGCGGGAAGGTCAGGCGAACATCCTGCCGCCGCGGGATACGGTCAGGGAATACCTGATCGTCGTGGGAACGCCAAAGGAATGGGTGCCCAACCCCTGGGATGAAGATGAAAGAACAGACGCGCAGTTTCCCTTTCGATATAAAATCATAGATAAAACGGAAGGAATGTGAATCTGCGTTATAGAATGCCTATATAATCAAGCCGGAACAAGAGAAGGAGGCGATTTCAATGCTTCGGAAAATCATCCACATAGACGAGGAAAAATGCAACGGCTGCGGGCTTTGCGCAAGGGCCTGCCACGAGGGGGCCATTGAAATGGTGAACGGAAAGGCGAAGCTCATGCGCGAGAACTTCTGCGACGGCTTTGGCGATTGTCTGCCGGGATGCCCGACGGGGGCCATCACCTTTGAGGAGCGGGAAGCGCCTGCATACGATGAAGCGGCCGTGAAGGCTGCAAAAACAGCGAATGAAGCGTATCCCCACCCCGAAGGCGGCTGTCCTGGTTCCCGGATGATGCAGTTCCATACCCGCAGCCCGGAACAGGAGCCTATCCCCATGGGGAGGCCGGTATCCCGCCTGGCCCAATGGCCCTGCCAAATCAAGCTGGTGCCGATCCAGGCTCCCTTCTTTGACGGCGCGAAGCTGCTGATCGCGGCGGACTGCACGGCCTATGCCTATGCCAATCTGCACGAGGAATTCATGCGGGGCAAGGTCACCCTCATCGGCTGTCCCAAGCTGGACGCGGTGGATTACAGCGAAAAGCTGACGGAAATCATCCGCAACAACGATATTAAGAGCGTGACCATCGTCCGCATGGAGGTGCCCTGCTGCGGCGGATTGCAGCGGGCGGCGGAAGGGGCCCTAAAAAACAGCGGAAAATTCATCCTGTGGCAGGTGGTCACGATCTCCCGCGATGGGCGGATCCTGGAATAAGAAAGTGGAGATCATACGACTATTTATTTCATGACAATTGACGGGTCTTTTTTAGCTATTGATTATTCTTGATACAAACTTGAAAAACACATATAATCATGTAGAATAGGTTTTCTATTATAGTGTATATGGTAGGGAGGCCGCACTGAAAGTCGATCCGGGCAATATCAAACAGCAAATCGAGATCGTGATAAGGAAACGCAAAAGGGAAGCGGCGTCACCTTTATTTCCGAAAAGTACCGCATGGACAAAACGCTCGTCGAGCAGATTGCCCGGCTGTACGTAACCCATCCCGGCGTCACGGCGGACGGGATCATGACGAAAATGGGGGTATAAGCGCATGAATACAATCGTCCTCATTGCGGCGGCGCTGGCCGTGCTGAACCTGATCTCCTTCGGCCTGATGGCATACGATAAGCATTGCGCCAAGGCAGGCAAATGGCGCGTGCCGGAAAAGGCGCTGTTCCTGGCGGCGGCCTGCTTCGGCGCGCTGGGCGGCGTGCTGGGGATGCAGCTTTGCCGCCACAAAACCAAGCATTGGTATTTCCAGGTGTTCTTTCCCCTCCTGCTGATCGTGCAGATTGCGCTGCTGGTGTGGGGCTATGCGGCATGGCTGAAACCATGAGGATTTACATTGACGCCGATGCCTGCCCGGTGACCCGGATCGCGGAGCAGATTGCGCAGAAGCATGGCATCCCCGTGACGCTGCTGTGCGACACCAACCATGTGCTGACCTCCGACTACAGCGAGGTCAGAGTGATCGGCGCAGGAACCGACGCGGTGGATATCGCCCTGATCAATCTGTGCCAGTGGGGCGATATCGTAATCACCCAGGATTATGGCGTGGCGGCCCTGGCGTTGGGCAAGGGTGCCCGGGCCATCCACCAGAGTGGTAAGGTGTTCACCGACGATAACATCGACGGCCTGCTGATGGATCGCCACCTGGCGAAGAAAGCCCGCCGCAGTGGAAAACATCACCTGAAAAGCCCTGCCAAACGTACGGAAGAAGACGACAAACGATTTGCGGAGAGCTTTGATCAATTGATCCGGGAGGCGATAAAATGAAACAAATCCTGTTTTTCCTGGCGGCCGTTCTGCTCATTGGCATTGCCCATGCCCAGGCCGAGGGCTACGCGCAGATCGACCAGGAAACGGCGAAGGACATGATGGCCCGGGACGACGGGCACGTGATCGTGGACGTGCGGCGGCAGGATGAATACGACGCTGGGCATATCACCGGGGCCATCCTGATCCCAAACGAATCCATCGGCTGTGATTCCCCGGAGGCCCTGCCGGACTACGACCAGATCATCCTGATCTACTGCCGCAGCGGCAACCGCTCAAAGCAGGCCGCCCGGAAGCTGGCAAGCATGGGCTATACCAACATCTGTGAGTTCGGCGGCATCATCACCTGGACGGGCGATATCGTCACTACAGAGGAGGAGCAAAAAGCAGCTATGACTATAACGATTGGAAAGCAGACATTTTCTGCCACGCTGGAGGATAACGACACCGCCCGGGCTTTTGC
>JAFUXH010000142.1 GCA_017470945.1 Clostridia bacterium | reverse complement strand
GCTTCTTGGTGGGCTTGGGGGTAGCGGTTGCTTCTTTTTCGTCGAAAACGCTCACGCTAAAGCTGCCGGTCGCGCCATTTTTCAGCGCGCCGAAGGTGAGCAGGTAGGTGCCTGCCTTGGCGTTCCAACGAACTTGCAGCTTGCCATCCTGGGAGGCATAGCGGACCTTGCTGCCGTCACTCTCATTGGTGAGGTCGAGCCACAGGTCCATGCCCGTGGCGATCAAGGTCAGCAGTGCGTTCTTCTTCACTGTCAAACGCACATTATAGGTAGAATTTTTTTCTACCTTGCCCTTGACCGTCTTATTGACCTTCATATCCTTGTCCACCGGCACAGTGGGCAGCGGAATGGCCGTCGGCGCACTGGTGGCCTTTTTCGCCTTGGCGACGGAATTGGCCTGGGTCGGCGCCTGGATGGTTACGCTGGACGTACTTTCTGCGAATACATTGGCGGGCATGCTGCCGGACAGCATGGTGGCAATGCACAGGATGGAAAGGAACCGCTGAAACCGCTTACTCATTTTCTTTACCCCTATCGTAATCGTAATCACTCACCACATGGTGATTATCATTTGAATGGAAGTGCCGCGCCGCGGCCCGGCGCAAGGGTTAGCGATCGGTGGGGATCACCCAGGCGCGTCGTCGCCGGACCCGGGCCCCGCGTCTGCCAGGCAGGATCCGCCGCTTTTATGCCGCCATACCCTGGAGGTTGGACATCGCCGATGGGCCTCCAAGACCTCGATATACCCCCCTTGAACATACCGCATTTTACTAACCTCACTTTGCTATTTTGCGGGAATTCCCAAGTGCCTACAAGATATGCCGGCCTTGAGGGACCCCCCCCCCACAAAATATTGCGTTCTGGAAATTCTTGTTAATTATTTACAGGTTTTGTTGGTGCCATTTGGGCATAATTCACCCTTTTTACCAACTCCACCATGGCATATAATACCATATATAAACACATTTTTCAACACTTTCGTAAAATTTTCGTAAAAAATTATTGGAAATATAATTTTCATGCGGAAAAATTAACAGAATGACAAATTCCCGTAAATTACAGCGGGTTTTTGGCGCTCATTTCGCCCTAAAACGTTGTAGTCCGGCCCGTCTGATGATGGATTTCCTGACAAAAGGTTGCATTTTCGTAATCTTTGTAAACGGCGTCTTTCCCCATATTGACTTTTATTGCCACAATTTCCTCCTCAATTCGGTTTCTTTTGCATTTTGTTTCCCAGAATTGACAAATTTCGTGTCATTTGATCCCTTTATTCCCAATACCATGTTCAGCGCGCGGCCAATCCCGATACAAACAGAAAAAACGAAACGCAACTTATTTAATAGGAAGAAAATGATTCTCCGTCATGGAACCACGCCTGAGAAAATCAACCCAGCGCATTCGCCCTGATCGCTGCTTTCCACGTGATTTTCAACTGAATTTTACTTTTTTATGAACAATGTAATAGTTTTAGCATCTCATGATCGATTTGTGACGGGAATTTTCCACTGCTTGAACCTCCGGTTCATACCGAAGTCATCGGTTCTATTCAGCCGTCGATCGGACCTATTTGGGTGATCTTTCCCCGCATGCTAAGATCCATTTCATGCGTTTTTTCTCTTTCTATTTTCTCGGTTTTTCGCTGTTTTTCTTTTCATTCAAATTTTATATTATTACTAATTATCTATATTTATGCATATTAATTAAACCGAATCCCGTATTTGTTTCACCCCTTTTTTCGTTTCTTTTCGAACCATTATTTCCCACTAAATTTCACCCTTTTACTTATTGCTTTTTTCTCTGTGTAACTCGGTTTGTTATGTCATCTTCCATCCAAAAAGATTTCAAAGTCGTGTCATTCTTGTGAAATCGATCGGGTGAGGCGATCCCATTTTCTTCCCTTCCCTGAATGTCTTTTTTCACAAGATTCATGAAATGAATGAGTGTTCTGCCGTTTTCCAACAGGGCAGTTGCCTATCCCCTTTCATTGTTCAATGGCAGCGATCATTTTACGGTCGAGCCTTGATCAAGAATATCGCAAGAATCTTCTCCATCAAGCCCTCGCTCTGCCGAAATGTCCACGCCAAAAGACGCCGAGGTTTACCCCGGCATCTTTCTTCTTTCATTTTTTTCCGGTACGGTTCGCTTTATTCCTTCCGCTCCAGGCAGGCCACCCGTTCCTCCGAGCCGTCCTCGCCAAAGTACGTCACCGTCAGGGCGTTGGGCAGTTGCTCCATATTCAGCATCGCGCCCCACTGCATCCGCGGCGGCTGATCATATTTCAGAATGCCGCTTTCCGCCATGCCCCAGGGGATTTCCTCGCCCGCTTCATCATAGAAGGTCAAATCACCGATGTATACATCATTGAAATCCACGCCCTCCTCCAGGGTCAATTGACCCACCACGTAGGCGCCGGCCACGGTCAATTCCGCCTGGACGCCCGTCAGGGTCATGCCGTTGGAAAAGCGATACGGCGCCGGGGGAACATAGGTCTTTTCGGCGATGGGTTCGGGCACCGAAAGGGAAATTTCAAACGCGGCTTCCCACCGGTTCAATTCCGTGGGCAATTCATATGTCTCCTCCATGGCGTCGGCTGGCTCCACGCTCAGGGGGTCGTATTCCGTCACCTGGAAAAGCAGCGTCACCGGCAGCGTATCCCCCGCGCTTGCTTTGTTCAGCGCCGCCATGTAATACACCACGCAGTTGCCGTTTTCATCCCACAGGGTGTCACCCATATCCTCCCCGTCGCTTTCCACCGGCGCGCTCACGCTCATATCCACCCGGTAAAAGGGCCGGTTCAAGGCGCGGGCCGCGTCGATCCAGCGGGTCTGCGGCGGCAGGTTCATTTTCTCCGCCAGGGCTCTGCCGTTTTGGCCATTGGCCCCGATGGCGTCGAATATCTCCGTGGTCAGGATGGCCTCGCCGCCGTCGGTCTTATGAGCGGTAGCGCTGCACAGGGCGATGTGCCCATCGGTCATCAATTCATTGACGGTGAAGGTAATGGGTCCCACCGCGTAATCCTGCCGCTCCGTGGCGCTCAGGATCTCCCGGGCGGCCCGGGGGATTTCATAGCTGTAAAAATCCGTCCAGCCCAGCAGGTCGGTCACCGCCAGGGCGGCGGTCATGGTCAAGATTAGTGCCAAGGCGCAAATGACCGCGGCGCGCAAGGGAAAGCGCTTCATCCTTGTTTCCTCCTTTACGGAGCGGGCGGCGCGCATCAGCGCTTCCCGGCATTCCTCCGGCATGGGGGGAAACGCGTTTCTCACTTCATCCTGCTTCATGCCTCCAGCTCCTTTCTCAATGCTTCTTTGGCCCGGTGGATCCTCCCGCGCACGGTGGATTCAGGCAATCGAAGAACGCGGCTGATCTCCCGGTAGCTCATGCCCTCGCTGTATTGCAGCATCAGGGGAAGGCGCAGCTTTTCGGGCAAGCTTTGCAGCGCCAGGCACAGCGTGCGGTCCGGCGGTTGAACGGCGGGGTCCGTCGCCATTTCCTCCAGGGATATCACCCGGCCGCGCCTGCGCCGGATATCGTAGCACGCGCGGATCAGGATCCGCGTGATCCAGGCGGCGAAGCGGCTTTCATCCCGCAGGGCGTCCCGCTTTTCCCAGGCTTTCAGGGCGGCCTCCTGCATCGCGTCCCGGCAGTCGTCGGGAGAGCGCAGGATGGTAAAGGCCACGCGGTACATCATGCCGCCGCAGCGTTCGATTTCCCGCAGATAGAGATCCTTGTCCATTCGATCACCTCTTGAAGTGCACTCACCTATATAGACGATGAAACGGATCAAATCCTCACACCGCTGAAAAATATTCTCTTTCGCGTTTTAGTAGACAAAATCATCGCTTTCGATTATACTATAAATGGGAGAAAATGTGTATTTCCGCATGCCGGCGGAAAAAAAGGAGGTTTGTGATGCAATACGTACCTTTTGGCAACCACGGATTTGACGTGTCCAGGCTGGGCTTCGGCTGCATGCGCCTGCCCACCCGGAAAAACGGCGAAAAGACGGTGATCGACCGGGAGGCCGCTATCGCCATGATCCGCCGGGGGATCGACGGCGGTATTTCCTATATCGATACCGCCTATCCCTACCATGACGGCGAAAGCGAGATCGTGACCGGCCTGGCCCTGAAGGACGGCTACCGGGAGCGGGTGACGCTGACCACCAAGCTGCCGGTGTGGGCCGTCAACGAAGAGAAGGATATGAACCGCCTGCTGGACGAGCAATTGAAGAAGCTGGATGTGCCTTACGTGGATTTTTATCTGCTGCACGCCCTGGACAAGGACCGCATCGCGAAAATGAGGGCCTTCCATTACCAGGATTTCTTCCGCCAGGCCATCGCCGACGGCCGGGTGAAGCACGCGGGCTTTTCCTTCCACGATGACCGGCAGACCTTCCTGGATATCCTGGGCGATTGGGATCAGTGGGGCATGGCGCAAATCCAGTACAATTACCTGGACGATCAGGACCAGGCCACCGAAGCCGGGCTGATCGAAGCCGGCAAGCGCGGCGTGCCCATCGTGGTGATGGAGCCCCTGCGGGGCGGCGCCCTGGCCAACCCGCCGCTGAACGTGAAGCAGATGATGGACGCCCATCCCTCCCATCGCAGCGCCGTGGAATGGGCCTTCGCCTACATCGCCAATTATCCCCAGGTGGCCACCATCCTCAGCGGCATGAGCACCGAGGAGCAATTGACCGACAACCTGCAGGTGTTCGACCGGGTGACCGTGGGCGGCCTGACGGCGGACGAGCAGGCGTTCACCGCCCAGCTCAAGCAGGCGTATCTGAGCCGCATGCCGGTCAAATGCACCGGCTGCCGGTACTGCCAGCCCTGTCCGCAAAACGTGCACATCCCCACCATCTTTGAAGCGTACAATCAGGCCAAAATGTTCGATCAGCCCGACCGCTTCACCCGCCGGTACAATGATCTGCAGAAAAAGAATCAGGATGCCAGCCAGTGCGTGCAGTGCGGCGCATGCGAAAGCGCCTGCCCCCAGCACCTGCCCATCATCGATTGGCTGCAAAAGATCGGCCGGGAAGCACCGTAAAATCAGCCGGGGGGAACCGTTGCCAACAAGCGTCGAACGGTTCCCCCGCGACCCTTTCGAAGGGCCGCTTGACACTCCTTTGATTTTGGATAATTATTCATTTTCCCGTCCACACTATATCTGCATCTTACGCTGCCGTACAAAGGCGGCATTTTCGCGGAGGCGCTTCATGCAGAATCGGCTGCTTTTTGGTTTCCTGCCCATTTACGGCCTGTTGATCACCTGCGCCATGGCGCTGGGGGTATGGCTTTGCCTCCGGCAGGAAAAACGGATGGGGCTGCCCCGGGAAATCAGCGTCGATTTTGCCCTGGCGGTGCTGCCCGCCGCCGTGATCGGGGCGCGGCTGTATTACGTGGCCTTCCAATGGCCCCTGTACGCCGATCATCCCCTGCGCGTCCTGTATATCTGGGAGGGCGGGCTGGCCATTTACGGCGGCGTGATCGGCGGGGCCATCAGCGCGCTGATCTTTTCCAAAGCGAAAAAAATCCCCTTCGGGGCGCTGGCCGATCTGGTGGCCCCGGCGCTGATCCTGGGCCAGGCCATCGGCCGCTGGGGCAATTATTTCAACGGTGAGGCCTACGGGCAGCTGATCACGCAGCCCGTCCTCCAGCGCTTTCCCTTCGCTGTTTTTGTGGATGGAGGCTGGCACATGGCCACCTTTTTCTATGAATCGGCGTGGGATTTCGCGGGTTTCTGGCTTCTGTGGCGCCTGCGCGGCAAAACCACCGCCCGAGGCAATGTTTTTTTTCTGTATCTCGTCTGGTATGGCCTGGGCCGCGCCGTCATCGAGGGCTGGCGCACCGACAGCCTGATGTGGGGCGGCGTCCGGGTTTCCCAGGCCCTCAGCCTGGCGCTGTGCCTGTTTTCCATCGCCGCCCTGTTCATTCGCCATCGCAGGCATCGGGGGGAATCGCCCTACCCGCTGCCTTTTCCGGATGAAGAAGCGAAATAAATACTCCCCGGGCGATTCGTCCGGGGAGCTCAGCGCATCGATAGGATCGACGCTGCCATGAAAAGCGAAGCATCCCTTTTCACGGCTTGCGCATTCACAGCGTGGTGCGCATCTGCTGATATTTCTGTTTTGCGGTCTGCACGTCATGGGCCTGGGCGGGCTTGGTGGGATACCAGCCCTGCTGCTGCATCAGGTTGAAGATTTCCAGCTGATCGGCGCTGATCTGATTGAAGCAATCCTGCATCACCTGGCGCATGCCCACGGGGCTGACCTCCAGCATTTCGGAGGCGATGTTGCTCATCAGGGCTTTTTCCTGATACAGCAGGTCAAAGGCCCTTTCCTGGTCGTTCAGGGGCGTACTGCCGCTTTGATTCCAGGGTTGATTTTCTTTCCAAGGCTGGTTCTGCGTCATGCTGTTTCCCTCCTTACTGACAGCCGTTGAGGAACGCGTAAAGCGCGTCGAAGTGCTGGCGGTGATGCTGGGCCACGGTGGCGGCCATGTTTTTCAGCTGGGCGTTCTGGAACTGGTTGGCGTACTGCTCGGCAACGCGGCAGCCCATGGCCACGTGGGTCAATTGATCCTCGATCACGGTCAGGTCCTTGCTGGTCAGGGTACATCCTTGCTGATTGGGCATGTTTTTTCCTCCTTTTCACGGGTGATGTTCCTATTATGCCGTCTGTTTGCCGTTATTATTCCATTTGACGAGGTGCGCGATGAAAAACTGGGGGCTTTACCGCTTGCTGGTGCGTTTCCTGCCCGCCCGGGGAAGCGCCGTTCCATCCGATCTTCCCGCGAGGGACCGCGACGCTGTGGAAGCCATTTTGCGCCGGTTCCGCTGCGTCGGGGCCACGGTGTGTTTGTTTGACGCAGCGGGCGTCACCGGCACGCTGAGCTTTGGCGTTTCCCATTTGCCCAGCGTTCCCGCCCGGGCGGATACGGTGTACCGGGCCGCGTCGGTGAGCAAATTCGTCGCTGCCCTGGGGGCCATGAAACTGAAGGAGCAGGGTAAAATCGACCTGGACGCCGACGTGAATTTCTATCTGCCCTTTTCCCTGCGCCATCCCCAAGCGCCGGATACCCCCATCACCCTGCGCATGCTGATGAGCCACACGGCGGGCATCCACGATGGAAATGCCTACAACGCCGGCATCGCCCAGGGCATCCCCCTGCAAACGATCCTGCAGGGCGACAGCTTCACCGCCCATTTGCCCAACACCCTGTGGGAATATTCCAATTTGGGTGCCGGCATCGCCGGCGCGGTCATGGAGGCCGCGGCGGGCGTGGATTTTGAGCAGCTGATGCAGGAAACGGTGTTCGCGCCGCTGCAGGTGCAGGCCACCTTTTACCCGCAGAACGTGCGGGGTGATCTGGCCGACGCCATCCGCATTCTGCCCCGGCAGAAAAGCCCCAATTTCAACGCCGCCCAGCGCCGCGCCCGTCCCCTGCCGCCCAAGGAAATCAACGCCGAAAAGCATTATAACCTGGCCCACGGCAACCTGTGCGTATCCGCCCCCGATCTGGCCCGCCTGGGCGTCGCGGGGATGATACCAGGCTTTCTTTCGGAAGAAAGCCTGCGGGAAATGCGCCGCGCCGTCGTGCCCTTTGGGGAGCGGGCACACAACCTGTCCCAGGGCTTGTTCACCTTCATTTTGCAGGACAGTCAAATTGCCCCTCGCCCACTGTACGGCCATCAAGGCATGGCCTACGGGGCGGTGCACGGCCTGTTTTTCGACCCTGAAGAGCAGCGGGGCCTGGCCGTGCTGACCACCGGGGCCAGCGAGGCCCGCCGGGGCGTGCTGGCTGACCTGAACGCGGCGCTGCTGCAAAAATTCTTAGGAGAAAACGATGGATAAAGTGCTGTCAGTCGAAAGAAAAAACGGGGTGGCCACGGTGCGTTTTCTGTCGGGCGAAACGGTGCGCGTCCCCTCCGCCCTGTATTTGGAGCGCCGCCTGCGCGCCGGCGACAGCGCCGATCCCGCCGCCTACCGGATGTTTATATCCCAGCGGGGGTATCCACACGCCCTCGAAACAGCCATGAAATTCCTGGCCCTGCGGGAACGCAGCGAAAAAGAGGTGCGGGACAGGCTGCGCCGCTCCAGCTATGACGCCGCTTCCATCCAGCGAGTGATCGACACCCTGCAGTTGCACGGCCTCTTGTCGGACGGCCGGTTCGCCGAGCAATGGGTCAGCAGCCGCAGCAAAAAATACGGCAGGGGCCGCATCGCCCAGGAATTGCGCGTCAAGGGCGTTTCCGGGCAGGAAGCGCAGCAGGCGCTGAACGCCCTGCCGGAGGAGGAAGAATACCGCCGCGCGGTGGAGCAGGGCCGCAAAATGGCGCGGAAATTCAAAAACGACGCAAAAAAAATCACCCAGGCGCTGATGCGCCGGGGCTATGGCTACGCGCTGGCGAAAAAAGCCGCCGAGGAAGCCGCGCGGGATTAAAGCAGCAGCGTGAGCGGCGGAATGCTCAAAAAGCAGATCAGGGTGCTCAGCATCACGCAATTGGCCGATAATTCCGTTTCGCTGTGATGGATTTCCGCCAGGTTCAGGATGATGGAGGCGCAGGGCGTGGCGGACAGGATCAATATGCTGGCCCGGAAGGAAAGGGGCAGCGGGAGCAGCGCTACGCAGGCATAGCAAAACAGCGGGAACGCCATCAGCTTCCCCAGGGCGATGCCATACACAAAGGGCCGGGCAAACAGCCGCTTCACCGGCACGGTGGCCAGGCGCATGCCCAGGATGATCATGCAAAGGGGCGTGGTCATTTTCGACAGCAGATGGATCGCGTCCTGCAGCATGGCGGGCAGATAATCCTGGCCCCGGGTGAAATACAGCGCCAGCGCCACCGCCATGCCCATCACCGTGGGGTTGATCAGCGCGGCCTTGAGGCTCATATAGGATCGATCCCTGGTCAGGCAAAAAACGCCCATGGTGAACACCAGGATGTTCATCGATACGATGTACATCACCGCGTAGCCCGCCACCTCGGGGTGATCCGGCATCAGCGCCCGCATGATGGGCAGGCCGAAAAAGCCCACGTTGCCCAGCACCGCCCCGATGTTCAGCACCCGGTAGCGGGCGTCGGCATACCGGCGGTGAAAAAGCAGGTACAAAAGGGCCATGAACGCGCTTTGCAAAAGCAGCGTCACCGCGAAAAACAGGGCCATCCAGCCAAAGGCCGGCCAGGAGAATTCCAAATTCAAAAACGCCGATACCGGCAGGCAGGGCGAGCAGATATACACCAGCACCGCCGACAGGGTGGATAAATGATCCGCCGTCGCTTTGCGGCTTTTGCACAGCAGATACCCCGGCGCGATATACAAAAGCGTCAGCAGTACGTTGCTCAGCGCCACCTGAAAGCTCATCGGTGCCCCACGCCCTTCCGCGAAATTTTGTACATTATAGCGTTTCCCGCCCCATCCTGTCAAGAATGGTTGACGTTTCCCTTTCCCCCGTGATACACTATCTGCCGGAGGGTGATCGATCATGGAAAAATGCCCGTTGAACGACTTTTTTTCTCCCGCGCAGCGCGCCCGGTTTCTGGAAGCCGTGGCCAAGCGGCGCAGCGTGCGGGCCTACCGCATGGGCCCCGACATGGCGCAGCTGAGCGCGCTGCATTTCGCCGCCGCCCGGGTGTGCCTGCCCGGGGTGCGCATCGTATTGCACGATGCGGAGCCGGAATTGCTTTTCCGCCGCCTGCCGATGGTGGGCGGTATTTCGGGCACCAATAAATATGCCGCCGTCATCGCCGACGACAGCGTCACCCCCCGGGCGGCGCTGCACGCCGGCATCAGCGGGGAAGCCTTCGTGCTGGAAGCCACGGCCATGGGCCTGGGCACCTGCTGGGTGGCGTCCTTCCGCAAAAACGCGGTGGATATCCCCCTGAATCCCCATGAAAAGGTGCTGGCCGTCACGCCCCTGGGCGTATCGAACGAGGTCAGCTCAGGCCGGAAGCGCAAAAAGCTGACCGAAATCTGCGTGGGCGATCCGGCATCCTGGCCCCTGTGGGCCTATCACGCCGCCGAATGCGTGCGTCAGGCCCCCTCCGCCGTCAATCTGCAGCCCTGGCGGCTGGCTTACGCCGGGCGCACGCTGATGCTGATGAAGGGCGGCGTGGGCGGTTCCGCCCTGGATCTGGGCATCGCGCTGCTGCATATGAGCCTGGGGGTGGGCGATAAGCCCCACGAAATCCAATGGGGCGAGGGAAAGGAAATCGCCTCCTTGATCGCGGAGGATGAGGCATGACCCTGTTTTCTGCCAATGAAAAGGCCAACGCGCCCCTGGCGGACCGTATGCGGCCCCGGAATCTGAACGAGTTTTTCGGCCAGGAGCACATCGTGGGCCCCGGCCGTTTGCTGCGCCGCGCCATCGAAGCCGACCGGCTGACCTCCTGCATCTTTTACGGCCCGCCGGGCTGCGGCAAAACCACCCTGGCCAGCATCATCGCCCAGCAGACCAACGCCGCCTTTGTGAAAATGAACGCCGTCACCTCCGGCGTAGCCGACGTGCGGGAAGAATTGAAGCAGGCCGCCAACCGCCGGGATTTTTACGGCCAGCCCACCTACCTGCTGCTGGATGAATGCCACCGGTGGAGCAAGGCGCAATCCGATTCCATTCTGCCCGCCATGGAGGAGGGGCTGATCCGCTTCATCGGCTCCACCACCGAAAATCCCATGATCGCCATGACCCCCGCCATCGTGAGCCGCTGCCGCATTTTCGCCTTTGAGGCGCTCACCCAGGAGAACGTGGAGCAGGCCATCCTGCGCGCCATTACCGATACCGAGCGGGGCCTGGGCGCCATGCACGTGGATCTGGATACGGACGCGCTGCACCACATCGCCTACGTGGCCAACGGCGACGTGCGCACCGCCCTGAACGCCATTGAATTGGCCGTGCTCACTACCCCCACCGCCGGCGGCCGGGTGCACGTGACGCTGCCCATCGCCGAGGAGAGTATTCAAAAGCCCATCATCCGCTGCGACGACACGATGTTTTACGATATGCTGTCTGCCTTTTGCAAATCCATGCGGGGCAGCGACAGCGACGCCGCGCTTTTGTGGTTTTCCCGTCTGCTCTACGCCGGGGCCGATCCCCGGATGCTGGCCCGCCGTATCATCGCCCACGCCAGCGAGGACGTGGGCCTGGCCAACCCCGCCGCCATGCTGCAGGCCGTGGCCGCCATGCAGGCACTGGAAACCGTGGGCATGCCGGAGGCCCGCCTGCCCCTGGCCCAGGCCATCCTGGCGGTATGCAACAGCCCCAAATCCAATTCCGTCGCCGTGGCCATCGAAGCCGCCATGGCCGACGCCCAACGGGGCGGCTTCGGCCCCGTGCCCGCCCACCTAAGGGATTCCCATTATAAGGGCAACGAACGCCTGGGCGTGACCACCGAGGCGGAATACAAATATCCCCATGATTACCCCGGCCATTGGGTGGCCCAGCAGTACATGCCCGATGAGAAGGTGGGCACCCGCTATTACTATCCCAGCGATCAGGGCCACGAGGCCAAATTAAAGCCAAGAGGAGAATGAGCATGGAGCATCAAGGCACAAAACGGCTGGAGACCGCCCGGCTGATCCTGCGCCCCTTTGAGGAAAAGGATGGGCCCGCCATGTTTCAAAACTGGACGGGCGACCCGGAGGTGACCCGCTTCCTGACCTGGCCCACCCATCCGTCCGCGTTGGTCAGCACCCAATTGGCGGCGTATTGGGAGCAAGAATCGCAAAATCAGGACGTTTATCAGTGGGCCATCGTTCCCAAATCTCTGGGCGAGCCCATCGGCAGCCTGGCCGTGGTATCCCATCAGGATGAGATCGCCCAGTGCGAATTGGGCTATTGCATCGGCAAGGCCTGGTGGGGCCAGGGGCTGATGCCGGAAGCCGTGAAAGCGGTGATCCGCTATTTGATCCGGGAAGTGGGCATGAACCGGGTGGAAGCCCGCCACGACGTGCGCAACCCCAACTCCGGCCGGGTGATGCAAAAGGCCGGCATGACCTTCGAGGGCATCCTGCGGGAGGCGGGGAAAAACAATCAAGGCGTTTGCGATGTGGCGGTGTATGCGGTTTTAGCAAAGGAATATCAAACGGAGGGGGAGGAACGTTGAAAGCGCTGCCTTCAAACTTCCGACAGGGAGGGAGCCCTCCCTGGACCCTGCCCTTGCGAATGCAGCGTGTCATGTTGAACATGCTTGCGTGTCGCTGAAACGGGAAAGTCACGAAACACCGGTCGCTGCCGGGGCGGCCGGCTTTGCCGGCCAACCGGTGCGTGAACGCACCGGGAAAACCCAAAGGGAACGCCTGGAGAAAGCTTGTTTTCTCCAGGCGTTCCCTTTGGGTTTTCTTGCCCCCGGCAGCTTGCTGGGCGTACCTAAAGCTTCTCGCGGACAGCGTCTG
>JAFUXH010000141.1 GCA_017470945.1 Clostridia bacterium | reverse complement strand
GGGGTACGGTTGGGGTATTTGCCCCTGGAGAAAATGAAAAAACCCTTGAAAATCAAGGGTTTTCATGGTGGTCGCAACAGGACTCGAACCTGTGACCCCATCGATGTGAACGATGTGCTCTACCAACTGAGCCATGCGACCATTTATATGATCCGATTTCTGGGCTGAACGGCCCGCGTCACATCCACGGACACCCATCGCATCGGTTAAGCGCTGATCGGGGCGAACACCCCGGAAAACCATCCGTTGCATCCTGCGGCCAGGCCGCATTTTCAACGGCAGATAGGATTTTATCACAGCCGGGGAGTTTTGTCAAGGACGAAATGAAGTTTTTTACCCGGATTTTTTTATTTTTGCCCCTTGGTTGGGTGGGTGAAGCGGGTGTATGAAGGATTTGTAAAATGCGGCGGGCGGAATTGCCTCGCGGGGGGAAATATGGTATACTTAAAAATGGTGGTTTGGCTGCTCAGCGTGCTGACGCGCCCGGAGGGAGATCCACCCATTTTACAGAATGGTCGTGAGGCACGGAATGAAACGATGGATGTGCGGCCTGGCGGCGCTGATCCTGCTGCTGGGGCTGGCGGCGGCCAGCGGCGCGGCGGAAAGCGCCTACGCCACGCTGAAGCTGGGCGATAAGGGCGAAGCGGTGCTGGCCCTGAAGCAGCGGATGTACGAGCTGGGGTATTTCACCTCCACCAAGTTTTCCACGGAATTCAACGCCACCACCAAGGAACGCCTGATCGAGCTGCAGAAGAAAAACGGCCTGACGGCGGACGGCGTCGCCACGCCGGAGGTGCAGGCCCTGATTTTTTCCGACGCCTGCCTGCCCAAATCGGCCCCCGATCCGACGGCGGCGCCGGTGGCAGCGCCGGAAACCGACGATAACGGCTTTTTGCCCGCCGGGGAGGAAGCCTTTTCCTACGCCGACCGCGCTTCGGGGGTGTGGACGTACATCAGCCAGACTTTGCATATCGAGATCCGGCAGCACACCGCCTCCGGCCCCCTGATCTGGCTGGAAGCCGTCGTGCGCATGAAGGACGCAAGCCAATTGACCTCCCTGCTGAGCACCGGCAAAAAGCCGGGCACCAACCTGGTGCTGCCCAGCAAAATCATGAGCGACCTGGGCCAGCCCGTACTGGCCTTCAACGACGACTTTTTCGGCTACCGGGTGCGCTATGGCGGCAAGGTGGGCGTGATCGTGCGGGACGGGCAAATCCTGTATAACGACCCCAAAATCAGCAGCAGCGGCGTGTTCCCGCCCCTGGACATCCTGGCCGTTTTCCAGGACGGCACCATCAAAACCTACGAATCGGACGCCTACACCGCCCAGCAGTACGTCGATATGGGGGTAAAGGATACCTACGCCTTCGGCCCCATCCTGGTGCGGGAGGGGAAAATCGACCCCGATTCCTCCCGCTGGGGCACCAAGCGCTCCCCCCGGCTGGCCATGGGGGTCAGGGAGGACGGCGCCATCGTGGTGGTGGACGTGCTGGGCCGCAGGAAGGACGCCATCGGCGTGACCATTGAATGGATGGCACAAAAAATGTATGAGCTGGGCTGCGTGGAAGCCCTGAACATGGACGGCGGCAACACCACCTGCATGATTTTTCAGGGCGATATGATCAACCGTCCCGTCAACACCGCCAGCAAGGACATTCGCCGCATCACCGGGCTGATCGGCGTGAAGGAGGGAAACTGATGAAAAAGCTGCTGACCGCGCTGCTGCTGGCCGCGGCGCTGCTCATGCTGCCCGCCGTTTCCCTGGCGGCGGCCGCGCCGCAAATGTGGGTTTCCCCGGACGGGCAAAAGGGCGTGGACGCCATTGCCTGGTATAAGCAAAACAACAGCCATTACTATCTTTTCCTGCCCGCCAACTGGCAGGGGGAAAACGCCCGTTTCGGCCTGACCGGCATCAAAAAATTCGTGTTCAACGAAACCGGCGTGGACATCCAATCCGGCAGCGACGCTTCCTTCCTTCAGCCGGGGGATTATTCCGTCACCGTGGATGGCAACAAGCGCACCCTGCACGTGATGCAGGGCAGCCCGGGCTTCCCCGCCCTGTATATCACCACGGCCAGCGGCAGCTTGAATTACATTCAGAAAAACAAAAATAACAAAGAAGAAGGCGCCTTGATTTTCGTGGGCCCCGACGGGAAAACCCAATACAACGGGACGCTGGAGCACATCAAGTGCCGGGGCAACAGCTCCATGACCTTCGTGAAAAAAAGCTACCAGATCAAATTGGCGACGGGCACCAACCTAATGGGCATGGGCAAGTGCAAAAAATGGATCCTGACCGGCAACTACCGGGATAAATCCCTGCTGCGCAACCAGATCGTATACGATACCGCCATGGAATTGCATATGCCCTACACGCCGGAGCATATCTCGGCGGAGGTGTATATCAACAACGAATATCAGGGGGTGTATCTGTTCTCCGAAAAGGTGATGATCGACGACGACCGGATCGACATCGCCGATCTGGAGGAAGCCACCGAACAGCTGAATAAAAAGCCCCTGAGCTCCTACCCCATGATCGGCAAGGACACATCCGCCAAGGGGAAATACAAGGCCTATAACATCCCCAACGAACCGGAGGATATCACCGGCGGCTACCTGGTAGAATTCGAAAGCTACCCCGTGCGCTACAAGCAGGAGGCCAGCGCCTACACCACCCAAAAGGGCGACGTGCTGGTGGTCAAAAGCCCGGAATACGCCAGCAAAAACCAGATGGAATACGTGGCCGCCAAATTGCAGGCCTTTGAAAACGCCATCTTCGCTTCCGACGGCGTGGACCCGGCCACCTGGCAGCATTATTCCGACATCGTGGACCAGGATTCCCTGGTGCGCAAATACCTGATCGAGGAATTCACCAAGAATTACGACGGCAATTCCAGCAGCATGTATTTTTACAAGCCCGCCGATTCGGTGAGCACAAAATTCTTCGCCGGCCCCGTGTGGGATTACGACAGCACCTTCGGCTCCTACGCCCAGGAAAGCAACGCCAAGAACGTGCTGAACGGCGCCGGCTTTTGGATCGCCAACCGGGCGGAGGCCAAGCTGTGGTGGCCCGCCCTGTATAAGCAGGCCGATTTCAAGCAACAGGTCGTCGACGTGTGGCAGGCGGAATTGAAGCCCGCCGTGGAGATCCTTCTGGGCATGCGGGAAGCGCCGGCGGGCAGCCGCCTGAAATCCCTGGACGCGTACGCCGATTCCATCCGCGCCTCCTACGCCATGAACATCATCCGCTGGCCCCGCCCCGCCAAGCCCACCAGCGTGGCCAACACCGGCAATACCCTGGAAAGGAACATCGAATACATCCGCACGTTCATGACCGACCGGTACGCGTTTTTATCGGAGGAATGGAAATAAAACAGGGTGTCGAAAAAATATTTTTCGATCCCTTACGAACCGAAGCGGAATCGGGGTTCCGCCGTTGTCCATGCATTTGTTGCTTTTCCGCATTCATGCGCCTGGGGAAACGCGCTTTCTCCAGGCGCTTTATTTCTTCGCGTCAAATGACAGGGACAGGCGATTGAAAAGGACTGATCATTTCTTTCGATCTCTTCCATACGTTCAATATGATGTGACGGAAGAACCGGCTCCTTCTTTTCGTTCGCTCCGCCCTTCCCCGTCCAGCGGAAGGATCAACGTCAGGCGGAAGGCGGGCTGGCTTTCCACCAGCATCCTGCCGCCCAGGTTTTCCGTCAACCGGCGCAGGGAAAGAAGGCCGCCGCTTTCCCGCACAGGGCCCGCCGGCGCGTCGCCATCGTTGGTGAATACGGCGGTCAGCCGCCGGCCCTCCCGGCTGCAGCGCAGGGTGAGCGTATGGCCGTCGGCGTGCTTGACGGCGTTGGCGGCGCATTCGGCGACGGCGCGGCCCAACACATCCTGGATACGCCGCTGGGTGGGCACGCTTCCCCGGATGCGCAATTGCACCCCGATCCGGCCGCACAGGCGCAGGGCGTCCTCGTAGGGGGAACGCATATCGTCGGGCTGCTCCACCTGCTCCAGAAACATGCTGTTGATTTGCCGCGTCAGGGCAAGCAAAGCGTCGGGATCGGCGCTGCCGGGATGCTCAAAGTAATACTTGCCCGTCAGCAGCAGGCCGCCGAACTGATCGTGAAAAGCGGTGCGGGCCGCCAGGATCTCCTGGCTGGGAATGAGGGCGGCGGTTTGCGCCATCAGCATTTTCATGCGCAACTGGTGATCCTTGAGCCGCCGGTTTTTTTCCTTCAATTCCTCCGTGGCCCGGTATTGCTCCGTCACGTCGGCGGCGATGATCTGCTCGCAGGCCCTTCCCTCCAGCGTGACCGCCGTTTTGCCAAACAGCACGCGGCTGCCATCCGGCAGGGGCACCAGCCATTGCCCCTCGCTGCTTTCCCCGGCGCTTTGCACCCGCTGCCACAGCGCCCGCGTATCGGTGAGCACATGGCCGGTCAGCAGGCGGCAATAGGCGTTCATGCGCACGTTCGTCAGCAGCACGGCCCCCTCCCCCGTGCCGAAGCAGATGCCCGTTTCCAACAGGTCGATCGTTTCCTTGATGGCCGCGTTCGTCAGGTGCATTCGCCGGTAGGCTTGATTGCCGATGAAGCAGGCGATCAGCCCGCCGGCCGACAGCGCCTCCGCCGCCAGCAGCAGCGGCCAGGGAAGCGCGTCCATCCACCCCGTGAACCCACCGGGCACGGACGTCGGGTGATAGGGCAGATCGGCCAGCACCAGCATCAGCAGCCCCGCCCCCAGCGCAAAGTGAAGCCCGCACAGCAGCAGGACCCCCGCCCTGCGCCGCTTCAAAAGGGCCTGGATCAGCGCGGTCATTTGGCCGATCACCAGCAAAAGCAGCAGCGCCACCATGGCCCTTCCGCCGGGAAGGGCGGATATTTGCCGAAAGTCGGTCATGCCGCGCCTCCTTCCCGGAAGCCGATCCGCACCGTAACGCGGCCCTCCTCCGCCTCCACCGCCACGGACCGCGGGGCGTTTGGCGCCTGCAGGGCGGGCGCGATGCCCTCGGCCATCAACCGCAGGCCGTCGTCGGAATACGCGATCAGCAGATAGGGCGGGGGATCGGGCAGCAGCGCTTCGATCACCTGTTCAAAGGTATCATACAGGGCCATCGCATCCTCGGTGGCCCGATCGGCGGCGGCTGTGCAGTCCACATAGGCCTCCGTGCCGCAGTAGGGCAGGTAGCGGGCGGTTTCCTCCAGGGCCAGGCGCATTTCGTTCGCGGAAACGACGGCGCTTTCGGCCAGCAAAAAATTGGCCCGGCGCTTGGCATAGGCGTTCAGCACCATCACCCGGGCCATAACGGGGCGCAGGTTTTCCCGATCGGGGGTGATTTGATTCAGCAGCGCGGCAATCTCCTTCTGGGTGGGATACACCTGCTCCGCCGCGCTGAGATACAGCCGGCTGCGGGCCTCCACCCGGGCCTTTTCCTCCCGCAGCTCCTTTTCCGCCGCGATCACGTTGTTTTCCTCGGAAAGCACCTGGTTGGCTTCCTCCAATTCCTCGTTCAGCCGGTGCAGGGCGCTTTCGTCCGCCGTCCAGAAGGCGTAGCCGCCCCGGATGGCTTTGCCGCGCAGGCGAAGGTCCCGCTGGGGATATACGTCCTTCATCAGCGCCGCTTCCATCTGGGCCCGATCGGCACGCACCGGCGCGGCGGTTTGGTATACCGGCGCAAACGCCTGATCGCAGATCAGCGCCGGCTGCCGCAGCGCGCCGAAAATGGCAGCGTAATGCTCGTTGTGGGGGATCAGCCCCTCCCGGATGCAAATTTCAAAAATCAGCAGCAGGCAGAAAATATGGATCTCCGGCACTTCATAGGGGCGGCGAAGCGCGTAGGTGGTCATGACGACGTTGGCCGTGATCATCAGCAGCCAAAGCGCCAGGGCGGCGGCGATGGGCAGCGCCTTGTAGATATTTTTCCTGGTTTCCTTCAGCAGCAGGATCACGCCGACCGCCGTGGCCAGCACGACCCACAGATACATCCCATAGAACAGGACGCCGTGGGTATAGGTGCCCGTGTCGCCGATGAGGGACGCGGCGTCAACCAAGGGCAGGAACGCCAAACGGTGCAGATCGTTCGTTAAAAAACACGCCGCCAGGATCCCGGCGGGCAGCAGCAGCCAGCGCTCATCCCGCTTGCTTTTCTGGTCCCCGCGCCGGATGCGGATACAGGCCATCCAGAACAGCGTGGGGATCAGCGCCAGCGGCAGGTAATAGGCATACCACGTGTACCGCACCACGGCATTGCTGAAGGCGATGCGGTATTTGAAACTGCGCAGGATCAGAAAGACCACCATCAGCACCGCCGACGCGATCCCATACGTCCTGGCCCGGAAGGGCAGCAGCCTGGCGTGTACCGACTGGATCCAGAAGATCAGCAGGCCCGTATAGATCAGGAAAATCACGGTGAACATGGCCGCCCGCCCGTAAACGCTGGGCGTGAGCAGGGTATCATCAAAAATGTGGATCACCCCGGCCAGCAGAAGGAAGCCAATGAAAACCCCCGTATTCCGCCGTAGCGTTTGCCGCCGCATGGCCCCGCCTCCCTTACGCAATGATGGAACGCGCCTTTCCTTTATTTTGCAATAGGCGGGCGATTTCGTCAAGAAAAATCAAGGGAAGGGGCCAATATCACGGATTGCCGATGTGCGTATGGCTGATAGGGGGATATTTCCCGGCATCTCCTCCAGCGTCGATCTTTCGGGCGGGATGACAGTTAAGACACAAAAAAGGCTGCTTGCAGGAAACGCGTTCCTTGCAGGCAGCCTATTTTGATGCATGATCCTTGGCTTACTTTGCTTCGATTTCGCTGTACGCCGCGTTCATCAGGCCCTTCATGTAGCCGATGGCGTAAGCGAACTGCGCCAGGTCGCCGCCGGATTTTTCGCTGGTTTGAAAGATATGATCGGGATAGATGGCCTGGTCATACCCCTCCTCCACCAGCACCCGCATGATGCTCATCATATCGAAATAACCGTCCTCGGCCAGGGTTTCGGTAAAATGAGGCAGGGGGCAGCTGACGTTGCGGAAGTGCACGGTCAGCACCCGGCGAGCGCGAACGAATTCCCGCAGGTCGGCCAGGATATCGCCGAAAGCCTTGCCGCCCTCCAGCCAGCAGCCGCAGCAGAATTTGATGCCCAGCACGCCGGGCACAATTTCATCGGCCATTTTCAGCGCTTTGCGGAAGCAATCGCCGCTGTGGATCAGGCTGGCATAGCCCTCGTACATGGGGTAGGGCGGATCGCTGGGATGCAGGGCCAGCTGCATGCCGTTTTCCTTGGCAACGGGCAGGGCCCGCTCCAGCAGGTAGCGGAAATTTTCCCACAGGGCGTCCTCCTCCACAATGGGATCGCACACGGGGGGACGGCGGAGGATCTCCTCCATATCCACCGTGCGGCCCAACGCGCCGTGGGTGGCTTCGGAGGCAAAATACCCGGTGTGCGACACCCGGCTGTTGCCCACATAGCCCACAGGCACGCCCGCCTGGCCCAGGATCTTATTCAGGTCGTTGTATTGATCGATCCAACGATCCCGGTCAGCCAGGCCCAGATGGATGGACATATGCTTGTACAGGAAGCCATTGCCGGCGTCATCGACGGTGAGGCCCGCCCGGCGAAGCTTGTCCAGGATCCGGTTGACATCCTCATAGTTGGAATGCTCGTTGCTGAACATCACAAAGCAATGGGAAAGATTCATCTGGCGCAGGTATTGGATATAATCGTCCGTGGCGTTGTCAGATCGCACGCACAGCTGCGGTTTCATCAATGGCTGCATGGGTTTCATCCTCCGGCGTTAAAATGGGATCAGACCGCTTGGGGGGCCGCCCGGGGCCAGGCGCCTTTGCCCAGCCCCGGAAAGCGGCGATTGTAACCAATCGGGAGCCTTATTCCTTCCAGGCCATTTCAGGGGTCCAGGATTCGGCGGTGGTGGAGCAGATGCCGGTGTCGTGCACGCCCTTCTGCGCGTAGCAGTAAGCGCCCATGTAACCGGTGGCGACCACCAGCGCGTAATCGTGGCTCATCAGGCGGGCAGCCTTCTGCAGCAGTTCCTTCTTTTCTTCCAGGGTCTTGGCGGCGCGGGCGCCGAACAGGGCTTCTTCGTAATCGGCGGGCTTCGCCATCATGACCTTGTAGTTCACGCCCTCGGAGGAATACAGACGGATGTAGTTGGCGGTGAAGTCCAGCTTGGAGGAGCCGTTGTTCACCATCACGCCCAGGTCGTAGTTGCCTTCGGCCTTCTGGGCGTTGAAGTCGGCGTTGGTCAGCTTCTTGATTTCGGCGTTGATGCCGATTTCGCTCATGTAGTACTGCAGCATGACGGCGCAGGGCTCGTTGGCGGCGTTTTCGCCGTTGATGGTGATCACGGTGTCAAAGCCGTTGGGATAACCGGCGCCAGCCAGCAGGCTCTTGGCCAGGTCGAAATCCTGCTCGTACATCGCCAGGTTTTCATCGTAGCTCCAGGCACCAGGCACGGCGAACACGGGGGTCACGCCGCCCAGACCGTCATAGATCGCGTCGGACATTTCTTCCCAGTCGATGGCGTGCATCACGGCCAGGCGCACGTCCAGGTTGTAGAAGGGGGATTCTTCCACGCCGGAGCAGAACATGATGTAGGTGATGCCGGCCAGGTCGGGGGCGTTGTTGGCCACGTTCTCATAGGAATCCTGCAGCTGCTTGATGGCCACGCTGTTGGGGTTGCGCAGCACATCCAATTCGCCGTTGATGAAGGAGGACAGCTGGGTGGTGGCGTCGCTCATGAACAGCACCTCGATGCCATCCAGGTAGGGCTCGCCTTCGCGCCAGTAGTTTTCATTCTTCACGTAGCTGATGTGGCTGTCGGCCACCATTTCCTTCATCACGAAGGCGCCGGTGCCCACGGGGTTGATGGCAGCCCAGTCGTCGCCGTTGGCTTCATAGGCGGCGGGGGAATAGATGCGCACTTCGCCCACGGTGTCGGTCCAGGTGTTGCCCCATTCGCTGTACTTGAGCACCACGGTGTAATCGTTGGTCTTTTCAAAGCTGGCGGGGTTCACCAGTTCGGAGGCCTTGCCGAAATCCACCATCTGCTGGAAGTTCCAGATCACGGCGTCGGCGTTGAAGTCGGTACCGTCGGAGAATTTCACGCCTTCCTGCAGCTTCAGCGTCAGGGTCAGGGCGTCGGCGTCGGTAACGAATTCCTTCACCAGCCAGCCCTCGGTGTCGCCGGTGTCAGGATTGCGGCGGCCCAGGGATTCGATGGCGGGGGCCATGTTGTAGCGGTCGGAGGTAGTGGTGGAGTGGGCGGGGAAGAAGGTGTTGAAGTCAAAGCCCAGCACCGTCAGCGTGCCGCCGTAGGTCGGCGCGGCTTCTTCCGCCATAGCAGCGGGGATCAGGGAGGCCAGCATCATCGCGGCCAGAACCAGAGCGAGGATCTTTTTCATGGGTAAACCTCCTTGTTTTTTGCGCCGCGGCGCAGGCCGCGGCATGTGTATGTGCACCCGCTGAACCGGCGGGTCATCACCAAAGGGGATCAGAACAGATGGCAGGCCACCTGATGCTCACCCTGCACCGTGTGCAGCTGGGGCACCTCCTGCTTGCAGCGATCAGTGGCCTTGGGGCAGCGGTTGTGGAAGGGGCAGCCGGAGGGGCGCTTCAAAATGCTGGGCACTTCGCCCTGGATGGGCACCGCCTCGCGCTGCTCCTCCACCACGGGGTCGGCCACCGGGATGGCGGACAGCAGGGCCTGGGTGTAGGGATGCAGGGGATTTTCGTACAATTCGTCGCAGGTGGCGATTTCCATCACCCGGCCCAGATACATGACCAGGATGCGATCGGAAATGTGCTTCACCACCGCCAGATCGTGGGCGATAAAAATGTAGCTGATGCCCATTTCGGCCTGGATATCCTCCAGCAGGTTGATGATCTGGGCCTGGATGGATACATCCAGGGCGGAGATGGGCTCGTCGCAGATGATCAGATCGGGGTTGGAGCTCAGGGCCCGGGCGATGCCGATGCGCTGGCGCTGGCCGCCGGAAAATTCGTGGGCCACCCGGTCCTTCATGGCGGGATCCATGCCCACCTTGCGGAACAGCTCATCCACCTTCTGCTCATACTCCGTCTGGCTGCCCACCAGCTTGTGGATCTTCAGGCTTTCCCCCACGATGGAACCGGCGTTCTGCCTTGGATCCAGGGAGGAGAAGGGATCCTGGAAGATCATCGAAATTTTGGGCCGCACGGGCTTGAGGTCCTTGTCCTTCAAATGGGCGATATCCCGCCCGCCGAACACGATTTCGCCCTCGTCGGGCTCGTACATCCGCATGATGCAGCGGGCCAGAGTGGTTTTGCCGCAGCCGGATTCGCCCACCACGCCCAGGGTTTCGCCCTGGCGCAAGTCGAAGGCGATATCCTCGATGGCCTTGACCTCGCCCACCTTCTTGCGCAGCATGCCCTTGTATACCGGGAAATACTTGCGCACGTTGGTTACCTTCAGGCAGTATTTGTCGCTTTGCCTGCGCACGGGGGAGGCGCCGTAATCCTTGTGCAGCAGCTCCTCCGCCTTCCGGTCCAGCTGCTCCTGGGTCAGGATGCAGCTGCTCCAGTGGTTATCATCCACCAAGCGAAGGGAATAATCGGTGTTATCCTTACAGGCGTCGCACCGGTATTCGCACCGGGCATAGAAGGGGCAGTACACCGGCCGCTGAGAGGGCACCGGGGGCAGGCCGTCGATGGGGATCAGCACGCGGTCCTTGGGGTCATCCAGCCGAGGAATGGCCCGCAGCAGGGCCCGGGTGTAGGGATGCTTGGTGTTGTGGAAAATCTGCTTGCAGTCGCTGGTTTCCATGATGTGCCCGCCGTACATGACGTAGATCCGCTCGGCGTACCGGGCCACCAGGCCCAGGTTATGGGTCACCATGATCACGGCGGTGTTGGTTTTCTTGGCGATATCCCGGATCATTTCCAGCAGCTGGGCCTGGGTGGTCACATCCAGGGCGGTGGTGGCCTCGTCGGCGATCAGGATATCGGGGCCGGGGGCCATGGCCATGGCGATCATGATGCGCTGGCGCATGCCGCCGGAAAATTGCTGGGGATAATAATCATAGCGGGTTTCCGCGTCGGGGATATTCACCATCTTCATGGCCTCGATGGTGCGCTTCTTGGCTTCCTCGGGGCTCACGTTTTTGTGCAGCAATATGTTTTCCTGGATCTGGTAGCCCACGGTCAGCACCGGGTTCAGGCTGGTCATGGGCTCCTGGAAGATCATCGAAATGCGCCCGCCGCGGATCTGCCGCATTTCCTCGCCGTCGCTGTCGTAGGAAAGCAGGTTATCGGAAACGCCTTCCAGATACACCTCGCCCCCGGCCACCCGGCCGGGACTGGCGATCAATTGCAGGCTGGACAGCATCGTAACCGATTTTCCCGATCCGCTTTCGCCCACGATGCCCACGATCTCGCCGCGATCCACGTGCATATTCACGCCTTCAATGGCGTTGAATTCCTTTCCGTCGGAACGGAAGGTGGTCACCAAATCCTTGATTTCCAGCAAATGCTTGCTTGCCATCTGCAATTCCTCCTTCCCTTACAGTTCGCCCCGGAGCCGCGGATCCAGCGCGTCGCGCACGCCGTCGCCCAGCGAATTCAGGCAAATCACCAGCAGGGCGATGCACACGCCGGGGGCCAGGGAATACACGGGGTTGGTGAGCAGATACGACCGGCCGCCGGACACCAGGGTGCCCCAGGAGGCGGTGGGGGTGGAAATGCCCAGGCCCAGGAAGCTCAGCCCGGCCTCGGACAGGATGGTACCGCCGATCTGCTGGGTCATGGTAACGATGATGGGGGAAACGCTGTTGGGCAGGATGTGGCGCAGCATCAGCCGGGCGTTGCTGTTGCCCTGCAGGCGGCCGGCCATGATATAATCCCGCTCCTTGATGCTCATCACCTGGGAACGCATCATGCGGATATACACCGTCATATTGGAAATACCCAGGATGATGGACATATTCACAATGCCGCCGCCGAACACCGCGCACAGCGCGATGGCCAGCACCACCTGCGGGATCACGCGAATGGCTTCCGCCACACGGCTGATCACGTCGTCCACCACCCCGCCGAAATAACCGGCGATCATGCCCAGGGAGGTACCGATGATACAGGCGATGATCACCGCCAGCACACCCACGATCAGGGATACCCGGCTGCCGATGATGATGCGGCTGAGCACATCCCGCCCGAATTCATCGGTACCCAGCAGGTGGGTGGCGGAGGGGCCCTGGTTGCGATCCCGCACGGCGGGCTTGTTGGGGTCGAAGGGCATGATCTGGTAGGCCAGCACGGCCACCAGGATAATGATCATCACGATGATGGCGGATACCAGAACGATCTTTCTGGAAAAGAGCGCCCGGAGAAACTGCTTCCGTTTTTTGGCTTTATTGGCCTTCAGCACGGCCTGAGCGTTTTGCTTATCAACGCTGATGTTTGCCTGGCTCATGAAGAACGCTCCTTTCTGTTGTCACGCCACCTTGATCCGGGGATCAACGTACACGTACACGATATCGGTGATCAGGTTGATCACGCAGGAGAATACGGCGATCAAAAGCACGCAGCCCTGGATCAGCGGGATATCCACGCTGGTGATGGCGTTCACCAGCAGGGAGCCCATGCCGGGAATGACAAACACGTTTTCCACGAACACCGAGCCGCCAACCAGGCCGCCCAGGCGCAGGCCCATCAGGGTGATCACCGGCAGCAGGGCGTTTTTCAAGGCGTGGATATAAATGACCTTTTTGTTTTTCAGGCCCTTCGAACGGGCGGTGCGGATGTAATCCTGCCGGATCACCTCCAGCATGGAGGAGCGGGTCTGGCGGGTGATGGAGGCGATGCCGCCGATGGCCAGGCACAGCAGGGGCATGATGGTTTGCCGCACGCTGAGCACGAAATTTTCATGGGGCCACACAAAGCCGCTGGAAGGCAGCCAACCCAGCTTCATGGCGAACACATACATAAACAGGATACCCAGCCAGAATTGCGGCAGGCAGCAGCATACGTTGGCCGTCAGCGTCACCGCCGTATCGGCGGCGCTGCCCCGCTTCACGGCGCTGATGATGCCGAAAATGATGCCCAGCGGCACGCTGATCAGGAACGCCAGCAGAGACAGATAGATCGTGACCGGCACGCGCTCGCCGATGATATCCACCACGTTCCGGTGGTAGGATTGCGACGTGCCCAGATCCCCCGTCACCGCACCCTTGAGCCACAGGGCGTAGCGCACCAGCACCGGCTTATCCATATTCATCTCATAAAAAAGACGCTCATACGTTTCGCCGGAAATTTCGCCGCCCGTCATGGCCGCAATGGGATCGCCTGGCAGGAAATCCACCAGCATGTAGGTCAGAAACGATACAATCAGCAGCACCAGCAGCGTTTGGCCCAGGCGCTGTAAAATGTACCTTGCCATCCCTTGCACCTCCCTGTTTCATTTAGGTTTCTTTCATTCCCATGATAGCATGTATAAAAATATCCCGTCAACGACCAATTCAAGCGTTTTTTGGTGTTTTTTTGCAAAGAAATCAGGAAATTTTTGCAAATGTTTCGCCAAGAGAAATCGGCGTTTCATTTGTTTCAAAAAATGTTCCATTTGTGAAACGCGGCGTCTTGCCTTTTCCGCCCGTTTGCGTTACAATGGCGTTAGATCCTGTATCGAGGGAGGAAATACGCCATGAAATCGCTTTTGATCCTGGCGGCCAATGCGGCGGAACGGGCCTCCGCCCAGGAAATCGTGCGGGAGGCCGATCTGGACGCCGCCATTTTGGAAGCCACCCCCCAAAACGTGGTGGAGAAGGTGCAGCAGCATCTCCAGGATGGCCTGGGCGTGGCGGTGGCCCGGGGGCAGCTGGCCAACATCCTCAAAAGCCAGCGGACGGTGCCGGTGGTGGAGGTGGTGCTGTCCGGCCAGGATATCGCCGTGCTGCTGGACCGGGCCTGCGCCATTGTGGGCCATCCCAACCCCCGCATCGCCCTGATCGGCCAGCGCCACATGTTTTCCAACCCGGAGCCCCTGGCCCGGGTGCTGCACGCCGACGTGTTCCTGTATTATATCGCCTCGGAGGAGGATATCCCCGACGCCCTGCGCCGGGCCCAGGGAGTAAACACCGAAATCGTCATCGGCGATGAAACGATCTGCACCAGCGCCCGGGCGGCGGGCATGAACGCCCTGATGATCGGCCCCATCCGGGAAAGCCTGCTGTCGGCTATCCGGATGGCCCTGCGCCTGTCCGACGCGCTGCTGCAGGAGCAGCGCCGATCCAAGGAGATCCAATCCTTGGTCCATTATTCCTCCGACGCCATCATCCGCCTGAACCAGAAGGGGGAGATCGTGTTCACCAACCCCCGGGCGGAAAGTGCCCTGGGCCGCACAGCGGAGGCGCTGCTGGGGAAGCGGCTGCTGGATTTGGAGGAATTGGTGCCCTCCACCGCTCTGATCAAGGCCCTGGAATCCCGGCAGGATACCTATTCCCTGGTGCTCCAATTCGGCCGGGTCTCCTATATCGCCAACATCGCCGCCGTCACCCTGGAGCAGCAGAACGACGGCTGGATCATCTCCATGCAGGAGTTTGCCGCCATCGACGACCTGGACGAGCGCATCCGTCAGGAGCGCTACCGCCGGGGTTACATTGCCCACGCCAAATTCGCCCAGTTCCCCGCCCGGTCGCCGGTGATGCGGGCGCTGGTGGAGGAGGCGGAGGCCTATGCCCAGTACGACGTGCCCATCCTGATCACCGGGGAACCCAGGCTGCCCAAATCCCGCCTGGCGGAATGCATCCACAATGCCAGCCTGCGCCGGAAAAACCCCTACGTGGCGGTGGACCTGAGCACCATCCCCCCGGAAAGCCAGTTCGATCTGCTGTTTGGCCGGGCGGGCAGCGGCGATACCGGCCTGGTATCCCAGGCCCACAAGGGCACCCTGTTCCTGCTGGACGTGCACACCCTGGTGCCCGATTGCCAGCGGGAATTGCTGAGCATCCTCCGCAACAGCAATTTCCGCCGGAAGGATACCCTGGAGCCCATTCCCGTGTCCATCCGGCTGATCTGCTCCACCTTCATGGACCTGATGGACCTGGCCCGCCAGGGCCAATGGATGTGGCAGCTGGCCAACACCCTGCTGGGCCTGAGCCTGAAAATGCCCCCCATCCGGGAAATGCCGGAGGATATCCCCACCTATCTGGAAGAATATATGTCCCAAAGCGCCAAGCAATTCAAAAAACGGGTCACCCTGACCGACGAGGCGGTGGAGCACCTGTGCCGCTACCCCTGGCCCGCCAATCAGCGGGACATCGAATATTTCTGCATGCGCGCCATCATCCTGGCGCCGGAGCCGGTAATCGGCCTGGCATTCGTGCGGGAAAAGCTGCTGCCCGATATGGAGCAGGGCGAAAAGGAACAAAGCATGCACATCGTGGCCGACCGGGAGGAATTGGCCATCCGCCGGGTGCTGAAGGAAACCGGCGGCAACCGCAACCTGGCCGCCCAGCGCCTGGGTATGGCCCGATCCACCTTGTGGCGGAAAATGAAAAAATACGGCATTGCGTAAGGCGGTGCCTGTATGCTATCATGGGCAGCGTATCTTTGTTCCTTTTAATTCAAGATATTTGATGGATTGATAATAGTTTACTAAGCACACTTTGGCTTTCTTCTCCAAAACCAATAAAATGACGGAAGGCTTCACCTGCCTGTCCGTCATTTTTCATTGAGCGCTGTAATCAAATCAATTATCAATGTTCGGTCGTGTTCATTTAATTTACTCCAATTATGGATCAATTGCTGCTGCTCGTCTGTCAATCCCATTTTGTTGTCAATATCAAAAAACTGCGGCAGCGTCATGCCCATACCTTTGCAGATACATTCCAATGTGTAAATGGATGGATCGTTATTTCGTTTGAAAACATTGCGTAAAGTTGACCAGTTGATGTTGGATTCTTTTGCCAACCGATACATCGTCCATCCCCGTTCATCCATAAGGTCCTGAATACGCTTCTTCACATCCATGCAATCATCTCTTTTCAAGAACATATTACATGCAAATTGTATGATAAAATATATTTCAAAAGGACTATACAGACTGAAAAAAATGTGCTATATTATAGTTGTCAATTGTATTGTATAAAGGAGGAAAAGAAAAATGGAAAACAAAACAAATGGAATGAGCATTGCTGGATTTGTTGTTTCTTTGGTAACATGTTTCATCTTTGGCTTCTATGGTATCGCAGGGATAGTGGGAATCATTCTTTCTGCGGTAGGTAGATCACAGGCTGTTAGAGAAGGTGGGAAAACTGGTCTTGGTACAGCTGGTGTAGTCATTGGCATCATCAATGTTGCTCTTTCTTGGTTTGGGCTTGCATTGATTCACTAATCTAAAGGAGTGTTTGAAATGAAAAACAAAATGAAAAAGTTTACTGTTCTTTTTGTGATAACTATATTATCATTTATTCTTTGTGGCTGTGGGGAAAGCGATAGTGCTAAATTGGATCGCCTTACCAGGGAAGCAGAACAGAAAAAACGTGAAGCTCAGGAAGCTCGAGATAACTATAATACGCTAAAGAATTTCATGGATAAGTATGGAAATCAATGATAATTTAGAAAGGGGAATATCCTATGTTTTCATTTGTTTATAATAATCCTGGTAAATTGTTGATTTGCTTTAACTGCATATCCTCGCCATCTCCGTGATAGTCTTGGAACCTTTGGCACGCGCAGGATAATACTTGATGCACAGCAGGAAGGTCTGCCTTTGTGGTGGGCCTTCTTCTTATCCGTTTTTTTGCTCTGATTATACCGTTCTTTTATTGTCCTCTCATTTTTCTCTTCCAAAACCAACAAAAAGCACTTGCTTTCGCAAGTGCTTATTTGGCGCCTCAAGAAGGACTCGAACCTACAACCCTTCGGTTAACAGCCGAATGCTCTGCCATTGAGCTATTGAGGCATTAGGATGTGGATTGACCACATCCATTGGAATCCGGCGGCGACCTACTCTCCCGGGCCGTGTCCAGCCAAGTACCATCGGCGCTGAAAGGCTTAACTTCTGTGTTCGGTATGGGAACAGGTGGGACCCTTTCGCCATTGCCACCGGAAATTGTATCATTTTC
>JAFUXH010000140.1 GCA_017470945.1 Clostridia bacterium | reverse complement strand
TCCGACGCCGAGGGCGCGGGCGAAATGTTCCGGGCCACCACCCTGGATCTGAACAACCTGCCCCGGGATGATCAGGGCCGGGTGATCGATAAGGAGGATTTCTTCGGCCGCCCCGCCAATCTGAGCGTGTCCGGCCAATTGAACGTGGAATGCTACGCCCAGGCCTTCCGCAACGTGTATACCTTCGGCCCCACCTTCCGGGCGGAAAAATCCTACACCCCGCGCCACGCCGCCGAATTCTGGATGATCGAGCCGGAAATCGCCTTCGCCGACCTGGAGGACGATATGCTGTTGGCGGAGGACATGCTGAAATATGTGATCGCCGACGTGATGGCCAAAGCCCCCGAGGAAATGGCGTTCCTGAATCAATTCGTGGATAAGGGCCTGATCGAGCGGCTGAGCCACGTGGTCAACAGCAAGTTCGCCCGGGTGTCCTATACCGACGCCATCGATATCCTGCAAAAGGCCGATAAGCAGTTTGAATATCCCGTGCACTGGGGCATGGATATCCAAACCGAGCATGAGCGCTACCTGGCCGAGGAGCATTTCGGCTGCCCGGTGTGCGTGTTCAACTATCCCAAGGATATCAAGGCGTTCTATATGCGCCAGAACGACGACGGCAAAACCGTGGCCGCGGTGGACGTGCTGGTGCCCGGCATCGGCGAATTGATCGGCGGCAGCCAGCGCGAGGAGCGGCTGGACGTACTGACCGCCCGGATCGAGGAACTGGGCCTGGATATGAATTCCTACTGGTGGTACCTTGAGCTGCGCAAATACGGCACCACCCCCCACGCCGGCTTCGGCCTGGGCTTTGAACGCCTGATCATGTATTTGACCGGCATTTCCAACATCCGTGACGTGCTACCCTTCCCCCGCACCACCGGCAGCGCCGAATTCTGATCCCGCATGAAAGGCAGCCTTCCTTTATGAAAAAAACGCTTGGTATCCTGATCCTGCTTGCGGCGCTGCTGATGGCGTCGCCCGCCCTAGCGGCGAAAAAGCAGGCCGTCGATCTGGCCCGCCAGTGCCAGATCTCCACCTCCGGCAACGGCTACGGCCTGGGCCGGATGCTGGAAGAGGATATCACCCGCTATTGGGACAGCGGCAGCGACGCCACCCTGACCGTCATCCTGCCCGAGGGGAAAAAGGCGCAGGGCATCATGATCGGCTTCTACGGCAACGTGCCTGCCCTGCGCGTCGTCGCTGCCGGCGGCAAGGTGCTGGCCGACTGGGAAATGCCCTTTGAAAACGCCTGGATCCCTTTTTCCGAGCCGGCTGAGCGCTTTCTCATCCAGCGGAAAACCGAAGGGGACGAAATGCTGATCAACCGGCTGCACGTATTATCCCAGGGCGAATTGCCCGACTGGGTGCAGGATTGGAAGATCATGGACGGCCCGGCCGACCTGATGCTCATCGCCACCCACCCGGACGACGATATCCTGTGGTTCGGGGGGCTGCTGCCCACCTACGCGGGAGAATTGCAGCGCAAGGTGCAGGTGGTGTATATGGTGGGCGGTTTGAACCGCAAGCGGAAAAACGAACTGCTCAACGCCCTGTGGCACTGCGGCGTGACCTATTATCCCCAAATCGGCTCCCTGCCCGATATGGGCGGGAAGAGCGTGGCCTCCACCCTCAGCGCCTGGGGCGGCGAAAACGCGGCCCCCACCTACATCGTGGGCATGCTGCGCAAATGGAAGCCCCGGGTGGTGATCACTCAGGATATCAAGGGCGAATACGGCCATAACCACCATATCGTCACCGTGCAGGCGGTGATCGACGCCGTGGAGCGGCTCAGCGCCGATATCACCTTCGCCCCCGAAAGCGCCGCCCAGTACGGGGTATATTCCCCGCAAAAACTCTATATCCACCTGTATCCCGAAAATGAAATCGTGTTCGATTGGCAGCAGCCCCTGCGCCATTTTGGCGGCAAAACGGGGCTGGAGCTGGCCAAAGAAGCCTTCAAAATGCACGTGTCCCAGCAAAACGGCCGTCACAGCGTGAAGGATTCCGGGGCGTACGACTGCCGAAGGTTCGGCCTGTATTATTCCGCAGTGGGCCCGGATGAACAGCATAACGACCTGTTTGAGCACGTGCTGGATACCCCCTGATCAGCATGTTCCTTCCCCCGCGCCTCAGCGCGCGGCACCGCAAAAACACAGAAATGAGGAATGCAGCATGGATCTGAAAAAAACCGCGCTGGGCATCGAATTGGGCTCTACCCGCATCAAGGCGGTGCTGATCGATGAAAATCACCTGCCCATTGCCTCCGGCAGCCACGAATGGGAAAACCAATTGGTCAACGGGGTGTGGACCTATAGCATGGACGCCATTCATTCCGGCGTGCAGCGCTGCTTCGCCGATCTGAAAAAGGACGTCAAAGAAAAATTCGGCGTCAAGCTGACAAACGTGGGGGCCATCGGCATTTCCGGCATGATGCACGGCTACCTGCCCTTTGACCGTGACGGGAACCCCCTGACGGAATTCCGCACCTGGCGCAACACCATGACCGGCCCCGCGGCGGAGGAATTGACCGCCCTGTTTGACTTCAATATTCCCCAGCGCTGGAGCATCGCCCACCTGTATCAGGCCATGCTGAACGGCGAGGAGCACCTGCCCCGCCTGGCCCACATCACCACCGTGGCGGGCTATCTGCACACCCTGCTCACCGGCGAAAAGGTGCTGGGCATGGGCGAAGCCAGCGGCGTATTTCCCATCGACAGCGAACGGCTGATCTACGACCCCGAAATGGAACGGAAATTCGACGCCCTGATCGCCGTGAAGGGCTACGCCTGGCGGCTTGCCGACGTGCTGCCCCGCATGCTGCCCGCCGGTGAAAACGCCGGATATCTGACGGAACAGGGCGCGCGCTTCCTGGATCCAGAGGGCGATCTGATCCCCGGCATCCCCTTCGCCCCGCCGGAGGGCGACGCCGGCACCGGCATGACCGCCACCAATTCCGTGGCCGTGCGCACCGGCAATGTGTCCGCCGGCACCAGCGATTTTGCCATGGTGGTGGTGGAAAAGCTGCCCCGGGTACACCGGGAAATCGATATGGTCACCACCCCCGCGGGCAAGCCGGTGGCGATGGTGCACTGCAATAACTGCACCAGCGATATCAACGCCTGGGTGGGCCTGCTGGGTGAATTCGCCGCCGCCATCGGCGCGCAGGTGGATAAAAACGCGCTATATACGATGCTTTTCCAGAAGGCCCTGGAGGGCGATAAGGATTGCGGCGGGCTGCTGAGCTACAATTACCTCTCCGGCGAAGGCGTGACCGACCTGAACGAGGGCCGGCCCGTATTCGCCCGCACGCCCAACGCCAAGCTGACCCTGGCCAATTTCATGCGCACCCATCTTTTGTCCGCCCTGGCCACGCTGAAAATCGGCCTGGACATCCTGACGAAGGAAGAAAAGGTGCCCATCGATAAGCTGTACGGCCACGGCGGCTATTTCAAAACCCCCGGCGTGGGCCAGCGCATGCTGTCCGCCGCGGTGGGCAGCCCCGTATCCGTCATGGAAACCGCCGGCGAGGGCGGCCCCTACGGCATGGCCCTGCTGTGCGCCTACATGCTGTGGAAAAAAGAAAATCAACCCCTGGAGGATTATTTGAACGACGTGGTGTTTGCCAATGCCGCCTCCTCCACCCTGATGGCAGATCCGGCCGATATCGAGGGCTTTTCCCAATTCCTGCGTCAATATCAAAAATCCCTGCCGATTGAAAAAGCGGCCATTGAAACGATGTGAGGTGACGGGTCATGTTGGAAGAATTGAAAGCCCTGGTTTGTCAAGCCAATCTGCTTTTGCCCAAATATCAATTGGTCACCTTCACCTGGGGCAACGTGTCGGGCATCGACCGGGAAAAGGGCCTGGTGGTCATCAAGCCCTCCGGCGTGGATTATGACGGCATGACCCCGGAGGATATGGTGGTGGTGGATCTGGAGGGCAACCGAGTGGAGGGCAAATGGAAGCCCAGCAGCGATACGCCCACCCACGTGGAGCTGTATAAGGCCTTCCCGGCGTGCGGCGGCATCGTGCACACCCATTCCCGCTGGGCGGCCACCTTCGCCCAGGCCGGCATGGATATCCCCGCCATGGGCACCACCCAGGGGGATTACTTCTACGGCCCCATCCCCTGCACCCGCCCCATGACCGACGATGAAATCAAGGGCAAATACGAAAAAGAAACCGGCGCCGTGATCATCGAAACCTTCCGCACCCGGCAGATCGATCCCGCCCAGGTGCCGGGGGTGGTGGTATTCAGCCATGGCCCGTTTGCCTGGGGCAAGGGCCCCATGGACGCGGTGCACAACGCCGTGGTGATGGAGGAAGTGGCCTTCATGGATTGGCACGCCATGGTGATCAACCCCAACCTTGGCCCCATGCAGCAGACCCTGCTGGATAAGCATTATCTGCGCAAGCACGGGAAAAACGCCTACTACGGGCAGAATAACGGATGATCATCCGCCCATCAAAATACCGGGCCGCTTTCGCAGCGGCCCGGCTTTTGTATGGAACGGCATCATTTTAATTTGATGGATTTGATTGCCGACCAATCGGAATAATACGTTGTGCTGCCGACCTTATGGTAGGTGCGGATGCGGAAATAATACGTGGTTTTGGCATTCAGGCCGGTGAAGGTTTTGGTCACCGTTTTCTTATCGGTGAACTTCACTGTTTTGGAAGAAGTAAACTTCTTGCTGGTGCTGTATTGGACCTGGTAACCCGTGCACTGGGCGGAGGATTGCTTGCCCCACCGCACGGTCACTTTCTTGCTTCCCGCCTGTACGAGCGATTGGATCGTGGTGCCCTTGGGAACGATCTTGAAGGTGACGGTCTTTTTCCCGGTCAGGTTCCGAAGGCCGGTCAGGGTCACCGTGGCCTTCCCCACCGCCTTGTTGTCCTTATAGGTAACCAGGTAATCGATGCCCAGCTTCAGCTTCTTGCCGATGAATTTCTCCGTCATAGTGGGCTTGATCGCCTTGTTGGTAAAGGTTTGATCCGGAATGGCGGTCACGGTGGCGGCGCTCATCTTGGCGGCCTTGATGCTGAAGGTGGCGCTGACAGAGGACCGGAAGCTGCCCGTGCCCTTCACCTTGACCGTGGCGGTTCCCACGTTGACGTTGTGGGAATAGGTGACGGTGTAATCGGTGCCGGCCTTCAATTTGGCGCCGTCCATCTTCACCGTTACCGTCGGGGTCAGGGCGCTGCCGGTGTAGGTTTGATCCTTCACCGTCACTTTGGCCAAGGATATATCCCCCTTCGTGATTTTGAAGGTGACCTGCTTCGTGCCCACAAATTTTCCGATGCCGCTCAGGATGGCGGTAGCGCTGCCCACCTGGATATTATTTTCGTAAGCTACGGTAAAATCGACGCCCTCCGTCAGCTGAAGGCCGTTGTATTCGGCCTTCACGGCGGGAGTGATAGCCTTCGAGGTGTATTCCTGGGCGGGGATTTTTTCCACAATGGCGTTGGCGATATCGATTTCATCCTCGGGGATCAGGGATTCGTCGAAGGAGCCATCGGCGTTAGTCACGTAGGGAATACCCTGGGTTTCGGCATAGGTCTGGCCGTAGCTGCCCTCCGCCACGATCAGGGTCACCTTGGGGGATTGGTCAAAGGCGTTCTCGCTCGGTTCGCCTAAGGTGGTGGGAATATTCACGCAACGCAGGGCAGGGCAATCGGCAAACGCCCGTTCGCCGATGCTCAGCGCCGTGCTGGGAACGGATACGCTGATCAAGCTGGAGCAGCCCTCAAAGGCGGACCCTCCGATGGTGGCGATGCCTTCGTGCAGCGTCATATTCTGCAAGCTGGAGCAGCCGGCGAACACCCCGGAATTGAGCTGCACCAAATCCTTCGGCAGCTTGATGGCCTTCAGGCTGGCGCACCGCTGGAACGCGTTGGAACCGATGTAGGTAATGGTTTCGGGCAATTCCAGGCTTTCCAGGGAGGAGCAGCCCAGGAACACGTTCTCCCCGATGCGGGTCAGGGTTTCAGGCAGCAGCACTTCCTTGAGGCTGGAGCAGCCCTCGAACATGCCGTTGGGCAGGGTGGTATACGTTCCGTAGATAGCGATGGATTCCAGGCTCTTGAGCCCCTGGAACGGGGCGTCATACATCGTTTTCACATTGCCCCAAAAAGAAATTTCCTTCAAGCTGGTGCAGCCGCTGAAAACCAGGCTTTCGATCGTTTCCAGCGTGCTGGGCAGCTGAACCTTTTCCAGGCCGGTGCACCTGGAAAACATCAATTCGCCCAACGTTTCAATGCCTTCCGGAATGATGATTTCCTTCAGGCTGGCGCAGTTTGAAAAGCAGTAGTTTCCAATCTCCTTTATTTCATCGGGCATGGTCACCGACGCAAGGCTGGTGCAATTCTGGAAAACCCCCATCCCCAAATACTGGATGCTTTGCGGCAGCGTGATTTCCACCAAACTGGTGCAGCCATAGAAGCAGCCGCCGTCGATCCGGGTGACGGTGGCGGGAATATGAATATGCACCAGGTTTTCGCAGCCCTGAAAGGCGCTGCGTATTTCCGTCACGCCCTCGGGGATCACCACGTCCGTCAGCGCTTTGCAGCCGGTGAAGGTATCCGACAGGATCACGGAAACGTTCCGGGAGATATAAATATCCTCGAGGTTTGTGCAATTGCTGAACGCACCCATGCCCAAATAGGTGATGTTATCCGATTGCCCGATCAGCTTGATACCGGAGCAGCCGGCAAAGGCGTAATTGCCGATAAACGTCGCGGCCGTCGTCACGTTGATATCCTGCAGCAGGCTGCAGCCACTCAGGCAGTACGCGCCGAAGCTCTTAATCGAATCCGGGATGGTGATTTTCTCCAAATGACTGCAAGATTGAAAGGATCCATTGCCTATTTCCGTGTACCAATCCGGAATGACGATCTCCTTGATCGACGTGCAATCCACCAAAAACCCGTCGGGCACCGCACTCAGACCGGCGGGCATCCGCATCTCGGTCAAGGCGCTGCAGCGGTAGAACATATCGTATCCAATGCTGGTCACGCTATCCGGAATGCTGATATCCGTCAGGCTGTAGCAATGAGCGCATATGGAGTCTCCGATGCTGGTCAGCGTATCGGGCAGGGAAATGCTTTCCACCTCGTGGCAATTGGAAAAAATGTGATTGCCCAGATAGGTAATGCCGCTTTCCACAACGATTTTCTTGATATCATCCCTGCCGCGAAAGGGGCTGAGCAAGCTGTAACCGTTAAAGCTGTAATCCGACGTTTTTCCGCTGCCGGATATGGTCAGCACCCCGTTCTCGCTCAGCGTCCAGGTAATACCGCTGCCGCAGGTGCCGTGATTCTCCGTCGAAACCTCCGCCGCCTCCGCCGTCAGCGCCAGGGACAGCATGCACGCCAGAAGCAACGCCAGGAAAAGCAACCGTTTTTTCATATTCACGCCTCATTTCATCAATATAATCCCAAATTCAAAAACCAAATTATTTTACCATATTTTTCATTTGGAAACAAGAATAAAAGGCAAAAAAATAAGGGTGCATCGAAGACCGTAGCCCTTCGATTTGATTCCTCATTCGGCGTGTACGTCGCCGAAGAACGGCTGAAAGCCGCTTCCGCAATCCAATGAAAATGGTTCGCAGGTTGCCAAAAACGCTTTTTTTGACAACAAAAAACTGCCGCGCGGAATGCACGGCAGTTTCTTTGGGTGAAATAAATTACTTGATTTCGACCTTGGCGCCCACTTCGGCGAAAGCAGCCTTGACCTTTTCGGCTTCTTCCTTGGACACGCCTTCCTTCAGAGCCTTGGGAACGCTTTCCACGAATTCCTTGGCTTCCTTCAGGCCCAGACCGGCGACCACTTCGCGCACAGCCTTGATAACCTTGATCTTTTCGGAGCCGGCATCCACCAGGATGACGTCGAATTCAGTCTGCTCTTCAGCGGGGGCAGCGGCAGCAGCGCCAGCACCGGCACCACCGGCAACGGCGATCGCGCCAGTCACGCCGAATTTTTCCTTCAGCGCTTCAACCAGTTCATTGACTTCCATAAGCGTCATCTTCTCGATGGCTTCGATGATTTCGTTAATGGCCATTTTATTTTCCTCCGTTTATTTTCAGGTTTGTTGGTGATCACGCGGCCATTACGCCGCTAAACTGCGGATCAGGCAGCTTCCTTCTTTTCGGCGATTTCGCCCAGAACTGCCACCAGAGAGGACACGGGAGACACCAGGCAGCCAACCAGGGTGGCCAGCAACTCGTCGCGGCTGGGCATCTTCGAAAGGGCTTCCATGGTCTTGGTATCGGCGGCCTTGCCGTCCATGATACCGCCGGTGATCTTGAGTGCTTCCAGCTTGTTCTTTTCGATGAACTGGGCAACGGCCTTGGGGCCGGACACAGGATCCTTCTTGCTGAAAACGAAAGCGTTGGGGCCGTTCAGCAGATCATCCAGGCCCTCGATGCCCACCTGCTGCAGCGCCAGCTTCACCAGACGGTTCTTAAGCACGCAATAATCCACGTCGTTCTCACGGCACTGACGGCGCAGGTTGGTATCCTGTTCCACAGTCAGGCCGGTGTAGCTCACCACCGTTACAGATTCGGCATTGCGCAGCTTCTCAACGATTTCCGCTACTTTTTCCACTTTCAAGTCACGATTCTTGCTCATTATCTGTTACACCTCCTCAATGGCTTGGAGTAAAAGAAAACCCTTGCGCTGGCGCAAGGGAGAGCATGTCAAAACGAAACTTTCCTTTGCACCTCGGCAGGCGGGCCAAGCCCTTTACATCCTTGCGGATACCGGCTGTCTTTGGCACAGGCTTCTTTAAAAGCCGAATAGGATTATATCACAGGGCCCGCCGTTCGTCAAGCCCCCAATTCTCATTTTTTGTTGAACGATCGATCATGTTTATGGTATGATAACGAGGAAATTGACCGCAGGTCAATTCTCCGCCTCGGCGGCTCCCGAAGGGAAAGACGCCGAGCGTTAATAATATCAGTACGCGGCGGCGCGGGTGAAACGCAGGGGAATGGTTTCCCCCGTCCACTGGGAAATCAACCGCTCCAGCGATTCGCAGGCGGCCTGCCAGGCATCCTCCAGGCACTGGGTATCAGACAGGTATTTGGCCCGGCATTCCGCCGCCTGGGCGTCCAGCATTTCCTGATAGCGGGCCTCGTTCAAAGGATGGAAAAAATCCTTCACCTCGGGGCTGCCGGTGACCCGGAAGCTGTCGTACAGCATTTCCACCGCCGGCACCGCCACGGTGACCCCCTCGTCCCCGGCGGTCAACTGCACATCGGCCAGGTTGATGCCCAGGCCGATTTCGTAGGTGTAAGGTGCTTTCACGTTCTGCACCTCCCCCAAAAACAGGGCGCTGGTGCTGCTTTCCATCAATTCCTGATCGGTGTAGCGCACGGCGGTCAGTTCCCCCGCCTTTTCCATTTCGTGGGAGATCACCATGGTGGCCCGGTCATACCTGCCCTTGGGCAGCAGATCGGCGATGAACGGCTTTACGTAAGGATAGCACGTCATCACCAGCATGATGGTCAGGGCGGAGCACAGCACCCCCGCGATCTTTTTTCCCAGCCGCTTCATGCTATACCCTCCAGAAGAACCAGCACATACACCACGCCCCGGATCACCCCGTAAGCCAGCGTGGCATACCCCACCAGCAGCACAAATTTGTGCCACAGGCTCATCCTGCGCATCCGGTACCGCCGGTGATGCTCCCGGCGCTGCGTAGCCGTTACGGTGTTCATGCGCCGCCCTCCTTTGCCGCTTGATCGCATGCCCATTATACAACAAATATGTGATCTTTTCTACATATTTCCGCAATATTTAACAATTTTCCCGAAAAGGAGGCTTCCTCATGCAGGCTACCGTGGATTCGCCCCTGGGCAAAATCACCCTGACGGAACAGGACGGCGCCCTGATCGCCCTGTGCTTCACCCCCGACGCCCCTGACCGGATGCCGGAAACGCCGCTGCTTTCCCTGGCCGCCGCGCAGCTGACGGAATACTTTTCAGGCGCGCGGCATTCTTTCGATCTGCCCCTGCACCCCCAGGGAACGGCTTTTCAACAGCAGGTATGGAGCGCGTTGCGGGATATCCCCTACGGCCAGACCCTTTCCTACGCCCAGCTGGCCGCCCGGCTCCATCGTCCCCGGGCCTGCCGGGCGGTGGGCGGCGCCAATGGGAAGAACCCCCTGCCCATCCTGATCCCCTGCCACCGGGTGATCGGCGCGGACGGCGGCCTGGGAGGCTACTCCTGCGGCATTGAAAAAAAGCGCTTCCTGCTGGCGCTGGAACAGAACGCAATGAAATGAGGGAGAAGGTTTTCGCCTTCTCCCCTTTCGTATCTCTATGTCAGGTGTTCCCGCACCGGCGGCAGCTGGAGCAGCCCCCGTTGGTATTGCCACTGACCTGGCCGTTGAAGGAATTTTCATCGCACAAAGTGGACGGCGGGAAGAGCGGGAGGCTAAAGAATTCATCACAAACGGCGTCTGAGAATTCCTCGCAGGGCGGGATGGCGCAGAAGCCGTAGCTGGGGATCATGATCTCCACCTTGGCCAGCACCTTCAGCACGATGGTCACGCACACGGTGAGGCGGAAGGTGTTTTCGCCCTGGTAGCTGCCGCTGACGCACACCGCGCTGGCCATGCCTTCCAGCCGGAAGGGCACGATGGATTCATCGGGGACGGCCAAAAGCACATCCTTATTCACCGTCACGACCCCCTGGCCGATGTATTCCTGGCAACGACTGTCGGTAAACAGGATATCGATGGGGATCTCGATCTGCCCCCGCACCCGGGCGAAGCAGGGCCGATCGGCCAAGCGTTCCACGCTCAGGTTGCTGATATCCACATCCATGGTGCTGGAACGGCAGCTTTCAAAGGTGATGGGGGCCACGGGGGCGGATGTAGGCGGCACGGTTTCGGTGGTGCAGTTGCAGTTGGTCACCACCTGGGCATAGCTGGAAATGGTCACGTCCACGTTGGTCAATTGCTCCTGCTGCAGGCAGCTGTCGTACACCCGCTTCACCTGGACGCAGAATTTTTCATTCAGGCCGTCCAGCACGTTCCCGGCCACCATGCCGGGCACAGAGGAAGGATTGGCGTTTTTGTAGGAATAGAACGACATTGAGGTGCGCCTCCTTACCATGATTTCCCGAGGTTCGGGCCGCGGTTTCGCAGCCTTCATCCTCATCCTATGCGCCGCCGGCGATCCTGTGCGGAAAACGCGCCGCCCCTCCTTTTTACAATCATGACTTTTATGTTAAATCCGCGCCATATCCCTTGCGTTTCTTGCTTTGGCGGGGTACAATATTCCAGTATGGATGCATGGACTTTTTTGCTGGAGCAGGTGCGTTTGTCCTGGCGCAGCGGCGAAAGCCCCCGCCCTGTGGTGGCCGCCGTATCCGGGGGCGCCGATTCGGTGGCCCTCCTGTTGGCGTTGGCCCATTTGGCCCCGCAGGAAGGCTTTTCCCTGACGGCTGCCCACGTGGATCATCAGATCCGGCCCGATTCGGGGCAGGACGCCGCCTTCGTGCGCTCCCTGTGCGACGCCCTTTCCATCCCCTGCCGGGCATTCGCCGTGGCGATTCACGGCAGCAGCGAGGACGCGGCCCGCGCCGCCCGGTACGCCGCGCTGCTGAACGGCTTCCCGGAATACCCCGGCTTCACATTGGCCCTGGCCCATCACCAGCGGGATCAGGCCGAAACGATGCTGCTGCATTTGTTCCGCGGCAGCGGCGGGGCTGGGCTGGCCGGCATGCGGGAAAGGAGCAGCCGCCCCCTGCCCGGCGGCAATACGGCGGTGCTGTGGCGGCCGCTGCTGAACGTATCCCCCGATGTGATCCGCGCCGCCCTGCGAGAAAAGGGCGTATCCTGGCGGGAGGACGGCACCAATGCCCAGGATGCTTACCTGCGCAATTACGTTCGGCACCGGGTGCTGCCCGTCATTCGGGCCAGAATGCCGGAGGCGGAGGCCGCCATGGGCCGGACAGCCGCGATTTTATCGGAGGAGCAGGCCTATTTCCAGCAGGAGGCGGAAGCCTTCCTGCGCCGCGATCGGCACGCCTGCCTGCGCGATCCCTTCCGTTGGGTGCGGTACGCGCCCCTGCAGGCGCTGCATCCCGCCCTGCGCCGCCATGTGATCCGGCTGATCTGCCCCGTTTTATTGGAAGAAAGGCAAACCGAAGCGCTGTGCGTGATCGCGCCGGGAGAAACGATCAACCTGCCCCGGGGCTGGCGGGCATATTGCGCGTCCGAAACGCTGCATTTCCTGCCGCCGGAGGATAGGGCATTCCCCGCTGCGACGCCGGATCCCGGCGCGCTGCGCGTCCTCCCCTGGCAGGGGGAAACAGGCGACGGGATACGAACCCAGGCGATGCCCCGCGCCCTCTACGCCCAATGTGCGTTGCGCCTGCGCCGGCCCGGCGACCGCATCCACCCTCTGGGCGCGAAGGGCAGCAAATCCATCCAGGATTATTTCGTGGATAAAAAGGTGCCAAAGCCCTTCCGGGTCTCCGTGCCGCTGCTGTGCGTGGGCGGCCGGGTGGTCTGGGCCATAGGCGTGGGCCCCGGGGAAGAAGCGCGGGTGCGCCCGGACGACGACGCCGTGCTGCTTTCCTACGAGGGCTTTCTGCCCGGCGACGTGCCGGATATCACCCCCTGATCCTACCCCCATTCATCTACAAAGGAGACTGTGTCATGGATACCAACGCGACGCTGTACAAGGATCTGTCAAAGGTATTGGTCACCCGGGAGGAAATCGCCCAGGCCGTGCGGGCCATGGGCCAGCGCATCACCCAAGATTATGCCGGGAAGGACCCGGTGATGATCTGCATCCTCAAGGGCGCGTCGGTGTTCTTCACCGATCTGATCCGGGAGGTCGATCTGCCGGTGACCACCGAATTTATGGCCATTTCCAGCTATGGCGGCGGCACCAAATCCACCGGCATTGTGAAAATCGTCAAGGACCTGGACCGGGATATCAGCGGCCGGGACGTGCTGATCGTGGAGGATATCGTGGACAGCGGGCGAACCCTGGCCCACCTGTCCCAGGTGCTGGCGACCCGCCGGGCCCAATCCATCGAGATCGTCACATTGCTGGATAAGCCCGCCCGCCGGGTGGTGCCCCTGGAGGTCAAGTATTCCTGCTTCAATATCCCTGACGCCTTCGTGGTGGGTTACGGCCTGGATTACGACGAAAAATACCGCAACCTGCCCGATATCGGCATCCTGGCCCCTAAAATTTACGGCGGCGAGGAATAATCTTGTCAATTTGTGTTTTCATGTGGTATAATTAAAGGAAGGGGATTTTTCTTCCCCTTCCCGGCCTGTCCGGCGGATGCTTCCCCGTTTCCACTTTTTCCATAGGAGGATTGAATTTTGCGCAAAGTATCTCGTGGTTTGCTGGGCTACGTGGTCATGATCGCCGCGTTCATTTTTCTGATCGTGATCCTGTCCAGCGGCGTGAACACCGTCAGCCGGCGGATCGAATACCCCGATCTGCTGAAAAAAATCGAAAACGGCGAAATCGACCGGGTTTCGATCCGGGGCACGTCCCTGGTGGGGCGCAATAAAAACAGCCTGATTTCTCTGGCTGATTATCCCAGCCGGGCTTACGATTTCGAAACCACCATCGGCCCGGATTTTTACAGCACCGTGCTCACCATGGCGGCCAACAAAACGGGCGTCGATATCGACAAGGTCAGCGTGAACGATCTGGATTTTGAGATCGAGTACCTGGCCCCCCTGACCACGCCCTGGTATCTGGAAATTCTGCCGTACATGATCCCCCTCGTGCTGCTGATGGTCATGTGGTGGTATATCATGCGCCAGCAGACGGGCGGCGGCGGCAAGGTGATGAATTTCGGCAAGAGCCGCGCCGCCATGGTGGACCCCAGCAAGAACAAGGTGAATTTTTCCCAGGTGGCCGGCGCCGATGAGGAAAAGGAAGAACTGAAGGAGATCGTGGATTTCCTGAAGAACCCCAAGCACTATGTGGATCTGGGCGCGCGCATCCCCAAGGGTGTGCTGCTGGTGGGCCCTCCCGGCACGGGCAAAACGCTGCTGGCGAAGGCCGTGGCCGGCGAAGCCAACGTGCCCTTCTTCTCCATTTCCGGCTCCGATTTCGTGGAAATGTTCGTGGGCGTTGGCGCTAGCCGCGTGCGCGATTTGTTTGACCAGGCCAAGCGCAACGCCCCCAGCATCGTGTTCATCGATGAAATCGACGCCGTGGGCCGCCACCGCGGCGCGGGC
>JAFUXH010000139.1 GCA_017470945.1 Clostridia bacterium | reverse complement strand
TCACCCGGGATGACAAGCCCCAAATGCTGAAGCTGCCGATTCTGGGCAAGGGGGCCGCCGGCGTGCCCATTCTGGCGGAGGAAAACGCTGAGGGCTTTGTGCAGCTGCCGGACGCCATCGTGGGCCGGGGCGAGCATTTTGTGCTGGAGATCCGGGGCGACAGCATGATTTCCGCCGGCATCATGAACGGGGATTTTGTGGTGGTGAAGCGCCAGCAGACCGCGCAGAACGGCGATATCGTCATTGCCATGATCGACGACGAGGCCACTTGCAAGCGCTATTTTAAGGAGCCGGATCGCATCCGCCTGCAGCCGGAAAACCCCCGGATGCACCCCTTCTACGCCCGGGAAGTCACCATCCTGGGCAAGGTAACGGCGGTGTACCGCAGCTATGGCAATTGATACGATAATTGAATAAATATTCAAATCCCGGAAGAAAATCAGCATTCTTCCGGGATCATTTTGTTGCCAAGCGCAGCCTGTAAGCCGGGTTCTGTTGAAAATGGCCATCTATCTAAGCGCAAAGTCGCCAGTGCGCTTCAGCGATACTGCGGAAACGGGACGGGCAATCCCATGCGTTCCCTACATCTTGCACCGGATGGGGTTTACATGACGGCACAGTCGCCAGGCCGCCGGTGCGCTCTTACCGCACCTTTCCACCCTTACCGGGGTTTCCCCCGGCGGTATCTCTCTGTTGCACTTGCCTTGGAGTCGCCTCCACCTGCCGTTAGCAGGCATCCTGCCCTGCGGTGCCCGGACTTTCCTCATGCCTTTCGGCCTGCGGCCATTCAGCTGCCTTGACAGCAAATTCATTATACGCCAAAGCGCTTTTTTCGTCAAGCGAGGAAAAGTCAACAAACATATGACTTATCAGTTCCTTCATTTTCCGATATAAGAAAAAACCCGTGAAATTCACGGGCTTTATTGATGCGGCTTATGGCAGGATCAACAGCCTGCCGCAGGTTTCACACTCTACCAGTTCCCCCGCCTTGACCCGGCGGGATACCGCCGAGGGCAGCGACATATTGCAGCCGCCGCACTGGTCGCCGTACAATTGCGCCAGCGGCGGCACGCTGTGGCGCTTGATGGTTTGATACCGCTCCATGAAATCCGGCTCGATGGCCTTGGCTTTTTCTGTGGCGGCAGCGCGCAGCGCTTCCAGATCTTGATCCTTGTTCTTCTTTTCCTCGTCGTAGATGACCTTCAGCTTATCGAATTCCGCCTTGGCCTTGGCGGCGCGCACGCGCACGTCGTGCTGCTGCCGTTCCCGATCGCTGGCATCCTTGCGAATGCGGCGGACTTCCTGCTCGTAGGCGTTCAGGTTATTCTGAAAGCGCTTGGCGTCGCTGAGGAACTGCTGCAGGGCCTCCGCGTTGGCGGGCGGATCATTATCCATCTTGGTCTGCAGGGACCGCAATTGCTCATCCGTCATGCGGATCGCGTCCTTCAGCGCTTCCAGCCGATCGGCCATATTGGCCACCTCGCCCTCAATGCGCTTTATGGCGGTTTGCTGCTCCATTACATAATCCCGATATTTCACCAGCTTTTGCCGGGTCGGAGAGCGCTTGATGGAAGCTTCCATTTTATCCACTTCCACGTCGGCCTTCTGATACTCCCACAAAAGATGCAATTGATCCATGCTGATGCCCTCCTTACTTACACGCGGCCAAAGGGCTCGCGTTGAGACGGATAAACCCGCACCTGATATTGTACATCATCCAAGCGCTTTTGTAAATACTCCGCCAACACCGGAACCAGGGGGGCTTCCGTGCCGTAGTGGCCCCCGTCGTACAGCGCAAACCCATCCATGGCGGCGGCCAGGGCGTTGTGGTGCCGTACCTCGCCGGTCAGGAACGCCTGGGCGCCCAGCTCCTTTGCCTGCAGCCATTCCTCATCGCAGGCCCCGCCGCCGATGGCCAGGGTGGAAACGGTCAGATCGCCGCCGCCGTACAGCCGGGTGGGAAAACGCAGCGCCCGGGTAATGGTATCCTGCAATTCACTTGCCTTGACGGGCTTTGGCAGTTCACCCAAGAACAAATATCCTTCCTGGCGCACGTTTTGCAATTGCAGCAGTTTGGCGCAGCAGGCGCTGCCGCTGAGGGCCGTTTTGTCCAGATTGGTGTGGGCGGCGATCATGGCCAAATGATGGCGCACCATTTCGCACAGGATCCTGCCCTCCACATCGTCTTCCAGCATGTTTTTCCGGCTGTGGAACATGAGCGGATGATGGGTCACGATCAGATCCGCCTGGATTTCCTCCGCTTCCTGCACCACGTCCCAGGTGGCGTCCAGCGCCACCAGGATTTTTTTTACTTCCTGATCCCGGCGGCCCACCAGCGCGCCCACGTTGTCATAGCCTTCAGCGGTCTCCATCGGGGCCAATTCATTCAGTATTTCTTCAATCGTCCGTACTGTTGCAAACACGTTGCGCTTCCTCCTTCAGCCATTGCATATACCGGGCGGCTTCCTGCGTGCGCTTGGGGGCGTTCACACGCATTTGCCAGGCAAGATACGCGGGGTAATGGGGATCCTTCGTTTCCATCAGCCGGGGGCCCAGCCAGATTTGCTTTTCGGAATATGCTTCCTCCCCCGGCTCGGCCCGCAGGATCACGTAAAATCGCCCCGCCGCCTGCGCGATTTTTTCCACGCTGATCCAATAACCCAGCGCTGCCAGCTGCCGGCGCAGCACATGGGTTTCCGTGTGGGCAGATAAGATCAACACCGCCCTCTGAAGCTGTTCCCGCCCCTTTTCCAGGATGCCGGCCAGGGTGTGACCCCCCATGCCCAGGATGGCGATGGCGCCTGCCGGCTGGGGCAAAACCGACAGCCCATCCCCCACCGTCACGTCAGCCCTGGGCCGCACGCCCCGGAGGGAAAACAGCACGTCGGCCTTTTTCAGCGATTCCGCGCTGATATCGGCCACGCACATGCGATCGCACTTGCCTGATTCCAGTAAAAAACAAGATAACCGCCCGTGATCGGCGCCAATATCGGCGCCATATGCACAGGCGGGAAATAAATCTGCGGCCGTTTGCAGCCGTTCATCCAAACGAAGATAAGCCATCGCTCAATCTAAATAATCCTTCAGCTTTTTGCTGCGGCTGGGATGGCGCAGCTTGCGCAGGGCCTTCGCTTCGATCTGGCGGATACGCTCCCGGGTGACCTGGAATTCCTTGCCCACCTCTTCCAGCGTGCGCTGATGGCCGTCATCCAGCCCGAAGCGCAGCCGCAGCACCTTTTCTTCCCGAGGGGTCAGGGTATCCAGCACATCCCACAATTGCTCCTTCATCAGAGCATGGGAAGCAGCCTCCGCCGGGGCGGGCGCGCCCTCATCTTCGATAAAGTCGCCCAGGTGGCTGTCCTCCTCCTCGCCGATGGGGGTTTCCAGGGAAACGGGTTCCTGGGCGATCTTGATGATCTCCCGCACCTTATATTCGCTGATGCCCATGGCCTTGGCGATTTCATCGGGGGTAGGCTCCCGGCCGTACTCCTGCAGCAGCTGGCGGGAAACGCGGATCAACTTGTTGATGGTTTCCACCATGTGCACCGGGATACGGATGGTGCGGGCCTGATCGGCGATGGCGCGGGTGATGGCCTGACGGATCCACCAGGTGGCGTAGGTGGAAAATTTGTAGCCCTTGCGGTAATCGAATTTTTCCACGGCCTTGATCAGCCCCAGGTTGCCCTCCTGGATCAGATCCAGAAACAGCATGCCCCGGCCCACATACCGCTTGGCGATGGATACCACCAGGCGCAGATTGGCCTCGGCCAGCTTCTTTTTCGCTTCTTCGTCGCCCTGCTCCATCCGCTGGGCGATCTCGATCTCCTCTTCCGCCGTCAGCAGCGGCACCCGGCCGATTTCCTTTAAATACATCCGCACCGGATCGTCGATGCTGATGCCCTCGGGCATGGAAAGATCCAGATCCTCCGGCAGGGCTTCCGGCTGGGCGGGGGCGGGGGTTTCTGCATCCCTTGTCACCGTGACGCCCATGGCCTCAAAGGTTTCCAGGATGCTGTCAAATTGTTCAGGATCGATTTCATAACTGGAAAGCTTGGAAATGATCTCGTCATAGGTGAGAACGCCCTTGCTTTTTCCCAGTTCATACAGTTCGTTCAGCTTTGCCTGTTTCGCATCCGTCTGTGTGCTCAATGGCTCCACTCCTCTCTCGCCGTCAGCGTCCCTGCTGCTTTAAGTAAGCCAATTCTTTGGAAATTGCCGTGACCTCCTTCAGCGCCTGGGCGCGCTTTTCGGGGGTTTCCGCCGTGCGCATCAGGTCGGTCAGGGCGTTCATTTCTTGCTGTAAACGTTGAATTTGCAAATTGCGCAGGCAATCCTGGGCGATCTGCGCGGCATGATCCCGCTCCTGTTCGGAAAGCAGAGAAAAGGTTTCCCCCGCCGCCTGGCGGGTATCGTCGTCGCTGGCATCGGCCATCAGGTCAGACGCCGTGCGCCCATTCAGCAGCCCTTCTGCCAGCCAGCGCAGGTGCTGATCGGAAAAATCTTCGGCCTTCACCATATCGGCGGGCAGGTTTCCGGTGGCCAGCAAGGCCAGCAGCGTTTGCTCCGTGCGGTAGCTTTCCGATTGCTTGAGGCGCTTTGGGGATAAGCTTTCCCGTTTTTCATAGGAATTATTCGTTTGCGCCTGAGATACCTGGGGGGCGGCCACGCCGATCTGGGCGATCAGCACATCCCGGGAAAAGCCGGTTTGCACAGCCAGCGCTTCCAGATAATTTTCCAGATCCACCGGATCACGCACCGTTTTCAGCAATTCCGCGCAGGCCTTGGCGTATTCCGTGCGCCCCTCCTGGGTTTCCAGATCGTGCTGCAGCCGCAGCCGCTGCATGCGGTAGGATACGCCGGTCATGGGCCGGATGCGCTGAAAGGCTTCCAGCCCTCGCTGGCGGATAAATTCATCCGGGTCCAGCCCATCGGGGAAATACAGCACCTTGGCGGGCACCCCTTCGCTTTCAAGGATGCCCAGGGCACGCTCGATGGCGTGCTGTCCGGCCTCGTCGCCGTCATAGGCCAGGTGCACCTCCGGCGCGTAGCGCTTGAGCAGCCGGGCCTGTTCGTTGGTCAGCGCCGTGCCCAGCGTGGCCACCGCGCCGATCACCCCTGCCTGGGAAATCGCCACTACGTCCATGTATCCCTCCACCAGGATAATCCTTTTCAGATCCCGGATCTTGCGGATCAGGTTGATGGCGTACACGCCCTTGTGCTTGTTGAACACCGGGGTGTCGGAGGTGTTAAGGTATTTGGGCTTGGCATTCCCCATCGCCCGGCCGCCGAAGCCCAGCACCCGGTTTTGCTGATCAATGATGGGAAAGATGGCGCGAGAGCGGAACATATCAAAGGCGTTGTCGCCCTTGACCACCGTCAACCCCGCCAGTGCCAATTCCTCCCGGGTATAGCCCTTTTCCTCCAGGAAGGCAGTCAAATCGTCCCACCGGTCGGTGGAGGCGCCCAGGCCGAAGCGACGGATGACGCCGTCGTCCAGCCCGCGGCCGTGCAGATAATCCAGCGCCGCCTTGCCCTCCGGCTTCCACAGCATATCGTGGTAATACCGGGCGGCTTCCCGGTTGGCGGCGTACAGCCTTTCCTGCTGGGAGCGCCGGCGCTCATAATCCGGGTCGTCCCGCAGTTCCGGCATGGTCATATGGATTTTATCGGCCAAAATCTTGACCGCTTCCATATAGGATACGCGTTCCATCTCCATCACGAACTGCACCACGTTTCCCCCGGCCTTGCAGCCGAAGCAATAATACAGGTTCAATTCGCTGTTGACAGAAAAGGACGCCGTTTTTTCATTGTGAAAAGGGCACAAGCCCCAATAACGGCGGCCATCTTTTTTCAGAGGAAGATACTGCGATACGACGGACACGATATCCGTTCTGGCATATAGTTCATCCAGCCAGGCAGAAGGAATGCGCCCTGCCATATCCATTCCCTCCCCTCACATGTGCTAAAATTCGCGATAAACGGCGGTTTTCCTGCAAAAATCATGATAAATTTCGCAATTAAATTACTGGAAACGACGCGGGAACAAACAGGTTTTGGTAGGTGCGGAGGGCGTAGCGATCGGTCATGCAGGCCAGGAAATCGGTCACGGCCCGCTCCGTGCCGTCCCGGTAGGAAATCTGCACGTATTCCAGGGGCATTTTGCCCGGATGCTCCATGTAATAATCAAACAGGGCGGCGAGCACGTGATCGCACCGCTCCTCCTCCTGCTTGCGCCAGGCGTCCATATACACCTTTTCAAACAGGAAGGAGCGCAATTCATCGCATGCATTCTGGATCACGGGGCTCATGCGGACGAACGGCTGATCCCTGCTTTCCCGCACGATATCGGAAATCATGGTGTCGATGCGCTGCCCGTGGGTTTCCCCCAGGATGCGCAGCAATTCGTGGGGCAATTCAAATTCCCGCAGCACGCCGGCGCGGATGGCGTCGTCGATATCGTGGTTGATGTAGGCGATCCGATCGGCCCGGGCTACGCAGGCTCCTTCCAGGGTGGCGGGTTTTCCGCTGCCGGAGTGATGCAGAATCCCGTCCCGCACCTCCCAGGTCAGGTTCAGCCCATCGTCCCCTTCCAGCGTTTCCACCACCCGCAGGCTTTGTTCGTTGTGGCGAAAGCCCCCGTGGGTCAGGCGGTTCAAGGTCCTTTCCCCGCTGTGGCCGAAGGGGGTATGCCCCAAATCGTGCCCCAGGGCGATGGCCTCCGTCAGATCTTCGTTGAGATTCAGGGCCCGGGCCAGCGTCCGAGCCACCTGGGATACCTCCAGGGTATGCGTCAGGCGGGTGCGGTAATGATCGCCCTCCGGCGCGATAAAAACCTGGGTTTTGAATTTCAGGCGGCGGAAGCTTTTGCAGTGCAGGATCCGATCCCGATCCCGCTGGAACTCGGTGCGCATATGGTCAGGGGAAATAGGCCTGTCCCGCCCCTTCGTATCAGCGCTGCGCACAGCGTAGGGCGACAGATAAGCCCTCTCCCGCGCTTCCAGTTCCTCCCGTATGGTCATGGCGCGGTCCGCCTCCTTTCCGTGATGGTATATACTGCGCCGGGGAGTGGAAATCCTTTTTTTCGCGGGATTTTCCTGCAAACAAGCGGCCTAACGCCTTCCGCCGGTAGAAAAAAGTGGGAGAAATGTTGTATAATTGCGCTCAAGATCGTCTATACAGGTGAAAGGAGGTGAGCGGCGCATGGATACGGTAACGGGCCCAAACCGTACCCCGGAGGAGCAATTCACCCAATTGGTCAGCGTTCATCAGCTTGCGCTGCTTCGCCTGTGCTACGCCTACCTGCAGGATCGATCGCTTGCGGAGGACGCGGTGCAGGAAACATTTCTGAAAGCATACCGCAGTATGGACCAATTCAGAGGAGACGCCAGCGCCAAAACCTGGCTTTCCCGCATCGCTATCAATACATGCAGAGACATGCGGAAAAGCGCCTGGTTCCGCCTGGTCAACCGGGCGGTGACGCCGGATATGCTGCCGGAGCCAGCGGTTCAGCCGTCAGAAGAGGACACGGAAATCACCCTGACGGTTATGAAGCTGCCCTTGAGGCTTCGGGAGTGCGTGCTGCTCTATTACTTTGAAAATATGACAACCACAGAAGTTGCGGAGACGCTGCATATTTCCCAGCAGGCCGTCAGCGGACGGCTGATGCGGGCAAGAAGCAAGCTTCGCACTGCGCTGGAAGGGAGTGAACGGGATGGAGAATGAGGAAAAACGCCGGATTCAGGAAGCCATGAATCGAACCCTTTCCGGTCTGCGGGAAAACCCGTTTCTCGCCCAGCGGGTGATCGCGGAAGCGAAAGGAGACGGAAAAATGAAAAAGCATATATCCAGGGGCTTGATCCTGTCCATCACACTGTGCCTGGCATTGATCGGAACGGCCTATGCCGCTCTGTCCTCTCAGGTGGCGGAATTCTTTTCCCGCCATTGGGGCGGCGACATGGGAATCTGGCTGCAGGAGGGCAGGATCGCCCAGATTGGCGAATCGATCACCATGGGCGGCGTCAGCTTCACGCTGGACGAGGTGGTGTACCGCAGCCGCGGGCTGTATGGCGTAGGCACGGCCCGGGCTGTTGACGAAAAGGATGTGCTGCTTTCCAACGAATACGCCAACGAAATGGAGCTGTTTGCGGAAAGCGAAACGGCCCAGAGACTGCTGAAGCAGGCGAAAGAAAAGGGCGGACGACTGCTAACCATCACCGCCATGCCGGAAAAAATCGGCGTGGATGGCGGCGAAATGCTGACGCCGGGCTCCATTGGTTATTACGATGAAATGAATGAGGATGGCAGCATCACCTTCTCCTTCGAAGTAGAAGATGGCTATGCCATTGCGGATGGAAGCACGTTTTCGATGGAAATGTGGTCGAAGGTCTGTGTCGTGGACGATCATGGGGTGACGCCTTTGCCTGACCTGCAGGATATCCTATGGACGGTGGAATTTACCCCCACCGTGCAGGCAGAAAAGGAAAGCGCCGATGCCGTCCAGGTTTCGATCCCCCAGGGTGATTACGAGCTGCTGATCCCGGCAGAATATCAGGAAACGGGAAGCATGCCGATCTATCGGGCCATCGCCAGTGATTTCACCCAGGTCGTTCAGCCGGAATGGTTCAATCAGACGGGGATCGCCGATCAACCACATGCCTATACCTGCCAATTCAACGATCACGCCATCCTGCAATACGGAAAGGAAAACATTTATTACAGCGAGTATACCGGTGAAATGTTTGACATCAACGAAATGGAATGGGCGGTGAACCAGAGCGTGGAACCCTCCTATGCGCCTACGCCCGCGTTGTCCAGCGCCATTGCGAATATGGCCAGCTGGGCCTATAGTGGATGGGGCGGCGCCCAGCGGGTTTTCCCGATGGAAAAAGAAGCCCTGACCTTTCTGACCCTGCAGGATGCGCAGACGCAAGCGGAGGAGCTGCTGCACCGCTTGGGAATCGAGGGCTTCACCTGCGCTTATGCCCTGGATATGAGCGTGGACAGGATCCATACTTTAGGGGCGGAATTCAATGAATATTGGTACGGCAGCGGCGGCTTGACCAACCTGCCCCGCACGGATTATCAGGCCGCAACCACCGAGGACGAAGGTTTCTTCCTGATTTACTGCCCGATGGGCGTGGACCAAACCAGCCAAAGCCGGTTTAACATGAGCGTATTCGTCACCAAACGCGGCATAGTGTACGCCAACATTCGCAGCGACTATCTGCGGGGCGAAATGATCGAGCGCGCCGATCACCTGATCACCCCCGATGAAGCGCTGAATCGACTGCCGGATGAAGCGGCCCGTTCGAGGTATTATGCCGAAGGCATGACGGTCGTTTCAATCCAGCGCATAGCCCTGACCTATGGCCCGGACCGTGCTGAAAACAAAGCCGATGGCATGGTGTTCACACCCATGTGGCAGATCCTGTATCAGGATGAAAATGCTGCAAAACAAGGGTATACCTGCTATGCCGAATTCAATGCCATCACCGGTGAACTGATGAACGCGATCTTTCACTAAGGAAGAAGCATTTTCCTATCAGAGAGAACTATTGACATTATAGGTAGGCTATAGGGTTCAAATCGGAAAGCATCTTCTAACCCGGGAAAACCCATAAAATTTGGCACGAGATTCCAAACAATTTGTTAGAATCCCGTGCCATCTTCATTTTGAAAATAAGATGCGTGTTATCAAGGGTGAAAACACGATCTTATGATAGAAAGACGCACTTTCACCGCCTTGTCAGGTGGTGAGTAAGTGCGCGTTTCAGTTTGACAAACTGGAATTTGCCTGTTTAGAACACTGGGATTTCATCCTCGTGTTTCATGGATTCTTCTACCAACCGACCGTATGCCCCCATTGTGAAAGCGATATCACTGCTACGAATAGAGAGGAGCTTCATACCCGGTTCAATCTTCAGAAATGACATTATCTCATTCGTTAATACAATTCTCCCATCGGCGGTGATGTCCACCCATGAATAGGATCGTCCTTTATATTTGATAAATTCACCCTGTTTTGCAGTGTAATTCTTTAGTACAGGAGTTTCCGCTAATATGTGGCCAAGCTGGGACGGCTCAAGCAGCCCCTTTCGAGTAACGCAGAATCCGCCTGTACTCTTGCTCCCTGTAAATAGATAAACTCGTCCTTCCACAGTGATGTCGTATTCACGAATCGCCTGCTGTGGAAGATAAATTACCCCATCTTCGCGGATGAGAGATTTCCCAAAAATAAACTTTCCGCCTTTATTCATCTGTGGCACACTGATTTCCTCCCTATGTTAAATCCTGATTTGTTGTTTCAAAGTAAGTATAGCACATCAAAAAGCGTCCAGCAACCAAGACGCAAAGTTTTTCGTTAGCTGCCGCATGGGCAGTCAACTTTACTATATATAAAAAGTCTTAAATCACTCGTTGCTGCATGCATCATAGTTTTGAGATAGAACAAGGCAAGTGTATTTTACGATGTCTGGAATAATCTTATATTATCATCTTATGATCTATTCATCAGAAACATTTTAAAGTTTGAGAACTTTTTTCAAGGAAAACGAATTCACTTTGAAGGTTTCCATCATCCCGAGTGCAGCGGCAAGATCAAAGCAGAATCGAAGCATCTGAACGTTGGACTGGTTGTTCGTAAGCCGCGCCAGATTCCTCCGCTCCATTTCGCCGTTGGCTTTTTTCGGGCGGGATGACAGCGTTAGTTGTTTGGTAATACGATCAAGGTATTCCAATGATTCCTTTTCATAATCGATATTATTCAAAGAGCCCTGATCAATTGCATTATAAAAATACCATAGTTTAAATATATGTGACTTGAATATGTTGATATAGAATACGGTTTCTTTTTCGTGATTTCAATGTGTTTGATTGCCTTTGCTATGAATACCAAATTCTATTTTTTCTTTTTCAGTTAAATCCGTTTTGGCAATCAAGTCTGGCCGACGCTTGATGGTTTCCTGAATTGCATGTTTCCTCCGCCAGGCGGCAATCTTGGCATGATCTCCGTTCAGCAGGACCTCGGGCACCTCTATTCCTTCAAAGATCCGCGGCCTTGTATATTGGGGATATTCCAGCAAACCCGCATCGGAAAAGGATTCATCCTGGGGGCTCTCTTCACTGCCAAGCACCCCGGGAATCAGGCGGGCCACGCAGTCGGCCACGACCATAGCGCCCAGCTCCCCGCCAGTCAATACATAATCACCGATGGAAATTTCCATATCGATGTATTTATCCAACACACGCTGATCCACTCCTTCATAGTGGCCACACAGCAGGATGATATGCTCTTCTTGCGACAGGGATTGCGCGATCTTCTGGGTGAAGGGAATTCCCCGCGGCGATAAATAAATCCGTTTGACGGTCTGGATGTTTTCAGAATTCGTCCCATTGTTTTCGACATTAAATACTAAATTCTTTTTTGAAATACCGGATTCTTCTAAAATAGACTCATTCTCTAAAATGCAAACTTTGGTATTATCTTCTTCTGTTTCCTGTTTTGCGCCTAAACCGTTCTGTACACAAGGCACATTTCGTTTTTCACAAATAAATTTCATAGCATCCGCGATGGGCTGCGCCATCATCAGCATGCCCGCGCCGCCCCCGTAGGGGTAATCATCCGTATTCTTATGCTTGGAAGTGGAAAAGGGGCGGATATCGGTCGCTTCAATGGTGATCAGTCCCTGTGCCCTGGCCCGGCCCAAGATGCTGGTATTCAACACGCTTTCAAACATTTCCGGAAAGATCGTCAGGATGTCGATGGTCATGATCGCCTGTCACCTCGCTTTTGCATAATCAATTCTTATTAAGTGGCTGTTTTTTTATCAACGCTTGTGCGGTTATGGCTCCATCCTTCCATCCCAAAATCTATCGCTGAAACAGAATAAGCCACAAGCAAAAAACATTTGGTTCTCTACTTTATTTTCTTGTATCAATTTTGATCGAAAAAACGCCGTTGGGGCACATGCTCAACGATTGACCGACAGAATCGACAGACAGGACGTTTTCTGCTACCTGTCTGCGCAAATGCCCTTCAATCAGTCGATATCAACCGATTCCGTTGTATTGGAAAATGGCAAGATGACGGACGGCGTCAATGCGCTATAATATCCGTTTCTATGGAAGGGAGCTGCACAGCGCGCATTCATGAAAGCACACCAGCCGTGCTCCAACTTAGGCGGCCAAATGGATCCACGCCCGATATACCAGATTTTCTTCCATGTTTGCCGTGCTGGTGAAAGGATAAGCTGCGATTTCCATTCCACCTCTCCCCGTTGCGTGTCGCTTATTCCCAGCTGCACACAGCTACCTCCGGCAGGCGCTTCTCATCTACCGTCATCACGCCCTGTTGCACGTCGATAGACGGCACCACGTGCTTCAGCGCGGGCAGCAGCATTTCCCCTTTGGGCGTTTTGATCACATAAACGTCGTTTCCCCCCGGCTGCAGCACGTCGGTCACCCGGCCGATTTCCCGCCCTTGTAAATCAATGGCCCGGCAGCCGATCAAATCACAGATAAACGTTTCATTTTCAGCCAATTCCCGGGCGTGCGCCCGGTCGATATACAGCATCCATCCCCGCTGCTTTTCCGCCTCGTCGCGGCTTTGTGCCCCCTGCAAACGCAGGTACACCCCATCGTCCCGCACGCTGACGTCGGCGATCGGGACGGCGGTATATTGCTCCCCTTTTTTCAGGTACACCTGGTCGATATCCTGAAACCGGGCGGGGTCATCGGTATCTGGCCGCACCTTCACCTGCCCCTTGACCCCCTGGGGCCGCAGCACTTCCCCGATCAGCAAAAATTCAGACAGCATGATCGCATCCATCTCCCATCGCAGATAATAAGAAAGGGCGGCACGCAATTGGCCGCCCTGCATTGCTGGCTTTCATTTACTGGATTTCCACGAACACCGGCTTGGCATTTTTATCCGTCGCCGCTTTGACCACGGTGCGGATCGCCTTGGCGATGCGCCCTTGCTTGCCGATGACCTTGCCCATATCCTCCGGCGCCACGGTCAGCTCCAGAATGATGGCTTCAGGGCCTTCGGTTTCCATCACCTGCACCGCATCCGGCTGATCTACCAGCGATTGAGCCAGAAATAGGACGAGTTCCCGCATGGATGTTCCTTTCTTTGCTGAAACGCAGCAATCAGCCTTCGATGGCGCCGGACTTCTTCAGCAGGATCCGAACGGTTTCGGTGGGCTGAGCGCCATTCTTCATCCACTGCTGGGCCTTTTCGTTATCCACCTTGATGTCGGCGGGCTGCTTCATGGGATCGTAGTAGCCAATTTCTTCGATGAAGCGGCCATCGCGGGGACTGCGCACGTCGGCGACGACGATGCGATAGAAGGGGTGCTTTTTCATGCCCATTCTCTTGAGACGGATTTTGACAGCCATGGTATGTTTCCTCCCTAAAATAGTTTGTAATCTATGGTAATCATATGGCTATGATAACCTGCTTTGGATGGACGCCGCGGTCACTGCAGATTCATGTTCCGCAGGGCCCGCATGGCGCTCTTTTTGTTGCCCATCATCTGCTTCATCATTTTCTGCATCTGCTCGAATTGGCGGATCAGGGCGTTCACATCCTGCACCGTCACCCCCGCGCCGGCGGCGATACGCTTGCGGCGGGACGCGTTCAGGATCGAAGGATTCCGGCGCTCCTTCATGGTCATGCTGCAGATGATGGCCTCGGGCTTTTTCAGGGCGTTTTCATCCACTTCCACGTTTTTCAGCTTGCTTCCGATGCCCGGCAGCATGCCCAGCACGTTCTGCAGCGGGCCCATCTTTTTGATCTGCTTCATTTGATCCAGGAAGTCGTTCAGGTCAAAATCACCGGGCTTTTTCTTGTCGCTCAGCTTGGCCAGGGCTTCCGTGTCCGCGCTTTCGGTGGCCTTTTCGATCAACGTCAGGATGTCGCCCATGCCCAGGATCCGGGACGCCATGCGCTCGGGATGGAAGGGCTCGATATCCCCCAGCTTTTCGCCCGTACCGGCGAATTTGATGGGCTTGCCCGTCACCGCCCGCACAGACAGGGCGGCGCCGCCGCGGGTATCGCTGTCCAGCTTGGTGATGATCACGCCGTCGATGCTCAGCTTTTCATCGAACGTTTTGGCCACGTTCACCGCGTCCTGGCCGGTCATGGCGTCCACCACCAGCAGAATCTCCTGTGGCCGGATGGTAGCCTTGATTTCCTGCAGCTCCTGCATCAGTGCTTCATCGATGTGCAGCCGGCCGGCGGTATCCACAATCAGCACATCCCGGCCATAATACCGGGCGTATTCGATGGCTTCTTTGGCGGTCTTTACCGGGCTCTGGGTGCCCTTTTCGAATACCGGCACGCCCACCTGCTCGCCCACCACCTGCAATTGCTTGATGGCGGCGGGACGGTAAATATCGCAGGCTGCCAGCATGGGCTTTTTGCCTTGCTTGGTCAGCAGCCCCGCCAGTTTGGCCGCCATGGTGGTTTTACCGGCGCCCTGCAGGCCGCAGAGCATGTAAATCGTCGGCACTGAGGAGGACCAAGTCAGTTTGGCGTTGCTGCCGCCCATCAGCTCGGTCAGTTCCTCGTTGACGATCTTGATCACCTGCTGGCCGGCGTTCAAATTGGCCAGGATCTCCGCGCCGATGCAGCGCTCGGTGACCTTTTTGATGAAATCCTTCACCACCAGGTAGTTGACGTCGGCTTCCAGCAGGGCCATGCGCACTTCCCGCATGGCGTCCTTGATGTTCTGCTCCGTCAGCTTGCCCTTTCCCGTCAGCTTTTTGAATGCATTTTGAAGTTTGTCGGAAAGGCCTTCAAATGCCATTTACTCTTCCTCCTGATCCAGCAGCGCGGCGATATACCCGCGTGCCGATTGCAGATGCTTGCTCGTTTCGGGGGTGGGGCGCACCAGGCTTAGTTCCCTTTCCGCGGCCTGCAGGCCCTCCTCCATGCGCTGAAAGCGGCGGCGAAGCCCCAGCTTCTCTTCCAGACCTTCCAGCTGCTTTTCGGTGCGGCTCACCGTATCGTGCACGCTTTGGCGGCTGACGGCAAACTGCTGGGCGATTTCCGCCAAAGTAAAATCCTCTTCCCAATAGAGCCGCGCCATTTCCCGCTGATTCTCCGTCAGCATATCCCCGTAGAACGCCAGCAGCATGGAAAGCGATACCTTCCGTTCCATGGCCGACATGTCTTCCCGTTCCATGACGCCCTCCTGTCAAGGATTTCCCCTTGACAGCAGTATTATACACGTTATTTCCCATTTGTCAAGCATTTTTCCTTGACAGCTTGCATTCTTTTTTCCATTTTGCTATAATGGCCCATCATCGACGCAAGGAGCAGGATATCGTATGCGCATTATTTCCTTCGATCCCCGCTATCGGGATGACATGATCTTCCTGGTTTTGCAGGCCAAAGACGCCCTGGGCTGCGTGCCCCGCCTGAATGAGGATTTATTGGATGTATCCGCCAATTACCTGCAGCAGGGCGATGGATTCTTTCTGGCGCTGAGCGACGATGATCGGGTGATCGGCTGCATTGGGGTGCAGATCAACGGGGAAAGCGCCCGCCTGCGCCGGTTTTATGTGAAAGCAAACGCAAAGCGCCAGGGCATCGGCAGTCAATTGCTGGCAACAGCGGAGCAATTTGCCCGTGCCCATGGCGCAAAGGAAGCGGTGGTCCACATGGGCGATCCCGCGCATTATTGGGAATCGGCCCTGTTTTACCCCAAGCATGGGTATGAAACGGCGGAATACCGCTGGATGAAAAAGAATTTAGATCCACAGAATCAGCGTTGATTTTGCATGTGTCCGCTCAGAACAGGCCGGAGATCCTGCCATTCTCATCCACGTCGATCTTTTCGGCTGCGGGTACTTTGGGCAGGCCCGGCATGGTCATGATATCGCCGGTGAGCACCACCAGGAAGCCCGCCCCGGCGGATACCTTCACCTGCTTGACGGTAACGGTGAAATCCTCCGGCGCGCCCAGCTTTGAAGGGTCGTCGGAAAAGCTGTACTGGGTCTTGGCCACGCACACGGGCAGCCGGTCGAAGCCCAGGGCGGTCAATTGCTCCATCTGCTTCCGGGCGGCGGGCAGGATGGCAGCGCCGCTGCCTCCATACACCCGACGCACGATGGCGTTGATCTTGTCCTCGATGGTGCCATCCAGATCATAGCTGAAGGTGAAGCTGCCCTTTTCTTCCTCGCACAGGCGCACAACCTCCCGAGCCAGGCTTTCGCCGCCCTTGCCGCCCTCTGCCCACACGGTGGACAGCACGGTGTTGACCCCCAATTCCCGGCATTTCCCAATGATGAAATCGATCTCCGCGTCGGTATCGGTGGGGAAACGATTGACCGCCACCACGCAGGGCAGATGATACACTTGTTTGATGTTGGATACGTGGCGCAGCAGATTGGGAATGCCCTTTTCCAGGGCGGATAGATCTTCGCTGCCCAATTGTTTTTTATCTAACCCGCCGTGCATTTTCAGTGCCCGCACCGTGGCCACGATCACCACTGCGTCGGGGGTCAGGCCCGCCATGCGGCATTTGATATCCAGGAATTTTTCCGCGCCCAGATCGGCGCCGAAGCCCGCTTCGGTGACGGTGTAATCCCCCATTTTCAGGGCCAGACGGGTGGCCATCACGGAATTGCAGCCGTGGGCGATGTTGGCGAAGGGCCCGCCGTGCACGAAGGCGGGGGTGCCCTCTAAGGTCTGCACCAGGTTGGGCTTCAGCGCGTCCTTCAGCAGAGCGGTCATAGCCCCTACGGCCTTCAAATCCCCCGCCGTCACGGGGCGGTCATCGTAGGTATAGCCCACAATGATGCGGCTGAGCCGCTCTTTCAGATCGGTAATGGAGCTGGCCAGGCAGAACACAGCCATGATCTCGCTGGCCACGGTGATGTCGAAGCCATCCTCTCGTGGCGTGCCGTTTACCCGTCCGCCCAGGCCGTCCACGATGAAGCGCAGCTGCCGATCGTTCATATCCACGCAGCGCTTCCAGGTGATTTTCTTGACGTCGATGCCCAGGGCGTTGCCCTGCTGAATGTGGTTATCCAGCATGGCGGCCAGCAGGTTGTTGGCCGCGCCGATGGCATGGAAATCCCCGGTGAAGTGCAGGTTGATATCTTCCATGGGCACCACCTGGGCGTATCCGCCGCCGGCTGCGCCTCCCTTGACGCCGAACACCGGGCCCAGGGAGGGCTCGCGCAAAGCCACAGTAACATCCTTGCCGATGCGGCGTAAGCCGTCGGCCAGGCCGATGGTGGTGGTGGTTTTTCCCTCCCCGGCGGGGGTAGGAGTGATGGCCGTCACCAGCACCAATTTGCCGTCGGGCCGGTCGGTTTCCTTGAGCAAAGCAGGGTCGATCTTGGCCTTGTAGCGGCCGTATTGCTCCACGTATTTTTCATCGATGTGAGCGCGCCGGGCAATTTCCAGGATGGGCTGCATTTTGCCGGCCTGGGCGATTTCGATATCGGATAAATATGCCATGGTTCCTTCTCTCCCTGTTTTTCCGGTCAGCGGAAATATTTCACCGCCGCTTCGAACATGCGGATATCATAATTTCCGGGTACGTTCTGGTACAGGCCCTTCCCCACGCGCTCGCTGTGCCCCATCTTGCCGAACACCCGGCCGTCGGGGGAGGTGATGCCCTCGATGGCGTACATGGAATCGTTGGGGTTGAAATGCACGTCGGTGGTGGCGCGGCCGTCCAGGTCCACATACTGGGTGGCGATCTGGCCGTTCTTTGCCAGGGTGCGGATCAGCTCCTCGCTGGCGTAAAACCGGCCCTCCCCATGGGAAATGGGCACGCTGTAGATATCCCCCACCTGTGTCAATTGCAGCCAGGGAGATTTATTGGATGCGATCCGGGTGCGCACGATGCGGCTTTGATGTCGGGCGATGGTATTGAAGGTCAGGGTGGGGCAGCTTTCATCGGTATCGATGATTTTGCCGTACGGCACCAGGCCCAATTTGATCAGCGCCTGGAAACCGTTGCAGATACCGCAGATCAGGCCGTCCCGCTTTTCCAGCAGAGCCGTGACCCCTTCCTTGACCGCCGCGTTGCGGAAGAAAGCGGTAATGAATTTGCCGCTGCCGTCTGGCTCGTCGCCGCCGGAGAAGCCGCCGGGGATGAAGATCATCTGGGCGTCCCGCAGCGCCTGGGCGAAAGCATCCACGCTGCGGGCGATGCCATCGGCGGTCAGGTTGTTGATCACCATGATTTCCGGCTCCGCCCCGGCGTCCCGCACCGCCTTGGCGCTGTCATACTCGCAGTTGGTGCCAGGGAAAGCGGGGATCAGTACCCGGGGCCGTACATGCTTGACGGCGGGGGTGGGATAGGCTTTGGCTTCGTATACGAAATCCTCCACCTTCCCCTTCCGATCTGGAATGTTGCAGGAATATACCCCTTCCAGCCGATCCTCATACAGGCGCAGCAGCGTGGCGGCATCCACGCTTTCGCCCTGCCAGGTCAGCGTTCCCCGATCGTTGATCCGACCCAGGGGCACGCCCACCGGAGCTTCCTCCGTCAATTCCAGGATGAACGCGCCGTATTGATAGCCAAACAGCTCCCGCAGCGTCATGGAGGCGTCAAAATCAAAGCCCAAGCCGTTACCAAAGCCCATTTTCATCACGGCCTCGGCCGCGCCGCCCAAACCGGGGGTATAGCAAGCCACCGCTTTTCCGCTGCGCATGAGATCGTTCACCTGCCGGAACAGGGAAAGCAGCGATTCCGTTACCGGCAGGCCATTTTCATCCCTTTCCGGCTTGAGCAGCACCACGGGATGGCCCGCCTGCTTGAATTCCGGCGATACGATCTCGCCGGTTTTGCCGGTAGTCACGGCGAAGGAAACCAGGGTGGGCGGCACATCCAGCTTTTCAAAGGAGCCGCTCATGGAATCCTTGCCGCCGATGGCGCCGATGCCCAATTGCATTTGAGCCTCGAACGCGCCAAGCAGCGCCGCCAGGGGCTTGCCCCAGCGCTTCCCATCGGCGCCGGGCTTTTCAAAATACTCCTGAAAGGTCAGATACACATCCTCAAATGAAGCGCCGGAGGCGATCAGCTTGCACACCGATTCCACCACCGCCAGATACGCGCCGTGATAGGGGCTCTGCTCGGTGATGAAGGGGTTGTAGCCCCAGGCCATCAGGGAGCAATCGTCGGTGTGG
>JAFUXH010000138.1 GCA_017470945.1 Clostridia bacterium | reverse complement strand
GCGAAAACCCATTTTTGCAGGAAATGGATGTTCCGAATCAAAGCGGAATCCTGATTCCACTTTGATTCGCAGGTTGTCGAAAACACTTTTTCGACAACCTGAAAGGGCCTCGGGCCCTTCTTTTTTTACAGAAGATGATCGGCCAGCAGGCATTCGAGCACCCGGGCTTCCCGCTCGAACATTGCGGGATTGTACGGGCTGTTGATCACGCGGCGGTTTTTCCGGATCGCTTCGAAAGGGTCGACCCACGTCAGCGTGTAAGCTTCCCTCGCCTCGTAATCATCCAGGCTTTGGGGCACGGGGCGCTCCTCCGCTTCGCAAAGATAGTAATAATTCTCCTGGAGGAAGCATTCGTCGGGGTCCTTGTCGCTTCTCTGAATGCGGTGCACATACCCGTATTCCCGGATCGTTTCCGGCAGCACGTTCAGGCCCGCTTCCTCCCGGGTCTCGCGGATCATGGCCGCCACCGGGGTTTCGCCCGCCTCAATGCCCCCGCCCGGGAATTTATAGATATCGTATTTCAGGCTGTGGATCATGGCGATTTTTCCGTGCCGGATGATGATGCTCCTGGCGGACGGCCGCGCGGTCACGCGGGTGCAGGCGCCGTAATCCTTTTTGTCCATTTCAAATAACAGTTTCATAGTGTGTGCCTTTCGCCGGAATAGAAATGTGGACACCGCGGGTTTTTCCGGCGGTGTCCATGCGATCAAAAGTTCCTGGTCATATCGTATCGTTCGTAGAATTCCCGGCGGTAATCCAGGAAACGGTCCTCCAGGATGGCCTGGCGGATCTCCTCCATCATGCGGATCAGGAAGCGCAGGTTGTGGATGGAGGTCAGCCGCCCGCCGGTGATCTCGTCGGCCTTCAGCAGATGGCGCACGTAGGCCCGGGAGAAGTGCTGGCAGGCGTAGCAATCGCACCCCTCCTCGATGGGCGTAAAATCCCGGGCGTAGGCGGCGTTGCGCACCACCAGGCGGCCGTGCTTGGTAAAGCACGTTCCGTTGCGGGCGATGCGGGTGGCCAGCACGCAGTCGAACATATCGACGCCCCGCAGCACGCCCTCCAGGAAGCAATCGGGGGTGCCCACGCCCATCAGGTAACGGGGCTTATTTTTGGGCAGATGGGGCTCGATTTTTTCCAGCATCTCATACATCACCGGCTTGGGCTCGCCCACACTCAGGCCGCCGATGCCGTAGCCGGGGAAATCCATATCGGCCAGGGTCTTGGCCGATTCCACGCGCAGATCCTCGTAAAAAGCCCCCTGCACGATGCCAAATAGCGCCTGATCGGCGCGGGTATGGTGCTTCTTGCAGCGCTGGGCCCAGCGGTGGGTGCGGTGCATGGCCTCCTCGGCGGTTTTGCGGTCGCAGGGATAGGGGGAGCACACGTCGAAGGCCATGGCGATATCGCTGCCCAGGGCCTGCTGGATATCCATCGATACCTCGGGGCTGATGAACTGCTTGCTGCCGTCCAGGTGGCTGCGGAAGGCGGCCCCCTCCTCGCTGATCTTGCGCAGGCCCGCCAGGGAAAACACCTGGAAGCCGCCGCTGTCGGTGAGCACCGGGCGGTGCCAATCCATGAAGGTGTGCAGCCCGCCGGCCTCCCGGATGATATCCTCCCCGGGGCGCAGGTGCAGGTGGTAGGTGTTGCTCAGGATGATCTTGGCGCCGATTTCCTCCATTTCCCGGGGCGTCATGGCCTTTACCGTGGCCTGGGTGCCCACGGGCATGTAAATGGGGGTGGGGATATCCCCGTGGGGCGTGTGCAGCACGCCCAGCCGGGCGCCGGATTGCTTGCAGGTGTGCAGTAATTCAAAGGTGACAGGGTTGCTCATGCCGATCCTCCGCGCGTTATTCCCGGGCCATGATGGGCTTGATCTGCGGCCAGATGGTTTCAAGCCCCCTCAATTCCCTTTCAAAATACAGCCAGGGCTTTTCCTCCGGCACGGGAGCGATGAACAGCATCTGCTCCTTGGTGACGGGGTGGGTAAAGCTCAGCCGCATGCCCCACAGGGCGATCTGCTCCCTGCCCTTGCCGTTGCCATAGCGGTGATCGCCCCACAGGGGGTTGCCGCCGTGCTGCATCTGCACCCGAATCTGATGGGCGCGGCCGGTTTCCAATTGGATGGTCACCAGGCTCAGCCCGTCCCGCCGGGCGATGGTGCGGCCGTGCAGGATGGCTTCCTTGCCCTGCAGCTTGAGGTAAGGGGGCAGCACGGTGACCCTATTCTTTTCCAAATCTTTGCTCAGGTAATCCACATAGGTGAATTGATCGGGGGCTTCCCCCTCCGCGATACAGACGTATTGACGGCTCAGCTCGTGGGTGCGCACCTGCTCGCTGAGGCGGGCCGCCGCCTTGCTGGTGCGGGCGAACACCAACAGCCCCCCCACCGGCCGGTCCATCCGGTGCACCAGGCCGATGTAGGCTTCTCCCGGTTTATGATAGGTTTCCTTCACGTATGCCTTCACCTGGTCCAGCAGGTTTTCATCGCCGGTCTCGTCCCCCTGGGTCAGCAGGTTTTGGGGCTTGACGGCTACGATCACGTGATTGTCCTCGTAGAGGATGGTGGGTTTTTCCATGGTGATACCTCCAGCGGGCGGCTGACGTCCCGCCCTGTATTTCTGCGCGGAAGCATCCGCGGTTTGATGTTGATGCGTTCGGGGCTGCGTTTACCGGCTGCCCAGCCACCTTCCGGTGGCCCCGCAGGGCAGCACCCCGCCGGAGCGCACGGGCAGGCACAATTCCTGGGAATCGATGACGCCGCCGAAACGGGCGGCCACCGTTTTGCCCAGGATATTCTGCAGCACGGCGGGCTGAAAGCCGGTGGTGTAGCTGTTGATCAGGAAAAACAGCGGGTCGTCGCTCAGCACCTGGGCGCAGGTGGCGGCCAGGTTGTACAATTCGTTTTCCAGCTTCCACACTTCGCCGGTGGGCCCCCGGCCGTAGCTGGGGGGGTCCATCACCACGCCGTCGTAGCGGCTGCCCCGGCGGATCTCCCGCTTCACGAAAGCCAAGGCGTCCTCCACGATAAAGCGGAAGCTGCTTTCCGGCAGGCCGGATAATTCCCGGTTTTCCTTGGCCCACAGCACCATGCCCTTGGCGGCGTCCACGTGGGTCACGTGGGCCCCGGCGGCGGCGCAGGCCAGGGTGGCCCCGCCGGTATAGGCGAACAGGTTGAGCACCCGGGCCCCGGGGCGTTTTTTCAGCAGGGCGGCCATGGCGTCCCAATTGGCCGCCTGTTCAGGGAACAATCCGGTGTGCTTAAAGCCGGTGGGCCGCACGTAAAATTTCAGATCCCCGTAGGCGACGACCCACCGATCCGGCAGTTTCTCCCGGAATTCCCAGGCGCCGCCCCCCCGGTCGCTGCGGGTGTAGTGGGCCTGGGCGCGCTGCCACAGCTTTTCCTGGGCCCGGGGCCAGATCACCTGGGGATCGGGCCGCGCCAGCACGTAAGCCCCCCAGCGCTCCAGCTTTTCGCCCGCGCCGGTGTCGAGCACCTCAAAATCCTTCCATCCATCGGCAATGAACATGCGTTTCCCTCTTTCGGGCCCATCAGGCCATTTTCTATTATAACATGCAAAAACCCGCCTTACAAGCGCAGGGCGGGAAAAGATTTTGACGCGTAGGGATTTATGGAAGGTCCACGATCAGCACGCCTTCCGTATCCAGGGGCAGGGCTTGCGCCACCTGCCCATTCCGCAGCACCCATGCCCCGCCGTGGGACACGGGATCGTCGCTGAGGGAATTGACCATCAGCGTACAGGGGCACGCCAGGGCCGCCTGACGGGCATAGCCGCCGATTTCCCGCTGCCATTCCGCTGCGGAATAATCGACGTATACCGGCCAGAGCAGCAGATCATCGCACCGGAAACGGTCGGGCATATCCCACAAATCGCCGCACAGCGCCACGGTGACGGTGTGGCCCCCATAGGAAAAGGCGGAAACGGAATCGCCCTCGGCATAGTGGCCGTCTGTTTTTCGGAATTCCTTCCAGCCTCGGGAGATGCGCCGGTACGTGTGCGCCGTTTGACCCTTCACCAGAACAATATAGGAGGAATACAGCTTTTCTTCCGCCCGTTCAATGTAGCCAAGGCCCAGGTCGACGCCGTATCGCTGGGTCAGGGCGGCCAGGCGGGCCATCACCTCCCCCTCCCGGGGAACAGCCACGTGCCGGTCCTTTTCATATTGCCAGCACAGCGCGTCAAATCCCTGCAAAAAGGTTTCCCCAAAGCAGATCAGGTCGGCTTTGCCCCGAACGCCCGCCATGGCCCGCTCGATCCTTTGCAGGTTGCCCTCCACGTCGCTATTGACGAAGCGGGCGGATGCCAGCGCGATTTTCATGAATCAGATCACCCGCAGATATTTTTTGGGCAGCTTGCCTTCCCGCCCCAGGGCGATCAGGCGCTCGTAGCGCTCCACCGCCGTGGCGATGATGGCGTCCCAGGGCACGGGGATGGTTTCCCGGGCCCGGTCGCCCACCTGCCGCACCATGTCCGGGTCGCTCAGGATCCCCCCCAGCACCTGGGCCAGGTCGGCGCTGTCATCCTCGCACAGGAAGCCGTTTTCCCCGTGGGTGATGATTTCGGCGGCGCTGCTGCCCCGCACCATCACGGCGGGGGTGCCCATCACAGCGGCTTCCCGCACCACCATGGGGGCGTTATCGTACAGGGAGGGGAAGGCGAACACCGTGGCCCGGCTGTACAGCCCGTCCAGGATGCGGGTATCGGTGATGTGGCCCGCCAGGTGGGCCCGGTCGCCCAGATCCAGCGCGTAGATCTTTTTTTCGATTTCCTTCAGATCGGGGCCCTGACCGGCCAGCACCAGCTGGAATCTTTTGTTTTCCTTTTTCAGCAGGGCGCAGGCTTCCAGCACCCGCAGGATGTTCTTTTTCCAGTTCATCTGGCCCACGAACAGGATCATGGGCTCCTTTTTCAGGCCCCAGCGGCGTTCCACCTCGGTGACGGCATCCTGATCCGCCGTGCGGAGGGTGACCCCGTTGGGCATCACCACGATTTCCCCTTCGTAGCCGTATTCGTGCAGCACGTCCGCCGTGGCTTGGCCCACCGCCCACACCTCGTCGCACCGCTCGTAATAATCCACCACAAATTTGACCCCGGCCTTCGCCAGCGCCTCCGATTTGGTGGTTTTCAGAAAATCATCGTAGTATTTGGAATGGAAGGTGGCCACCAGCGGGATCTTCCGCAGCACAGCCAGGCGCAGCGCCTCGCTGCCGGCGGTGAAGGGGCTGTGGGCGTGCACGATATCCAGGGGGATCATGCGCATCCGCTGGCGGTAGTGGGAATCCAGCGGCGCTTCGCCGGCCTTGTATTGCTTCATGCCCGGCAGCGTCATGCCCACAAAATCCACCAGCTCAAAGGGATAGCCGCCCCGGTAGCCCGTATCGTACATGGGGGCGACCACGGTGACCTGATGATTCATTTTGCACAGCGTTTCAGCATAGGCCAGGGCCACCCGGCCCACCCCGTCCACCACGGGCAGAAAGGTATCCGTAAATTGACCGATCCGCAGCATCGATATATCCCCTCCTTTGGCCGCGCGTCAGGCGCTGCACGCCATCAGCATCACGGCGACGACGGTATCGCTGTCCAAATCGAACTGGAAAATCAGAGTCGGGCTTTCATAAGGCGTATGGATGGCGTAAAGCAGGGTGTCGTAATCCTCCAGCCCCGGGCCGTAGGCGGCCGTCACCTGATCCCGGGCGCTGCCCACGCCCACGCCCCGGGCGGTCGGGATGTCGACGGCGGTGATCACGATGGTTTCCAATTGATCGCCGCCGTTTTTGCCGGTGGGGTAGGTGCCCAGCACCAATTCCGCCCCGTAAAATTCCTTGTCCTTACCGGTGAATATGCAGCTGTCCGCCTCGATCACTTCCGGGGCCGCGCCGTCCCGGGCGGTCATGGCGGCAAGCAGCGCCGCGGGGTCGGCGCCCAGGGTATAGGCGGCGCCGGCGTACGTCAGTTCAAAATCCGCCGCCGTCAGGGGGGCCGCCGCCTGGGCGATGCCGGCGGTCAGCAACAGCAGGGCGAACAGCGCCGCGCACAGTTTTTTCTTCATCGTTTCCTCCGCAGCCGGTTTTTATGCGGTTTTCTTTTCCGGCTGTTTCTTTATTATACCAAAGGCGGCCCGCCCCGTCAAATCAGGGGTCCCCGCCCAGCAGCGACGACAGGTTCCTTTCGGCGATTTCCAGGATCACCGCGTCCGTGCCCTGCTGCCAATAGGCGTCCTGCCATTGGGCGGCGCGGATCATGCGCAGGGAGCCGATGTTGTTGGCCAGGTAGGGGAACAGGGCGTTGGCGAAGGAATCCCGCAGCATGATCACGCGCAGATCGTTTTGATCGCAGGCGGTTTCGATGCGCAGATCCATGGTGGTGCGCATGGTTCCTTTGACCCGGTACGTTCGGGGGATCACCCGCTGGGTCGCCTGCTCCCGGGGCCCGTTTTCGGGGTAGATCAGCTCGGTCAAATCCCCCAGCAGGGAAATTTCTTCCTGCGCGGCGTCGGAATAATCCTGCCAGGCGGCGTCGGGCAGCGCTGCCATCAGCGCCCGGTAGACCAACGCCGCGCCTTCGTCGTTCCAGTGGGTGTCGGTGCGGTGATACACCGGCTGATCGGCCTTGGCCAGGATGGCTTTCGCGTCTATGTATCGAACGCCGGATGCCCGCAATCGCTGCTGCAGCTTTTCCAGGCCGCTTTCCGTGGCGTGGTGGGAAGCGTAGAAGGGCAGTTCGTCGGTCCTGATATTGGCCTTGTTGGGCGCGCACAGGAAGATCAGGTAAGCCCCCCGGGCTCGCAGCGCGTCGTCCCAGGCCTTCAGGGTCTGGGCGATGGCGTCGATGTCCGCCTCCGTCAGCGCGTCGGCTCCCGCCGCCTCGGCCAGGGTTTCCCGCAGGTACAAAACGCCCTTTTTCCCCAGCGCTACCTGATCGCTGCCGCTCATGCCGACGAGGCGCAGGAGATCGGCGTGCAGGGCGGTGATCGCCCCCCGGAAGCCGACGGCGTCGGCAACCGCCTGGTCCCGATCGCTTCGCAGCCACGCGCCGCCGGCCCGCAGCATGCCAGGCAGGGGCAAAAGGAGCAGGAGAAGGCACAGGATCACAAATCCTTTTTTCATGCGCGCTCCTCCTTAAAACCGGAAATACAGAAAGGGGTGATACCCCGACGCCACGATGGACAGCCCGCACAGGATCAGCAGCGCCAGGCAGACGGCGCGGGCGGCGCCCTCCGGCAGGGGCGGCTTCAGCCCCAGGCTCACCGGCACGGCGGCGATCAGGGCCAGCGCCACATCCGGCGTCAGGGCCAGGCGCAGGCCGGCCAGGGCCGCGGAGGAGGCGGGGCCGCAGAACAGGCTGACGGCGTAGCGCCAGGCGGCGGGAACCGAATCGGCCCGGAACAGGATAAAGCCCAGGGCTGCGGCGGCGAGGGCGTACAGATGGGCGGCCCACCGGGGCCAGGAATCGACCCGGAGCCATCGCCTCTCCAGCACCACGAACAGGCCGTTCCACAGCCCCCACAGCAGGAACGTCCATCCCGCGCCGTGCCACAGCCCGGTGAGGGCGAATACCACGATCAGGTTGACCGCGGTGCGGCCCGCCCCCCGCCGGCTGCCGCCCAGGGGGATGTACACGTAATCCCGGAACCAGCGGGACAGCGTGATATGCCACCGCCGCCAGAATTCCCGCATGGACGCGCTGCGGAAGGGGTGATCGAAATTTTCCGGGAAGGAAAAGCCCAGCATGGCGCCAAGGCCGATGGCCATATCGGAGTAGCCGGAGAAATCCAGGTACAGTTGCAGGCAGAAGGCAGTGATGCCCAGCAGGGCGAACAGCCGCCCCCGCCGCGCGTCCGGGCAGGCAAAGGCGGCGTCGGCCAGCATCCCCAGGGTGTCGGCCAGCAGCACCTTTTTGGCCAGCCCCGGAATGAACCGCTGAAAGCCCCGGGCCAGGCCGTCCCAGGTGACGCGCCGGTTCCGCATCTGCCCCCGGATATCCCCCCAGCGTACGATGGGCCCCGCCACCAATTGGGGGAACAGGCAGATGTACAAACAGCCGTCCAGCAGGCTGCCGGGCTCCTCCTGCCCCCTGCGCATATCGATCACGTAGGATAAGCCCTGGAACGTGAAAAATGAAATGCCCAGCGGCAGCGCCGGGGCCGCCCACGAAAGGCCGAGCGCCGCGGCGAAAAAGCCCGCGTATTTATAGTAGATCAGCAGGCT
>JAFUXH010000137.1 GCA_017470945.1 Clostridia bacterium | reverse complement strand
GGCGCACACGCCCAGCAGGCACAGGGCCAGCACGATGGCAGTCAGTTTTTTCATGGTCAATCCTCCTTATTATTTCGGGCTCACGCCCTTTTGATAGATACAGCATAGCACGTTGGAAAAAGAAAAGACGAGGTTTGTCATAACCTCGCCTTTCCCTGTCATAATCAGGCCGCCATCCTGCGTTTTTGGATCAGCAGCCAAATGATCCGCAGGGCAAGCAGCACCAGGATCGCGCCGCTCCCGATCCACAAAAGCCTCTGCCACAGGGGGCGCTGTATGCGGAATTCGCCTCGCACGGCGTTGCTGTTGGCCACCACATACAGGATGTTTTTGGCAGCCTGCCGCGTCACCGTCATATCAGTTGGGGAATCGGGATCGGGGCTCCACTGCACGCCCAGGATCTGCAGGTCCAGGTCTCCCCCGGCGTAAAACATATTGCGCTCGATCATGTGGGAGCAGGTGTTGAAATCGCTGATCACCAGCCCCTCAAAGCCCCATTCCTCCCGCAGTACGCCCGTCAAAAGCCGCCAGTCCCCGCCCGTCCAGGTGTCGCCGATCCGATTGAAGGAGGACATGACCGCCATCGGGGTCACCCGGCCATCCGCCTCTGATTGCTCCTGCACGGCATGGATCGCAAGCTCGAAGGGCTTTAAGTACAATTCCCGGATGGACTGCTCCGTGGCCCAGGTCAATACCCCGTGGATAGCCCGATGCGTTTCCTGCTCGTTGAGGGCAAAGTGCTTCATGGTCACGAACACGCCCTTTTCCCCGCATCCCTCCACGATGGAGGCGGTCATGCGTCCGCTTAAGAAGCTGTCCTCGGAATAATACTCAAAATTCCGTCCGCAGAAGGGCGAGCGGTGCAGGTTCAGTCCCGGGGCATACCAGCCGCTGTAGGGCGCGCCGTCGCCTTTTTCGTTGCCCGCCAGGGCTTCGTTGCCCACGGAAAGGCCCATCTGATAGGCGGCCGTCTCATTCCAGGCAGAAGCCACGACCACCTCGCAGGGGTACACGCAGGTATCGTAGATTTCCGGCGCGCCCATGAAATTGGTAAAGCCCGCCGGCCCGTCGGAGGAGGTGGTCTGGGGCACCTGCAGCCGGGTGATGGCCTGAGTATGGAATGCTCCGTTGTTGATCAGCCCCGTCATTTCCTCCACGGTCAGCTGATCCATGAACGTATCCCACTTGGGATCGTCATAGGAAAGGCCCGCCATTTCCGGGAACATGACGCCGTTTTCCGCGCCGGTGACGGGCAAAGTATCCGCCATCTTTGGCCGATTGGCAGGCGTGTCGGTGCTCTTGATGGCTTCCGCCCATTCGCTTTCCACGATTTTTTCTTCGTCGGTCCGGGTCTGCGGCCAGGTACCCGTGAAATCAGCTCTGGACAAAAATTCCTTCAGTTCCCGGTCCACGTCCCCTGTAAAGCGGTTTTCCGTTTCCTCCCAGCGAAGGTCCTCATTCAGGACCGTGGATACGGTCAGGACAGGCGTGTGCGCGTCCCGGCTGACGGAAAGCAGGTATTCGCCCTTCTCCGCCTCATAGCCAGTAAAGCCGTTGCCGTTCGCGTCATAGCAGTCATAAGAGGCAAAGAGATAGGGGCTGTCCACGGTGAGGGACACCGTCTGGTTTTCGCCGAGGGCCAATTCCTTCGTCTTGGCAAAGCCTACCAGCGTTTTCGCCGCCTTTTCAATGCCGCTGACCGTGCCGTCCGCATTCTTCTTCCCGTACCATGGCGGGGTCACATACAATTCCACCACGTCTTTTCCGGGATAATCCCCCGTGTTGGTGACGCGGACGTTCAGGGTCAGGGAGCCGTCCTTTTCCCAGGCAAAGCCCTCCAGAGCGTTTTCCATCTCCCATTCAAACGTGGTATAGCTCAGGCCGTAGCCGAAGGGAAACACCACCTCGTCTTCATACACAAAGCCGGGGTAATTCCCCGCCTGCGCCTCCGCGTCGGCGGTTTCCCAGTAACGGTAGCCCACATAAATGCCTTCCTCGTAGTCGGTGAAATAGACGGTTTCATCCAGCAGCTTGCTTCGGCCCGTCCGCGCATCCACGGTGGCCAGCTTATAGGCGTCGCCGCCCAAAGCCGCGCCGAAATTGGGCCAGACAGGGCTGTGGGTAAAATCCGCCGCCCAGGTATCCACAGTGCGCCCGGAGGGGCTGATTTTTTCGCCCGCGTTGGTTTCGCCGCGCAGCAATTCGCCCACGGCAGTCACGCCCACGCCGCCCGGGAAGCCGATCCACAGGACGGCGCCGATACGCTCGTCCTCCTTTAGTTCCTTGAGTTCCATCGTTGTGGCGGTATTGATCAGCACGATCACCCGGCCAAAATCCATCCCCGCCACCCGGTCGATGAGCTGACGCTCGTTTTCGCTCAGCTGCAGGGAATGGGCCCCGCTCTCTTCCCTGGGCATATCAAAGCCTTCGCCCGCGATGCGGGTGATCACGATGATGGCCGCGTCACTGTAATCGGCGCAGGAAGTCCATTCCGCATCGGAATAGCTGGCCAGGGGCGTTTCGCCCTCGTCCAGGGTCACAACGCTGCCGCTGTCCAGATCGGAGGGATTATCGCTGCGTCCGGGGCCGGAGCGGGCGTCGTCCCGATAAAACGCCGTCAGCGTCGGGTTCACTTCAAAGCCCGCCGCCGCCAGGCTGTCCATCAGGTCTATTTCCGCCGTGACGCCGCCGCCGGAGCCGCTGCCGCCGTAGGCCAGTGCAACGGAATTTTTGCCAAATACCGTGACACGGCGTTCATTCGTCATGGGAAGCGCGGCATTCTGATTTTTCAAAAGCACGCTGCCCTCCCGACACAGCATCACGGAGGTTTCATTGCCGTTTGCCACAGCCTCCGCTTTGGTTGCGTAATCCTTTACAAACCGGCTGTCCTCTCCGCCGCTGACGAGAACTGTGGTCGTATGGCCCAGCACAGTGCTCACCGCGTCGTAAAACACCACGCTGGTGAGCACGTTCACCGCCGTCAGCAGCACCAGCACGACGGCGGCGACGGCGGCCCATATCCTGATTTTTTTCTTTACTCGCCTTAATTCCATGCTTTTCACGCTCCAACGCTTACTGGGCGGAAACGAAGGTGCAGGCGTTGTCCGTTCCCAAGTTCAAATTATTCTGAGGAGCATACAGGCCAAGCTGCGCCTCC
>JAFUXH010000136.1 GCA_017470945.1 Clostridia bacterium | reverse complement strand
GTGGCGGGAGAGAGAAGAAGTTGTGATGAATAATCTTTCTGACGTTTCAAAATAACTGCCTGTTTCCGCTAAAGATACTAATTCACGGATATATTTCAGCTCCATGAATATCCCCTCTTTATGTTCATTATTCTGGTTTCTGCAATAATTATAGCTTTTGTTCAGTAAAATGTCAATCGCAGGAGAAAATTTACCAAAAGTCACAAATTGCTAACGTATATCGGTATGCTATTGTTGCGTATCGCGAAATAAAGAACGAAAAAAACGGTTTGTAATGCGGGCCGCTTTCATGGTATGATGTCATTGAAGGATATACCAGAGGGAGGAATTGGTATGGCCCTGATTAGTCAAAAAATGCGCGCGCACGCTCCTGAACTGGATCCGCTTCGCCTGGGCACCGGCTGGAAGAAAGAGGATTTGAGCAAGCCGCAGATCATCATCGAAAGCACCTTCGGCGACAGCCATCCCGGTTCCGGCCATTTGGATCAGCTGGTGGAAGCCGCGCGGCAGGGAGCGGCCGAAGCGGGCGGCCATGGGGCCCGGTATTTCTGTACAGACATGTGCGATGGGGAAAGTCAGGGCACGGACGGCATCAATTTTTCCCTGGCCAGCCGGGAAATGATCGCCAATATGATCGAAATCCACGCGTGCGCTACGCCCTTTGACGGGGCCGTATTGATCGCCAGCTGTGATAAAGGAATGCCCGGCAGCCTGATGGGGATGCTACGTCTGAACATTCCCTCCGTTATGGTGCCGGGCGGCGTGATGAATGCGGGGCCGGAATTGTTGACCCTGGAGCAGCTGGGCATGTATTCCGCCCAGTATGAACGGGGCGAAATCGACGAAGCGAAATTTTGCTGGGCCAAGGAAAACGCCTGCCCCAGCTGCGGCGCGTGCTCCTTCATCGGTACAGCGTCCTCCATGCAGATCATGGCGGAAGCCCTGGGCCTGGCCCTGCCCGGAAGCGCCTTGCTGCCTGCCGCCAGCCCGGATCTGTTAAGCTATGCCCGCCAGGCCGGTCAGCAGGCGGTAAAGCTTGCCAATGATGGGTTGCGTCCTTCGGATATTGTGACCATGAGCAGCTTTGAAAACGCGATTCTGGTACACGCCGCTATTTCCGGCTCTACCAATTGTCTTTTGCACCTGCCGGCCATCGCCCATGAATTGGGCCTTCATATGGATGGCGACACCTTTGATCGGCTGCATAGAGGGGCCCATTACCTGCTCAATCTGCGTCCCGCCGGGAAATGGCCCGCGGAATTCTTCTATTATGCCGGCGGTGTGCCTGCCATTATGGAAGAATTGCGGCCCCACCTGCATTTGGACGTGATGACCGTGACCGGCAAAACGCTGGGAGAAAACCTGGATGAATTGAAAGAAAACGGGTTCTATGCGCACTGCCAAAAATGGCTGGAGGAAGCAAATCAAAAATATGGCATTCACCTGACAAAAGAGGATATTATCCGCCCCTATGCTTCTCCCATCGGCACCGACGGCTCCATCTCCGTGCTGAAAGGCAATTTGGCTCCCTTGGGCGCGGTGATCAAGCATACGGCCTGCCCGAAGGAAATGTTCTCTGCCGTGCTTCGGGCAAGGCCCTTTGACAGCGAGGAAGAAGCCATCGACGCTATCCTCCGCCATCGAGTGCAGCCCGGGGACGCGGTATTCATCCGCTATGAAGGGCCTCAAGGCTCCGGGATGCCGGAAATGTTTTATACCTCGGAAGCCATCAGCTCGGATCAGGAATTGGGCCGCACCATCGCGCTGATCACCGACGGACGCTTTTCGGGCGCATCTACAGGCCCCGTCATTGGCCATTGCAGCCCAGAGGCCCAGGCAGGCGGCCCCATCGCCCTGGTAGAAGAAGGGGATTTGATCCAGTTGGATGTAAAAGAACGTATTTTAGCCATTGTGGGCATTCACGGCGAAAGAAAGACGCCGGAAGAAATCGATCAAGTTTTGCTGGAGAGAAAAGCACGCTGGCAGCCAAAACCTAGAAAGTATGAAAGTGGGGTGCTGCGCCTGTTCAGCGAACATGCCGCCTCCCCTATGGAAGGAGCCTATCTGAAGTTTTAAAGGGCAAGCGATCAATTGCTTCGGCAAAGTTAGAGACAGTTAGAAATGGACACGAAATGATGGAAGGCGACCAAAAGTCCTTCCATTATTTCATTTTACGCAACAATACCGGCGAAAAACGGTTTGATTGCTGCCAAGCATTCCCGCTATAATGATGCTGTCAGAAATGATAAAATGTGTACCGGATCAAACAAGATTGCAGGAGGCGACGGATATGAAAATCGGAATTGGCCGCTGCGAAATGGAATTCCCCGCAGGTTTCTTTCCCACGGAAGGGTTCGTGAAGCAGGCGCATCCTTTATATGTACGGGTGTTTTTCATCGACGAAGAAAACCCCTTCGCCCTGGTGTCCATCGAAATGACCTCCCTGACGGATGAGGAATGCGCCCGCATCAAAAAGGAAGCGGCCATACTACTTGGCATCGGGAAAAACCAAGTCTGGGTGGCGGCAACGCATACCTTCTCCGCGCCTCATATCCTGCCGGATTTCGCCCTGAAAACGGAGGAAGATAAAGAAAAGCGCACGCTTTTGCAGCGCACCCTGGGCGACGCCATCCGCGCGGCGGTATGGCAAGCCAAGCAGGAAGCACAGGACAGCGACTTGACCTTGTACCAGGGTGAAACCAGCGTCATGGCCAGCCGGGATATCGAATTGCCCGAGGGCTGGTGGATCGGCTGCGGCGGCAATGGCCCCAGCGATAAAACGCTGACCGTACTGAAAGTGACACGGGAGGAACAGGTTAAAGCGTTGCTGATTCATGCCAACGTGCAGTCCTCCGTTCTGGACGGCACCGGCGCGGCGGACGGCAAATGCGTGTCCGGCGATCTGGCGGGCATTGCCTGCGCCGAACTGGAAAAGCGCTATCCCGGCGCCGCGGCGCTGTTCATGATCGGCGCGGCAGGCGACCAGGCGCCGGTAAAGCGGGCCAAAGGCTACTCGCC
>JAFUXH010000135.1 GCA_017470945.1 Clostridia bacterium | reverse complement strand
TGCCGAAGCAGTGGAACATGGGCACCTGGATCATCATGCGATCGGCGGTGGAAAGATCCATCCGGTCGCCGATGCACTTGCCGTTGTTGACGATGTTGTGGTGCGTCAGCATCACGCCCTTGGGGAAGCCGGTGGTGCCGGAGGTATACTGCATGTTGCACACGTCGGTGGGCTTCACGCTGTCCGCCCGGCGGATCAGGGCTTCCTTGGGGGTTCGCTTGGCCTTCATCAGGGCCTGCTCCCAGGTGACGCAGCCCTTCATGGAAAAGCCCACGGTGACGATGTTGCGCAGGAAGGGCAGGCGCTTGATGTGCAGCGCTTCCCCGGAGGGCGTGGTATCCAATTCGGGGCACAATTCCCGGATGATGGCGGAATAGTCGGCGTCCCGCCAGCCCTCCACCATGATCAGGGTGTGGGTGTCGCTTTGGCGCAGCAGGTATTCCGCCTCGTGGATCTTGTAGGCGGTATTCACCGTAACCAGCACCGCGCCGATCTTCGTGGTGGCCCAGAAGCCGATGTACCACTGGGGCACGTTGGTGGCCCACATGGCCACCTTGGTGCCCTTGCGCACGCCCATGGCCATCAGCGCCCGGGCGCACTCGTCCACGTCGTCCCGGAATTCGGCGTAGGTACGGGTGTAATCCAGGGTGGTATAGCGGAACGCGTACTGATCGGGGAATTCCTCCACCACCCGGTCCAGCAGCTTGGAGAAGGTCAGATCCACCAGCACGTCCTTTTTGAAAATGTATTTTCCGGTGTGCCGGTTGTTTTCATACAATTGGTGTCGGGCCTGGCGGGGATCCTTGCCCAGGGAACGAGCCAGCGCCGCGTAGTGGGGCAGCACCACGTCCGCCTGCCCCAAGGCGCCCTCCCCGGGCTGCCAAACGAAGGAATAAAACCCGTCGAAGCTGATGGAGCGCAGGGCGGCGAATACGTCGGCCAGGGGCAATTCCCCTTCGCCCAGCAGCTTGGGCGCGGCCTGGCCGTTTTCAATCACGGCGTCGGCAAGGTGCACGTGGCGGATATACGCCCCCAGGTCGGTCACGATATCCTCCGGCGATTTGCCGGCGGTCGCCGCGTCGGCCACCTGCCACACCGCCCCCAGGTAGTCGGAGGCGAAGCTGTCCAGCAAGGTTTTCAGGATGCCAGTATCGGCAAACGCGCCGGCGGTGGGGATCAGCAGCGATACCCCCGCCTTTTCGGCGGCGGGCAGCAGCAGGGCGATTTTTTCCGCCGCGCCTGAGCCGCCCTGATCAAAGGGCAGGGCCACGAAGGGGCAGCGCAAATCGTGGGCCAGGGTGATCAATTTGGGGATATCCACCGTTTTCCACTGCGGGGCGGCGGCGATACAGGCGATATCGACGTCTGATTCATTGAGCAGCCGCACCGTTTCGATCATTTTGGCGGGGGACAGGGGATTGCCCGCCGCCGCAAACCGGGCCAGGCTTTCCTGGGAAAGCTCCAGGCCCTGATAGCGCATTTCCCGGGCTTGGGAAATGCTTTCATCCAGAGAAAAGGGCCAGCTGCCCGTGGCAAAGCTCAGTTTCATACCGTTTTCTCCTCATAGGCAATTTTATTCAAGGCGTTGATATAGGCCCGGATGGCCGCGCCGATGATATCGGTGGAAATGCCCTTGCCGGCGTAGATCTTTCCGCCGTGGCGCAGCCGCACCAGGGCGTCGCCCATGGATTCCCGGTTCTGGGTCACGGCGGCGATCTGGAAATCATCCAGTTCGTAGTGCTGGCCAATGATCTGCTCGATGGCCAGGAAGGCGGCGTCGATGGGGCCGTCCCCGGCGCACAGGCCGCTGAGCGCTTCTCCGGCCTTATCCAGGGTGATGTGGGCGCTGGGGGTGATGGTGTTGCCGCTGTTGATCAGATAGCTCTTGAGCCGGTAGGTGGGGGGCACCTGCCGGGAGGAGGACAGGATCAGCGCTTCCAATTCGGCCCGGCTCAGGCCCCGGCCCTTGGCTTCCCGGTCGATGGCCTCCCGTACGTGAAGCATATCATCCTCGCTCAGCTCGTACCCCAGGGCCTTGACCGCCGCGCCCAATACTTCGCCGGCGGCGTCGGGCGGCAGCAGCGCCTCCCCGGCGTCGGACCAGGCATGGCCGTCGAAGGGCGTTTGCTTGCCTTCGGCGGCGGTGAACAGCGCTTCGATCTCCCCGGCGGTGCGGTTCACCCGGGTCACGTCCACGCCGCTTTCCAACTGCAGATCGGCCCCCCGGGCCCGCAGCAGCTTGGCGGCGGCGGCGGCGGACAGGCATGTGGCATCCTCAAAGGCGGTTTTGATTTCATCCGCCCCGGCCTGCAGGCTGGCAACGGCGCAGGCCACGGCCAGGCCCAGTTCGTTCCCGCAGCGGACGGCCAGGGTCACATGATCCCCGGCGGCCTCCCGGGCGGCCTGCACCCAGGCTGCCAGCTCCTCCGGCAGGCTCAGCCCGGCGGAATCGCACAGGGTGACGCGGGTAGCCCCCGCCTGCACGGCGGCGCGAATGGCGTCCAAGGCGTAGGGCTGTTCGGTCCGGGTCACGTCCTGGCAGGCAAATTCCACGTCGGCACACACGGCCTTGGCCTGGGCAACCAGCTGTCCGATCACTTCCAGCGCCTTGGGGGGCTTCAAATGGCACATATATTCCAGCTGGGCGCTGGTCAGGGGCATCGCAACGATCAACCGGGGCTGGCGGGCGTTTTTCACGGCCTCCCAGGCCCGGGCCACGCCCTCCGCCGTCCAGCCCGTTTCGCAGGCCAGCGCGCTGCGCTTGACCGTGCTGCACAGGCTGCGCATCAGCAGCATATCGGCCTCATCCTGGGATAATTTGGGCGTTTCCACCGCCGATACCCCCAGGTGGTCCAGCTTCCTGGCCGCTTCCAGCTTTTGCCGGAAGCCCGCTTCCCGGGCAGCGGGGGTGAACAGGGTTTGATCTGAAATCGCAATTTGCCGCATATGCCGCATCCTCCTTGATGTGTAAATAAAAAGCCCCCAAAGCGTATAACGCTTCAGGGACGATAAAGCAATTCTTTACCGCGGTACCACCCAATTTGCCGCCTGCGCGGCCAACTTACCAGGTTCTCCTTGGAAAACCCTTCGCCGTGATAACGGGGCGTGCCGGAATGCCTTACTTGCGATCCGTTCAGGCGTTCAGCTCGGGAGTGAGACGATTCATCCTGCGCGCTCATGGCTTGCACCAACCGCCAATTCTCTGCAGCGCGGATCGGAGAACCTAACTCCGTCATAGCGATTAAGATAATTTTAATCATTTTGCAGAATTTGTCAAGGCCCATGGGGGAGGAGCCATTGTTTTTCTTCTGCCTGTTTTTTCTGGTGGGTTATCGGCCTAATACTAAATCAAACCTAAAATCCTGTCATCTTCGGGTGCCTTTTTCGCCCTGGCGTTGCTTTACTCCGGTCAACGTAGCGCTGCTACGCCTCCCTTCGTTCAGCTTAGCCAAGACGAAAAATTCACGCCGAATCCAGACAGTCTTTTAGATTTGATTTAGTATAAAATGAAAAGCGGAAGGAACGATCATGGCCGTTCCTTCCGCTGCAAGGCGATTGATCATCACTCTACCGCGATCAGGTAGTAATACAGGGGCTGGCCGCCTTCGTGCACCTCCACGTCGCAGTCGGGGCACATTTCTTCGATCTCCGCGCCCAGGGCCTTGGCGTCCTCCGCCTTGGTTTCGGCGCCGTAGTAGATGGTGATCAGGCCGTCATCCTCCGTCACGATGGCTTTGACCAATTCGATGGCCACGTCGTGCACGTTGTGCGCCTGGAATTCCACCTTGCCGTTGTGCAGGCCGATGATATCGCCCTCGGAGATATGCATGTTTTCAAAATCGCTGTCCCGCACGGCGTAGGTGATGGTGCCGGTGCGCACCCGCTGGGCGGCTTCGTCCATGCGCTGGGCGTTTTCTTCGGCGCTCAGGTCCGGCTGGAAGGCCACCGCCGCGGCGATGCCCATGGCCACGTTCTTCGTGGGGATCACCACCACGTTCTTTTCCGATAACTCCGCCGCCTGCTGGGCCGCCAGGATGATATTGCCGTTGTTGGGGAACACGAAGATGGTTTCGGCATTGACCGAATCGATGGCTTTTTGCAGATCCTCGATGGAGGGATTCATGGTCTGGCCGCCCTCCACGATGCCGTCCACCTGCAGATCCTTCAAGATTCGGGAGAAGCCTTCGCCCAGGGATACGCTGACCATGCCGTAGGGCTTGGGCGGCTCCTGGGGCGCGTTGGCCTCCTCCTGGGCGCGGGCGGCTTCCTTGCGGACCCAGGCCATGTTTTCGATGACCAGGTTGGTCAATTCACCCAGCTCGATGCCGTATTCGATGGCCTTGTGGGGCTCGTTGGTGTGCACGTGGGCGCTGACGCCCGTCAAATCGCCCTCCACCACCACACAGTCGCCGATGCGGTTCAGCCGGCGGCGGAAGGTGTCGATATCTTCTTCCTTCACGTCGTCCCGCAGGTCGCGCACGTCAAAGGCGGTGTGGTAGGCGTATTTCAGGTTCTCGATGGCGTCGTGATTGTCGGTGAATTCCGCTTCGTCGTCCACCGCCACGTCGTCGGGCATCAGGTCTTCGATGCTTTCGCCCCGCAGCACGGCGGCGTAGCCGGTATACAGCAGCAGCAGCCCGCGGCCGCCCGCGTCCACCACGCCGGCCTGCTTGAGCACCGGCAGCATATCGGGTGTGCGCCGCAAAATGGCTTCGCCCGACTGCAAAATTACGTTGAACAGCGCGTCGTAATCCTCCGGCGCGGCCTGGGCCTGGCGCACCGCGTCCTCCGCGATCACCCGGGCCACCGTCAGGATGGTGCCCTCCTTGGGCTTCATCACGGCCTTATAGGCCTGCTCCGCGCCTTTTTGCAGGGCGGCGGCGAATTGGGGCGGCGTGATTTTTTCCACCCCCGCCAGCGCCTTGGCAAAGCCACGGTACAGCTGGCTGGTGATTACGCCGCTGTTGCCCCGGGCGCCCCGCAGCGCGCCTTTGGATAAAGCGGCGGCCGCCTCGTCGGCCCGGGTGAATTCCCGGGAATTGATTTCCCGGGTGGCGCTGGCCATGGTAAGGCTCATATTGGTGCCCGTATCGCCGTCCGGCACGGGGAACACGTTCAGCGCGTCCACCATTTCCCGGTTTTTTTCCAGCAGCGCGGCCCCTGCCAGCACCATTTCCCGCAGGAGCAGCCCGTCAATTGCCTGTACTTGTATCAAGGGTTTTCCCTCCGTTCAAATCTGTGGGCCAGGTATCCGCTTACACCCGGATCCCTTCCACGGAAATATTGACGGAGCGAACCTTTACCCCCGTCATGCTTTCCAGCTTATAGCGCACCACTTCTACGATGGTCTTGCAAACCTCGGCCACGGAAATGCCGTATTCCACCACGATGAACAGATCCACATCCAATTGATCGTCCACCAGGCGAACCTGCACGCCCTTGCTCAGGTTTTCCCGGCCCAGCCATTCCACCAGGCCGTCCTTGGCCCGCTTGGAGGACATGGCCACGATGCCGTAGCATTCCAGCGCGGCATAGCCCACCACCTTGAGCATCACATCTTCGGAAATGAAGATCGTGCCAATGTCATTTTTGATTTTGCATTCCATATTGCCGAACCTCCTTAGCCGGTTCTGCCCCCGGGCGGATACTCGGGGACAACATATAGTATAATGTATTTTGGCCCGGGATGCAAGCGTTGAATTCATTTTGCCCTTGAAAAACCGTGTTTTTTTCGCCTCCCGCGGGACAGATCGGCATTCCGCGGGACGCGCGGCGCTGTTCCCGGCCGGGCGGTATGCGACGATAGGCCATTTCATCTTTCGCTATGGGCAATCAAAAACCGTCCCGATGGAGCGGTCGCTGAATGCAATCATGTTTCCTGATGCCTGGCCTGAAAATCTTCCCACAGCCATTTGGCGAACGCCGGATCGACAGAATCGCCGTGGCGGTGGAACTGCGCCGGGTATTGGGCCGTTTTTCTGCGCTTTTGCAGGAACGCGTCAAAGGTGCATATTTTCTTGGCGGGCACGCCGGCATACACGTAGCCGCCCTCCAAATCCTTATTCACCAGCGATCCCGCGCCGACCACCACCCGGCTGCCGATCCGCACGTCCGCCAGGATGGTGGTGTTGGCGCCGATGAACACGTTGTCGTCGATCCGGATGCACCCGATGTGTTCGCGGTACTTGGGCTGGTCGGCCGCATCCGGGGAAGCGGGGAGATGATTGAGCATATCGTGAATGATATCGTGGGGAACGAAGGTGACCTTGGCGGCGATGATCACGTTGTTCCCGATGCTGATCAATTCCGGGTACAGCGGTATGACCCGCATGGATATCTTGCTGCCGCGGCCAAAAGCGGCAAAGATATGATGGTCCCGCACGTATTGATTCCGGTTGCGCGCCAGGTTCAGGCGAATGGTTCGCCACAGTCGTTTTCTATCCATAACACACCTCGACGAAATTGCGTTATCTGCGCAAACAATACCATGGCGCAGCGCCATCGTATCGCTTCAGCAGCCCCCTCGAACGCCTTGCCGCAGAAGTGGCAGGCATCTTTTGAATTTTATGGTGTTATCTCATCCCATGTGTAGCCGTGGGCAATGTCTTCAGGTGCCATACTTATATCGAAGACATAGGTACGGATCCCTTTGCGGAAGGACGGAGCTACCCGGATTTGAGAACCCGGCATCATCTGCACTGTCACGGATGTTTCGGTGTTGTACAGCGCATACGCAAATGCGTATTTTCCTGTTTGGCCGGGAAGCGTGATTTCATAGAATTTCGTGCCGGGTAAATCATTGCCGGGCACCTCGCACATTTCATCATCCTGATATACAAAGACCATGCAGGCGGAATCAAACATTTGCGGCGCGTCGGATTGGTTTTTATAATCCATGTAAATGTAGATATAATTCTTATTGGCAACCTGCGTCACGCGATAACCCAGAAAAGACGCCCCAAAATCGTCAAATTCATAAGATTCGCCAAGAGAGGCAAGTTCCTCTTCTGCGCGGGCAATACCCGCTGTGAGGCACAGCATGACAAGGAGCGTCCATGCGACAGATCGCTTCATATGGTTTACTTCCTTTCTACACAGTAATCGCTGAGCTTGATTTGTTTTCCGGGATGGCCGTTCCTTTTGGACGACTCGCGTCAAATGAATTCGCTGCCCGACGCAAGGAAGCCCCTCTCTGCGCACCAGGCTTCCCAGCTCTGCTTTTCCCGGCTGTTTTGCGCGTTCAGCGAATCGTAAGGGGATCTCCATTCGATGGCGGGATTGTACACGTCCAGCGCGCTTCTGCGCTCGTGGCGCGGAACGTCCCGCAGGCCCAGCAGGATCATATAGGAATAGAGCAGCATGCTTCGATCATTGATCGATGAAAAATCCGGGTTTTGGTAGGCATCCCAAAGGTACAGCGCGTGCTCCGCAACGTCATACAGCTGCTCAAGCTCCTCATACAAAAAGGAAAGCTCATGGGGAAATAGCCTGTCCACCGGGTGGGTCACGGCGGTTTGGAATTGCATGGACAGCTGCGGTTCTTTCCGAAGCCCGCATCTTCCTTCCTCATAGCAGTAGGCCAGCCACAGGCGCGCCAGATCGCAGCCCTGCTCCGCGGCGGCCAGATAAATCTTCTCCGCCTCTTCCGGGCCGGCCTGGGGCACGTCCTCGGCTTCAAGGTCAAACACCGGGCCGAAGTCGGGCGTCAGGCGGCAGTATTCCGCCGTGAGGTACATGAGCGTCGGCTCCTTTGCCTTCCATCCGGCGTACAGCTGCTTTTGCCAATCGGAAAACACTTCGTGATAGGAAGCATACGCGTCCGGCAATTCCTGCATGTTGCGGATCAATAGCTGCAGGGCTTCGATCAGCTGCCGTCCATATGGCCCGTTTTTCAGGGATGGACTGACGGACACGCTTTCACCTCCTTTGCCCACGCGTGGGGAATCGGTTTGCTGTTTGCGTTGTTCCGTTTCCGATGAAGAATGAAGGAATATGCGAATAGGGGAAAGGAAAACACACGGGATTCCCCGCGCGGAAGGAACTGAAATTCGGAAGTTCTTGCCGTGCGGGCTTCGCCGTAAGCTTACGTGCCCGTGAAGCTTAGGTGAACAGCTCGGGCCGGCTTTCTTTCAGCCTTTCCAAGGCTTTCGGGGCGGATTTGTTGCCGTTTTTCGCGGCCTCTTTATACCAGAAAATCGCCTGGGTTATATCTTGCTGCACGCCGACACCCTCTTCATACATGACGGCGAGATTGTTCATGGCGCTTTCATTGCCTTGTTGGATGGCCCGCCTGTACAAGGTTATGGCTTTGTCGAGATCCTGGGGGACGCCTCTTCCGTTTTTATACATACGCGCGGCGTTTCCCTGGCCTGCCGGGTCGCCAAGATCCGCGGCCCTGATATACCAATCCGCCGCCGCCTTGTAATCCTGCGCCACGCCAAGGCCGTTTTCATACAAATGGCCGATATTATTCATGGCGGACGTGCTTCCCCGATCGGCGCCTTTTTTGTATTGCGCCATGGCTTCCTGGTAATCTAAGCGGACGTATAATCCCTTTGCGTACATATATCCGAGATAGAAGAAGGCTTCGCGCTGGCCGGCTTCGGCGGCTTTCGTCAGATAAAGGTAAGCCAGCTCGGAATCCTGCGTCCTCGTCGTGCCAAAGAGATGCGCTACACCTTCCGTTAAAGGCTCCGCGGTGGGATCAATGTGTTTCCCTTCTGCCGGGCCCGGATCGGACGGCGCGCTTTCTTCGGACGGCGGCTGCTTTTTTGCCTGCTCCCCTTTGGATTCAAACTCAATAGGGCCGATTTTGACATTGTGCCCGTGCTTGACGGCGTAGAGGATGACAGCGGCTAAGATCAGCAGCCCGATCACCCAAACCGCAGCCGGGATGCCCGATGTGTTTTCAATACTGACGCTCATATCACGTTTCTCCTATTGCTCAGACAGGGAGCAAGTGTAATGGGATTCTCAGAATAGACCAAAGAAGAAAGGGAGAACCGATCGCTCAGTACTCCCTTTCAATCGGCAAGATGATTACTTCCCGAAATACCGATCCAGCAGGCCCTGGAAGCCCTTGCCGTGCCGGGCTTCGTCGCGGCCGATTTCATGCACGATGTCATGGATGGCATCGAGATTCAGTGCCTTGGCCTTCTTGGCCAGGTCAGCTCTTGCCTGAGTTGCACCGTACTCAGCATCGGCGCGGATTGCGACAAAAAGCCTTGCGTACACTGACATTATAAGACTTTAGGGGTGCGCTGTCAAGGTAGCGTTCGGGGAGTATCGCACTAACATATTTCTTACATCTTTTGAAGAACTTCGACACAACTATTGTGCATCTCAACTGCATCTCTAAAGCATGTTGGCACACCTTTTGACACAACATTAGAAGGTGTGAATATAACATGGCTGGCTCCCCTGAACAAGAGAAGGGAGCAAACAAACATGGATATTTACGCCGAAATCACAAACCGTAATAGTCTCCGATTATATGCATTTCTAATCGCTTTCCCGTCTTTTTGTTTTATTCTTTATTCTCCAGCAACGTTCGCGAGACTGATGTTTGCTTTCTCACAAGCTTCACAAAATCCAGCGATATCTTCAATGACAAAAACATACTTATACCTGGAATCGTCTCTATCCGTCACGGAGAATCGAACAGTACCCTCACCTGCCATTAAAGCTTTTAAAATTGCTTTGTTGGTTTCAGGCTCATAATTACCTTTTGTAGTTGCAATAACCCTGTTCGACTTAGGTTTCATGAAACCCATTAATTGCTGCCTATTGCCATCCGAATCCATCATTAGAATGTCGAATTTCCGGTAATCTTTGGAAGATGAATTAGAAACGGCATGCTTCCCATACTCAACTAACACGAATGTTACCCATGGTTCCTGATTAACGGACATAACTACAGCTAAATCACCTTTACTTGTTGCAGTATTACTGAAATTGCCATAGGCAACACACGCCACATAATATTGATCTTTTATCGGAAGATCGAATTCATCTTTGCTTTGATAAACACTCCAACTACCATATTCTGCTATGGCATCGGCTACTGCCACTGATGTCATTCCAATAAGCATAAGAAAAATAAGCATAGTGCAAATGATTTTTTTCATAAAAACCCCTCTTTCATTCTTTCGGAAAACAATTTCCACATCTTTTCAAGTTATTATCGAAGTATTTCCAAGCACCTTGTTCTGTTTCGAAATCAGCGAACTGAAACAGTCGCTTGACTTGGCAACATCGTCCATCGTTGATGTGGAGCGTCCTGCTTGCGCCACAGTTATTGACCACGAACAGTTTCTTGTTCGGGTCAATCCGCTCTGAGTTCTTTCGCATCCCCTTCTCTCCCTTCGTATTCTAAAATGATATCATCGTGAATATCATCTACCATATTAGATTATAGCATATCTTTCTGCACACCGTCAATCTATAATTGTGTAGAAATCGAAAGGTTGGGTGATGGTATGGGTGAAAATGTTCTAAAAATCAAGCGTCGTGGGGATGATGGTTATAAAGTGATTTCGGTTCGTATCAAGGAAGACACCTTGGAAGCTCTGGACAAGCTGGCGGCAGAAACTAACTATTCCAGAAATGAGCTCATCAACCTGCTCTTGCGGCATGGCGTCGAAAATGTTGAAATAGAATGATGAAACCACCAGCATCAGCAGGGGGTTTCTTTTTCTTGTTAGTTCTATTGTATTTTTGTAAAGCGATGAGAGCAACAAACAGCGGAAGTGCCGTGATACACTTCCGCTGTTTGCTTATAATGTGACATTTTTTGTTGCGGTGCACATGGAAATGATTAGAACCATGCGAAAGAAGGTGATGATTGGTCAAAAGCGTTTCATAGCAGACCATTGGAAAGGAATGCACCGCTTCACTTTCCATACTTATTTTACCAAAATTTTTCATGGTCGGCAAGTTGGCGCGGGTTGAGGTGAATCTTCAAACGGCAAGAAAGTCCAAAATAATGAAAAATGGAAGCAAAAATCATGCTTCCAATATCGCAATCTATTCACTTGTCAGGCTCCCTTCATAGGTGCGCAAAAGCCTTATGCTTGTTCAGCGTTTGAGGAATCCCAATTCAGTTCCAGTATTTCATCCACAAGGTCAATGATGGTGTTGATTTCTTCATTGCCAATTCCGTTGATGGTCAGGCACTTGCAGCGATAATAGCAGCATTGGTATTCCTGCCACATTTGCTTTCGGGTTGCGCTCCACGCGGCGCTTTCATTGCCGTTGCAGGTGATTCGCCATTTATTCAGTAATTCGCCATGCCGCTTCCAGTATTGGTGCATCTGCGGCAAGTCTTCTTCTTCCACAGGCTCTTGATGTTTCCCCACGCTGTCAGTGTAGGTCATCCACCATTCAGAATCCTGCCTGCCTTCGTTCTTGTGCATGATGTCGCCGTCCAGCAGGTGTTTTGTCCAGCGACGCAGGGTGATTTCTGAAATGTCCAGACCATACATCTCTTGAATCAGGGCGTGCCGTTCTACCCAAGGCATGGCTTGTGCGGCAGGCTCGTTCAGCATGAAGTGAAGGTAGCAGGCGAAGGCGTACACCTCAATCTGGAGGTCCAGCCCGAACAGTCGAATCATGATTTCAGCCAAACGCTCCTGCGCCGTTTCGGGTTTACTGGTGATGATGACCGCCCTGCCGCGTGGCGTTTCGCAGGTGTAGCCCCATTTTTTCAGCCTGTCGCGCACATCACGGATAAAATTATGGCTGCTCACCTTCAAGCCCATAATTTCGGCTATCTCTTGGCGCTCGTAAGCGCGAACCTCTAACTGCTTCATGCTCTCACCTTCCCGCTTTTCCCTCAAAGGTTGACCATTTATACTTATTATGAGCTTCTATCAACCTTTGAGGAAAAATCACGATGCTTTCTTCAAAGTGACGGTGTTATCAGCTTCGGCTTCGCCCTGCTCGATGACCTGCGAAGTGTATTCCATCGTACTGAAATTGGCGATTTCGGGGTATTTGTTCAAAAACCAACTTTTGATGACAGGATAACGGAATGCTTTGCCGTGGCATTCAGCAATCATGCGCATTTCGGAGTATTCCTTATAATTCGCAAGCCTCGTCTCAGTCGTGCCGTGGGTCATGATGTAGTCTTCCATGTAGGTGTAGGTCAGGCCCCTGTAAGTATTCTTGTTGCTATTGGTGCGGATGTGGCGCTGGACAACCTGATAGTTGGGATAGTCGCGGCGAACGGCTTGCAGGTGGATGTATTCTTCGCTTCTGGTATCAACAGCATGCTTGGCAAAAGTCCTGTCCATGACGATGGTGTGATTGGTGTGATTGATGGTCAGCGTATTGGTCATACTGACAACTCCTTTCTATTGGTCGAAAATGTGATGGTGGTGGGAAGGTCAAGCGGCTTTCTTCGCCGCCTGCTTCTCAACAGCGTCTTTCAACAGGGCGATGCGGTCTTCGTGGAACTTCTGGATGGCGGGGTACTGCTCGAAGAACCAGGCTTTGATTTCGATGTAGCCAGCGGACATGGCACCGATAGCCTTTGCTTCGTCGCTCTCGCCGCGCAGGTCAAGGAACTTCGCCATGATGGTGTTGTTCTCGTCATCGTGCTGGGCGATGTACTTCTTCATGTACTCGAAGGTCAGACCCTTGTATTCGGGCTTGGCGGTCTTCTTGGCAACGGTCACGACGCGGAAGGTGGGGTAGTCCTTGCGGGCATCCTGCAACCGATTGTAGGCTTCGGAGCCAAACTTGGTGGCTGCTTTGGCGGTGGCTTTGGTCAGTTCGATGGTGCTGTTCTTGCGGTTGATGGTGATGGAGATAGTAGTCATAGTGGTTTCCTTTCTCTCTTGGGTTTGTAAGTGTTTTCCTTCACTTGATGGCTTTATTATAATACTTGGTGAGGATTCGTCAGTCGTTTATTTGGTACTGGTTTCTTTTCTTGTGGCAGGTGGTGTTTATCCGATGGTGGTTTTGACTACGCGGGTATTCGGTGCGCAAACCAGGGCGGCATAATCCTTGGCGGTGAAGGCAGTGGCTTCTTGAAGGGTCATCGGCGCAGTAACCTTGGTGGAGATGATGGACATTACAGGGATGTTCTTCGCCTTGATGACATCGTTCAGGGTGACATCCAGAGAAGTGACAGCGTGCACAGTGCGGTCATTGCCGTTGGCAGCCTTCGCCTTGATGATGAAAACCTTAGCATTCTTCTTCATAATAAATCCTTTCTATTTGGCGGTATTTTCATCTGCCCCGCCAGGGCTTCTTGTCTTTCAAGGTCTCGGTTGCTTCCCTCAACCTTGTGACTGTATTATAGCATGCGCGGCGGGTGCATCAGTCGTTTATTTGTGACATATCAAAAAATATGGCAAATCTTTTTGAAGACCTGCTCTTGAAGTGTTCCATGCTCAGAAATCCAGTATAATCAAGGTTTTTAGATGATTGAAAGTTGTTTCAAAAATGTTTGGAAGTCGTTTTCTTCTGAGTTGCATTTTGCTGTAGAGATGTTATTGAATTGCTTGTTATTTCATGGTATAATGACGCCGCAAAAGGTCCCAACATTCTGGAGGCACAACATTTGAGGCAAAATGAGCGGTTTTCAATCGCAGGAAGGAGGGCAGTCCCAACAACAGCACACAGTTGATGTCGATTTGCGCACCAAAAAAGAAACTGCTCCATTCAGAGCAGTCTCTAAAAAGCCTTGTAGAAACAGCGATTACTTGTCCCCAAAGTACCGCTTCAGCAGGCCGGCAAAAGCCTTGCCGTGGCGGGCTTCGTCGCGGCCGATTTCATGCACGATGTCATGGATGGCGTCGAGGTTGAGGGCCTTGGCCTTCTTGGCCAGGTCGGCGCGGCCCTGGGTGGCGCCGTATTCGGCGTCGGCGCGAAGCTGCAGGTTTTTCTTGGTGCTGTCGGTGACGACTTCGCCCAGCAGCTCGGCAAAATGCGCGGCGTGCCACGCTTCTTCAAAGGCGGCTTTTTCAAAGAACGCGCCTACTTCGGGATAGCCTTCCCGGATGGCGACGCGGCTCATGGCCAGATACATACCCACTTCGCTGCATTCGCCGTTGAACATATCGCGCAGGCCGGCCTTGATTTCTTCAGGGGCTTCGCTGGCCACGCCCACCACGTGCTCGGCGGCCCACACCTTTTCGCTGTCCTGCTTGGTGAATTTGCTGGCGGGCGCTTTGCAAACGGGGCACTTTTCCGGGGGCTGTTCTCCTTCATACACGTAACCGCAGATCTGGCATACCCATTTCATCGTTGTTTCCTCCATTTCTTCTGATTGATATGGTCCTTTTGCTGTACGCCGGGGCATCCGGCGCTGATCCCATCTTGATGATACCACTGCCGGCAGCAGCTGAAACGCCGTCAATGCAGATATTTCTCCAATTGGGATACGAACTTTTCCAGGAACGCTTCCTCGCCCCAGGTGTTGATTTTGAACATCAGGGCCTGGCTGCCGCCGGCGGTGATGGCGGTCAATTGGATATCCCCGTCCCGGCCGAAGAGCGTTACCGTCAGGCTGAGCCGGTTGCTGCCGATGTAGCTGTACCGCTCGTACACCCGAGTGGCGCACCGCACGTCGCCCAGGGAAAAATTGCTGCCGCCCTCCCGGGAGGCGGAAAAACTGCCCCGCATCACGCTGTCGTCAACGTAAGAAAGCAGGTCCTCAAAATTCGCGGTAAAATGCTGGGTATACTGTGCCATGATCCTTCCCTCCAATCGTTTATCGGTATGGGTTGATCATAGCATGGCGGGCAAAAAACGCAAGAGGATGGGGCCCAATTGTCGCTTTTTCCGCCTCAATCGTCAAACCCGGCCAGCACCGCTTCGCCCATCCGGTCCTTTTCGCAGATCCGGGTGTGCAGCACGGGCAGGGATTTCAATTCAGCCACCTGCCGGGGGGCTTTCACCTGGGTGAAGGCTTCCAGCTCCTGGGCCGCGTCGAAGGCGTCGCCCGACACTGGGCAGCCAACGGCCTGCGCCACGTCGGCGGCGAATTTGTAGGGGCTGGCGGTGGATACGATCAGCAGGGGGGCCGGATCGCCCGTTTCCTGTCGGTAATCCCGGGCCACGGCCTCGGCCACGGCGGTATGGGGATCCATCAGGTATTGCTCCTCCCGCCACACCCGGCCGATGGCGGCGCGGGTCTTTTCGTCGTCGGCGCAGCCGCCAAAGAAGATGTCGGCCAGCACGGCCTTTTGATCGGGGGCGATTTCGTAGATCCCCTCGGTTTTCAGCCGCTCCATCCAGGCGCGCACCTGCCGGGCGTCGCCCTGGGCCAGCTCCAGCAAGAACCGCTCCAGGTTGGAGGAGATCAGGATATCCATCGAGGGGGAGATGGTTTTGTGGAATGGGCGGCGCTTGTCATACACCCCGGTGCGGATGAAATCGGTCAGCACGTCGTTGCGGTTGCTGGCGCAAATCAGCTTCCGGATGGGCGCGCCCATGCGCTTGGCATACCAGGCGGCCAGGATGTTGCCGAAATTGCCGGTGGGCACGCATACGTTCACGCCCGTATCCCAATCGGCCTTGCCGTCGGCCAGCAGATCGGCGCAGGCGGACAGATAATACGCCACCTGGGGGGCCAGGCGGCCCAGATTGATGGAATTAGCGGAGGACAGGGTTTTGCCCCGCTGGGCCATGCTGTCGATGAAGGCGGGATCGCCGAACAGGGTTTTCACGCCGGTCTGGGCGTCGTCAAAATTCCCCTTCACCGCCACCACGTGCACGTTTTTCCCGGCGCTGGTGACCATCTGCTTTTCCTGCACGGCGCTGACGCCGCCCAGGGGATAAAACACCGTGACCGACGTGCCGGGCACGTCCTGAAAGCCCTCCAGGGCGGCCTTGCCGGTATCGCCGCTGGTGGCGGTCAGGATGGCGATTTCCCGCTGCTCGCCCTGCTTGCGGGCCGAGGCGGTCAGCAGCCGGGGCAGGAATTGCAGGGCCATATCCTTGAAGGCCATGGTGGGCCCGTGGAACAGCTCCAGCACGTACTGCCCGTCCCGCAGCGCCCGAAGGGGGGCGATTTGCGGATCGTCAAACCGGGCGTAAGCGTTCCGGGCCATGGGCAGCAATTCTTCCTGGGTGAATCCATCCAGTAATTGGGACAGGATCAGCGCCGCCCGGGCGGGATAATCCAGGCGGGCCAGGGCGGCAAAATCGGCCCTGCTCCACGCGGGCAGGGCTTCCGGCGCGTACAGCCCGCCGTCCGGGGCGATGCCGCGCACGATCGCTTCGGGAGCAGAAACGCGTTCTGCTCCCCGGGTGCTCACAAAGGCCATGGTGTTACCTCGATCTGATCAGATGAAAAATTTCTTGATGAATTCAGGCGCCACCGCGTCGTCGCAATTGACGGACAGGATGAACTGCACGTTGTGCTTTTCGCTCAGCTTTTCCAGCCGGGCGAAGAAATCGGCCGTGTTTTCCACGTCGGTTTTCACCAATTTGATGAACGCGTCGACGAAGATCACGCTGATATCGAAATTCTGGGCCAGCATGCCGCACAGGAAGCCGAAGAACATTTCCGGGCTGTCGGTGCCGTATTCGCCGGCGTTGACGAAGCGCACTTCGTGCCGCAGGTCAAACATATAGCGGTTATCGTCGTCGATGAAGATAACGTCGCCCTTATGCTCCTTGATCGCGGTGTTGGCCATGTCCAGAATGCGCTTGGTTTTGCCGGATCCTTTTTTGCCGTGAATGACCTGTATCATGGGAAAAACCCCCTTCACTTCTTATTCTACAGTCATTATACCTTATTTTCCGCAAAATTACCAGTACTAATTTTACGAATCCATGCAAGGCGCAGCGAAACGGCGGAAAACAAGGGGAAAATCTTTTGCCCGGCGGGGCCGAAACCGTTTTCTTTTTCGCGCGGGACGCGATAGGATGAAGCCAGAAATCATGGTGAAAATACGCCATCCATGTGGGAGAAGGAAGATGGATGCATGAACATGCGCGGAGCAAAAGGGCTCGCCCTGATCGTTCTGGCCGTTCTGCCTCGAAATCAAAAAAACGCCACGAAAGCCGTGCGATCCGCGACGCCGCGGCTGAGGGCCTACGACGCGAACGGAAACCGCCGGATCATCACAAGATCGTTACCAATACGACTGAGGACGGCGTAGAGATTCACGATATGGTCAATCAGAAAGCCGTCAAAGTGAAGCTGACCATCATGCGTGCGCGGTTTACCGACGGCACGAAATGGGAGCCGTAAACCACCTATATAAATACCCGGCCAACGCGAGAAGGCCGGGTATTTTGGCGGGTCGATCGGGTTTCATGCTGATTTCAAAAAACATCAGGAGAAGTGAAAACCGAAAGGAAGCTCTTTCCTGTTATCCCCCGTGGAGCGGAGCCAGAGAAAAAGCGGAATCGAGGGATCTGAAAGTAGGCCGAACAAGCCGCGCCAGATCCCTCCGCTTCATTCCGCCTTCCGCTCCATTTCGGTCGGGATGACAGTGTTTGTTGCCTGGTGTTTTTTGCGATTCTTCCATGCGTTCAGTATCATCCTTTTTCTTTCATGCCCGCTGGTTGACTTTTTCCAGCAGCTCGTCGAATTTCATATCCTGCAGCAGGCGGGCGTTTTCCGGGGCGCGGGCGGTGGATTTGCGGCAGATGGCGGCGTAATCGCAGAAGCGGCAGGGGCCGTCGCCGTTCTTATCGCACAGGGGGGCGGCGGCGATTTCCCCAGCCTGGATCTTTTCCGCCCACTGGGCGGCCATGCGCTCGGCGTGGCCGATCAGGGCGTACAGATCCTGCAGGGTGGCCAGGGGGGCGGTTTTGCTGAAGCTGCCGTCGCTGTTGAGCACCTTGGGCAGCGTCAGGGGCGGGGTGCCGGCGTCCATGCGCTGCAGGATGGCCGCGTCCTTCAGCGCCACGCCCCGCAGGCACAATTCCTTCGCCAGGGCGTCCTCGATCTGGGAAAGGTCCTCCTGGTCGGGCACCAGGGGGTCCGTCACGTGCATGTAAAACGCCCCGGCGGGCTCCGCCCCCGGTTCGGTGGTCAGGGCGGAGCGCAGATACAGCAGCAATTGCAGCTGCGCGCCCCAGAAGATCCGGGCGGGGCTCAGCTTTTCCCCGCCGGATTTGTAATCCACCACCCGCAGGTACACCCCTTCGTCCCCGGCGTAGCGGTCGATGCGGTCGATCATGCCGCGGATGAACACCCGGCTGCCATCCTTCAGCGTCAGTTCGATGGGGGGGATGCCGCCGGGGTAGCCGAATTTTACCTCGGCGCTTTCCGGGGTGAAGGCGCTTTGCCGGGCCCCCCGGGTGAAGGTCCACGCCACGCGCCGCAGCACCCGGCGGTATTTTTCGCCCAGGGCCTTCATGCGGGCGCTGTCGCCCATGGGGCCGGAGAGCATTTGCTCAAACATGCCCTGGGCGGCCTGATCGATGGCGGCGTCGCAGGTCTTTTTGTCGATGCGGGGCCAGTTGGGCAGGGTGGGCAGCAGGCGGGTGAAGCCCTCCAGGGCGCTGTGGTAGAAATTGCCGGCGTCGATGGGGGTCAGCGTCCATTCCTTCCGGGGGCGGGGGGACAGGCCCTGATCCACAAAATGCTTGTAGGGGCACACGGCGAAATTTTCCAGCCGGCTGACCGACATGATCCGCTCCATAAACAGATTGCGGGTGATTTCCCGGGGCAGGGAGGGGGCGTTCTCCTCCGGCGCGAAGGCGCGGCACAGGGCGGCGGCCCGTTCCTTCGTTGCGTTGTTTTGACACAGATATTTCCAGGCTGCCAGCCATTCGCCGTCCAGCGCTCCATCCCGGGCCTTCATGCCCAGGGCGTCCAGCGCCGGGCCGGGGGCCAGGGGCAGACGGGCCGCGCTTTTCTGCATCACGCCGCCCTCCTCCACCAATTCGGGGAACAGCCGCCGGATGTGGGCCAGGGCGGCAAAGGGCCGCAGGGCGCCGCCATCCTCCGTGGCCTGGGCGCGGGTGAGGTACAGCTTTTCCGTGGGAGAGCTGAGGGCCTTCCAGATATCCAGCCGGGCCAGGGAATCCTTGCCGTCGTCATCCAGGGCCAGATAGGCGTGCAGGGCGTTTTGGGCCTCCTCCTGCTCCTGGGCGGTCAGCAGCCCCGGGGCAGGGGCGGTCAGGATGCCGTCGGTCAGATTGGTCATGAACAGCACCCGGGGCCGGGCCAGGGGCAGCGAACCGATTTCGCCGCACATCACCGCGTCCGCCGTGGGGGGCAGGGAGGATAATTCGCAGGCGTCCAGCCCCGCTTCCAGCCAGGCGGACAATTGCCTGGCGCTGACCTTGACCGGCCCCAGCAGGGCGTGGGCCTGGGACAAAAGCTGCACGATGGCCTCCCACACCTGCCGGGCCTGCACCGCTTCCGCCGCCATGCCCCGGGCCAGCAGGGCTTCCTGGGTCTGGGTCAGGCGGTCGAACACCTGGGTTTCTTCCAAATAAGCGTACACCGCCCGCAGGGCATCCCCGGCGTTTTCAGCCTGCCGCAGGGCCTGGCGCAGCGCCTCGATGGGGCCGATGAGGGCCTGGCGGGCCTCCTCGACCCGGGCGCATTCCTCCGCCGGCCCCCGGTGGAAGGGGGACAGCCACAATTTTCCCTTGATGCCGTAGGAAAGCACGTAGTTTTCCAGCCGCCACCCATCCTCCGCGGACAGAGGGGCGTAGCCGGATTTGACGGCCGTCAGCATGCTGGGAGCGTCGTATCCCCCGGCGACGGCCTTCAGGGAGAACAGCAAAAACCGGGCCGTGCCGTGGGTGGCGGCGGGCAGCTTGCGGGTCACGTAAGCGGGGATCTGATAGGCGTTCAGCACCGTGGCCAGCGTGCCGGCAAAGCCGGGATCGCCCATGGCCAGGGCCATTTCCCCGAAGGGAACGCCCTGCTCGTGGAGCAGCAGCATTTCCTGGGATACGAAGTGGGCCTCGAAATAGGGATTGGCCGCGGCGTACAGCCGGATGGCGGGCACGGGGCCGGGGTATACCTGGCCGGGGCTTTGCAAATACTGCCGGGACAGGTGGGTTAATTCCGGGGCCCGCTTTTCTTCTGCCGGGGGCAGGAGAGAGAACTGGCAGAGGATCTCGGCGTCCTGGGCGCTTTTTTGCAGCCGCCGGGCGCTTTCCAGCACGGGGGAGAACATTTCCTCCCGGCCCAGCACGATCAGGGCCCTCACGTCGTCACTCAGGCGGGCCAGGGCCAGCAGCAGGCGGCCCATCTGGCCGGTGAATACGTCGAAGCCGTACACCGCCACCTTCGTATCCCGATCCACCAGGCCGCTGTCCGGCAGGCGGCGCAGCATGTTTTCCAGCACGTCCTCCCCATCCACGAACTGGCCGCTCAGCCCCGCTTCGTAGGTGGAGTAAATCAGCGCCAGGTCCCGCAGCTTGTCCTTCCCCGCGCCGTCCGGCAGGGTTTCCGCGTGGGCGGCCAGGGCTTCGGGGGCCACGCCGGCCCGCTTCATATCGGCGATCAGGGCGCCCACCCGCTCCACGAAGCCCAGCTTCTCGGCGGCGCTTTCATAGTATTTTAATTGCTTTCGGCATTGCAGCAAAGCCCGGGCCAGGGCCAATTGCTTGCCCCGGGCGTCGATGCGCACCCGGCCGTCCGACCCTGCCTGGGCGAACACTCGCTCCGTCAGCCGGGAGGCCGACAGCACCTCAATGTCGAAAAAGCCCGGCAGGTTCAGCCCGTCCATGAGTTCCCGCTCGGTTTGCAGGGTATATTGCTCCGGCACGATCACCAGCATGCGCCCGGCCTGGGACGCCAGGGCAATCAAATGCCGCCGCAGCGTTTCCTGGCTGCCGCCCAGGATGTTCAGCATGAGGGATCGCTCCTTTCTATATCAATTCATGGCCACTTCGTCGATCACCCGGGCGAAGGCGGTCTGGGCGGCCTGCCTGACGAGCGCCCATTCCTCCTCATAGCCGGGGGAGCGCAGCCATTTGAGGCAGGCGCTGGTTTCTTCCAGCAGATGGATATCGCTGCCCAGGGCCATGCCGGGCAGCAGGGTGTCGCCGTGCTGACGGGTGCCCAGGAAATCGCCGGGGCCCCGTAATTCAAGGTCCTTTTGGGCGATTTGGAAGCCGTCGTTGGTTTCGCACAGGGTTTTCAGCCGCTCGTTGGGGGCGGCCATGAGGAAGCACCAGCTTTCCTTCGCCCCCCGGCCCACCCGGCCCCGCAATTGATGCAATTGGGACAGGCCGAAGCGATCGGCGTTTTCGATCACCATCACCGTGGCGGAGGGCACGTTGACCCCCACCTCGATCACCGTGGTGGAAATCAGCACGTCGATTTCCCCGGCGGAGAATTTTTGAATGGTCTCGGCCTTATCCTGGGCGTCCTGATCCCCGTAGGTCAGGCCCAGGCGCAGATCGGAAAGGGGGCCGGTGCACAGATCGGCGTAGGTTTCCTGGGCGCTGCGGGCGTCGATCTGCTCGCTTTCCTCCACTAGGGGGCACACGATGTAGGTTTGCCGCCCCTGGGCGGCTTCGGAACGGATGAAATTGTAAAGCCCCTCCCGCTTATCCTCCGGCACGATCCGGGTTTTCACCGGGGTGCGGCCGGGGGGCAGCTCATCCACCACCGACAGATCCAGATCGCCGTACAGCACCAGCGCCAGGGACCGGGGGATGGGCGTGGCGGACATGACCAGCTCGTTGGGGGCGGGCTCGTTTTCCTTGGCCTTGCGGGATAACAGCCGGCGCTGGCGCACGCCGAAGCGGTGCTGCTCGTCGGTGATCACCAGGCCCAGGTTTTCGTATTCAACGCCTTCGGATATCAGGGCGTGGGTGCCGATCACTACCCGCCATTGGCCCGACGCGATGCTTTGCAGCGCCTCCCGGCGCTCCTTCGCCTTCATGCCGCCGATCAGCAGCCCGCAGGGGATGCCCTGGCTTTCCAGCATGGCCTTCGCGCTGAAAAGGTGCTGCCGGGCCAGGATCTCGGTGGGGGCCATCAGGGCGCTTTGGTAGCCCGCCCGGGCGGCCAGAAACATGGCCCCGAAGGCGATGGCGGTCTTGCCGCAGCCCACGTCGCCCTGGATCATGCGGCCCATGGCGATGGGGGCCTTCAAATCATTGGCGATCTCCTGCAGCACCCGGCGCTGGGCCCCGGTGGGGGGAAAGGGCAGGGTGCGGAAATAAGCCTCCGGCCCATCGTCTGGCACATCCATGGAAATGCCCCGGGCGCGCTCCCCCCGCAGGGAGGCCGCGGCGGCCTGATACAGCAGCATGCCCTCGAAGGACACCCGGCGCAGGGCGATGGCCAAATTTTCCTTTGTTTCGGGGAAATGGGCCTGGCGCAGGGCGAAATTGCGCTCGCACAAATGATATTTCAGCCGCAGGATATCGGGCAGCGTTTCCGGGCAGCAATCCTCCAATTGGGTCAGGGCCTGGCGGATCAATTCTCGCATGGTTTTGGGCGGGATGCCGGCCAACGCCCGATAAACAGGCAAAATGCCCCGCTCCCTCACAATGAGGGGCGAGGCCATGCGGATGCGGCCCTGCTTGTCCCGGTCGACGCGGCCGTACAGGGTCAGCAGATCTTCCTGATGGATTTGGGTTTGCAGCCAGGGCTGGTTATACCAGACCACCGGCACGCCCCCTGTTTCATCGCACAGCCGCAGCGTTACGGAGGTCATGCCGTGAAAGCGGCTCAGCCGGGGGGCGGCCTTGGGATAGCCGGATACGCAGATTTCCATCCCCGGGGCGATTTCGCCGATGGGCAGGGAAGCCGACGTATCCTGATAGCGCACGGGCAGCGTCAGCAGCAGGTCGGCCACGGTGTGAATGCCCGCTTTATGCAGGGTGTCCAGCCGGGCCTTGCCCAGGCCCTTCAATTCGCTCAGCGCCATCATGATGCTTTACCGCTTGATTTCAATGGTGATTCTTTCATTCTTCGCTTTGTTGCCGAATACGTCCTTGCCGCCGGTGATCTGCCGCTGGATCAGCAGCGTATCTTCGTCGATCACCTCGATGGACATATCGCCGGTTTGCAGGGCGGGGCTGTTCCGCCGCTGCCAGAGGATTTCTTTGATCTTCGCCTGCAGATCCTTGTTTTCCCGGCCCCAGGGGAAGGTTCCCCGGCAGTAAGGATCGGAGGAGCCCTGCATGCCCGCCTCGTCTCCGTAATAGATGCAGGGGATGCCGGGCAGGGCGCACAGAAGGCGGGTCAATTCCACGAATTTCGCGGCGGCTTTATTGTATTCCGCCCGGGATAATTGCCTGCCCCGGCGATCCTTGGGCGCCAGGTTTTCCCAGGTTTTCCCGGCCAGCACGTTGATGATCCGGGCCCGGTCGTGGCTGCCGGCCAGGTTCATGAGGGAATAATAGAAGGGCACGGGATAATTTTCCTTCTGGCACTGGATCAGGCGCTTTAAGGCCCCGGCGGTGATTTTGCCGGTGAAGAAATCAATGGCGGCCTCCCGCAGGGGATAATTCATCACGCTGTCCAGGGTGTCGCCCTGGCAGTAGCAGCGCATTTCGCCGTAGGCCACCTTGTGGCTGGCGTCCTCCCACACCTCGCCCAGCACCACGGCGTCGGGATTTTCGGCCTTGGCGGCCTTGCGCAGCTTGCGCAGGAAATCCATGGTCAGTTCGTCCGCCACATCCAGCCGCCAGCCGGAGGTGCCCCGATGGATCCACTGGCGCACCACGCCGCCGGGCTGGAACATGAATTGCTGATAGGAGGCGCAGCTTTTATTGACGGCGGGCAGGGTGTGGAAGCCCCACCAGGAATCATACAGGTCGGGATACCGGGAAAAGCTGTACCAGGGGCAATAGGGGGAATGGGTGGACTGGCAGGCCCCCACGGAGGGGAAACGGCCGTAGCGGTTGAAATACACGCTGTCCTCCCCGGTGTGGCTGAACACGCCGTCCAGCATCACGCGGATACCGCGGGCCTTCGCCGCCTCGCACAGGGATTTTAAATCTTCATTCTCGCCCAGCAAAGGGTCGATCTTCTCGTAATCAGCGGTATCGTAGCGGTGGTTGGAGCGGGCCTGGAAAACGGGGTTTAAATATAGCACGGTGACGCCCAATTCCGCCAGATAGGGCAGCTTTTCCTCAATGCCCTTCAAATTGCCGCCAAAGAAATCCCGGGCGCAGTTATCGTCGCCCCCCTCGGGCATCAGGATGGGATCGTCATTCCAATCCTGGTGGTAATAGCATTCCTCCCGCTGCTGCAGGAAATCGCCCTTTTTATAAAATCGATCGGGAAAAATTTGATACATGATGCCGGTGTGCATCCAATCGGGCGTGGTGTAGGCGGGATCGTACACCGTGATTTGCCAGGCACGGGGGAGACCGTTGGTCATCACGCCCTCGCCGCTCAGGCCATCCTCCGGCGCGCCGATGGCGTAGCTGACGCCGCGGTGATCCTCGGCCCGGAAATCATACCAGCACAGGATGGGCACGCGCGGGATTTCCGCCTGGGCGGTGAACCAGCCTTTTTTTTCGTGGGTCATGGGGATCCATTTTTCGCTGCCGTCGTAAAAGCGCAGGGATGCGCTGGCGGCGTAGGGGGCCTTCAGGCGCAGCGTCACCTTCGCGCCGCAGGGCAGGGCCCCCAGGGGATACCGATATTGCGCTGAAAAAGAATCGTGATACAAGTGCAAGAAAAGCGCCTACTTTCTTTCAAAAAGAGTCAGGAATTATCATAACATAGCATACTGAGAAAATCAATGAAAAATTGGAAAAAGCTTTGTTATTTTTCTTGTAAAAACCGGCGTTTCTTCCGCCCAGCCCCTTTTCAATTCCAGAAAGATGCGATATAATGATCCTGGGGAAATCTTTGCTCTTTTGCATGAAAAGGCCGGGTTTTCCCGTTGGTATCGTTGAGAAGCCGAAAGGGGTGTGAAGGATGCGCTCGCGTATCAGGCGATGGGCCGCGCTTCTGAGTATCTTGGTTTGGCTGGTTCCTTCCGTCGGCGCGCTGGCGGAATTTTCGCCCCGCTATACCCAGTTCAAGCAGCGGGACGGCATGATGGTGGAATGGACGGGCAGCTATACGGCGCTGGACAAGCTGTCGAAAAAGAACCTGGAAACGGTGAATGAATGGCTTTCCAACCTCAAATGGATCGTGAAGGGCCGGCTTGGCGGCACGGTGACCACAGCCGCGGTGGAATACGCGGGGGAGGAGATCCTGTCCGTCGCGTCCCGCCCCCAGGGGAATGGCGCGGTGACGCTGTTTTCTCCCTCTGGAAACGCGTACTGGACGGCCGCCGGCCAGAAAACCGCCCTGGCGTACCTGGCGGGGGAGGAGCCCTATATCTACGATATCCTGGAATTTCCCGCCCTGTATGATCAATTGGCGAAGGCGCTGTATCCCGTCCTGGATGAAAAGGTGACGGCCAAAACCAAAAAGGCCCGCACCACTGTGAAAAACGCCACCGCGTCGCCCAGCTACCGGGATTACGCGCTCACCGCCGACGAAATGAACGCCGCCTGGTCGGATATCCTGACGGCGGTGCTGCCCACCCTGCGGGAAGCCCTGGCGGATCAGCCGGGCCGCTGCGGTCAATTGGAGGAGCTTTTGGGCAGCCTGACCTTTTCCGGCGAATGCCGCTTCAAGCGGCTGCTCGACAAGAACCAGGGCGACATGGGCATGCAGTTCACCGGCAGCGCCGGTAAGGGAAGCGACGTAAGGAAGGTGACGCTGTTTGGCGGCTACACAGCCGACAAGGGCGGCTACCTGTCCCTGTCCCTGCCCCAGGTGAAGGGAAAGAACAAGCTGACCTTCCGCCTGAGCGTCAGTCTTGCCAAAGCGAAAAACGGCAATCGCACCCTGAAGATCGACGTATCCTACAATCGTCTGTTCGATAAGGTGACCGAGGCCGCCACCGTGGCCGCTTCGCTGAAGAATGTGATCAAGGGCGGCGATGAAGCCTGGAGCGGCAAGGTAACCATCACCCAGACGGAAAACAAGGTCAAAACTACCTACACCCTGACCCCGGCGCTGGCCTTCACCGACGCGGGGCTCAGCGGCGATGTGACGGTGCAGCGCAAGCGGGGCAGCAAGGTCAACATGAAAGCCGCGGTGCACATCGATATCGCCGAGGCGGGCGATTTCACCGAGCCTGAGATCGAAAACCCCGTCGACCTTTCCGGCAAAAGCGACGCCCAGGCGAAGGCCGCCGTGCAGGCGGAGATCCCGGGGCTGGTGGGGCCGGTGGTGCGGCTGATGTCCACCCTGCCGGAGAATGAACGGATCTTATTGACCCACGAATTGCGCACCGACGAATGGATGACGGGGGATACCGTGCCCCTGCCGACGGAGGAAACGCGGGATGAACCGACCCCCGGACCGGGGACGGATTGGAATGAGGAGGATGCGATATGAAACGATTGATCGCGCTGCTGCTGGCGCTGACGCTGGCGCTTGGCGCCGTGCCGGCGATGGCGGCCACGCTGCTGGAAAAATTCGGCGGCCAGTTGACGGAGCAGGGCTTCCGCGGCACCGTGACGTTTTCGGCGTCCGGCAGCCAAACGGCCGCCCTGAATCCCGACGCGTGGAACTGGCTGCAGTCCGCCGCGTCCCGGGTGACGCTGGACGTGCATCACTCCCTGCAGGACCGCGCCGACGGCCAATGGACGGCCGACGTGCTGATCGACGGCCAGGCGGCGGCCAAAACCACGTATTTGTATAATGATTCCCTGGCAGGCGTCACCAGCGATTTGCTGGCGGGCCACGAAAAGGCCTGGTATACCGCCGCCCGGTCATGGGACGTATCGGCCCTGATCAAAAACATCGCGCAGCCAGGCAGCGAATGGCCCCCCATCTGGCATGTGCTGACGGAGATCGAAAACGCCCCCGCCGCCTGGAAGGAAAAGGCCAGCCAGCATTTTGTGCTGTATGAAACCAAGCTGGGCTCCTGGCTCAACGCCTACGCCGTCCCTTCCACCGGCAAGGAAAACAAGGTGTCCTACACCCAATTGCAGTGGCGCATCCCCGCCGACGATGTGAAGGCGGAAATCAAGGCGCTGTTGGCCGATTTCTTTTCCGATGCCCAGATGCTCTCCCTCCTGCGGGAGATCGTGACCGCCCAGGAGGCCGCCTCCTATCTGCAGCCCGGGCTGCTTTCGTCCCTGCAGCGGATGGTGGATCGGGTCAGTCTGAAGGGCGAGATCGAGATCACCCGGCGCTACAACGCCTCGGGCCGGGCCATTCTGGATCAGGTGAAGCTGCCTTTCGCCGAGAATCAATTCCTTTCCGATCTGACCGTTACCCTGACCCCGGCGTCTTCAGGGGACACCTGGAATTTCACCGGCTCTACCCGGAACGGCGCGGATTTTGATATCACCTGCCTGACGGAGAAGGAGCATATTTCGTCCGGCTCCGTGGCCATCCTGCTGCCCCCGGTGGAGGAAACGGGCAATTTCCTCATCGTGGAAAGCACCGCCGAGCGGCGCAAGATCGCATTCGACTTCAACTTCACCTGGGAGCCCGGCACGGAGGCCTATTCCCTGGCTACCGACCGCTTTACCCAAACCATGCTGGCCACCCTGGTGATCAAGCCCCACAATCAGGCCCTGCCCGCCCAATCGCTGACCATGCAGGCTGATTTCTCCTCCGCCAGCGACGCCCGGGCCGTCACCCGCGTGGAGGCCACCCTGACCTGGCGGGATCTGGATGGGGACGCCGCCATTGTCGCTTCCCTGTCCGGCCGCACGGCGGCCCCTACGGCGGTGACGAAGCTGAGCGACGTGAAAGACGCCGTCCGGCTGGACCGGCTGAATGGCAGCGGCTATGAGAAGCTGATCCAGGAATGGAAGGATCATTTGACTGCCTGGGTGCAGGACGCGGCGGAGCAGCTTCTGCCTGCTACCCTGCCCGCCGATGCCCCGGTGATCGAGGCCGCCGCCGAGCCTACCACCGAGCCCGCGCAGGCTCCCACCGCCGAACCTGCCGCCGAGCCCACTTTGGCGCCTACGGCGAAGCCCACCGCCCGGCCTGCCCAGGTGCAGGTCAAGATCAATCCCTGACGGAGCGGCAATTTTTCGTAAATTCTGATCAAGTTGTCACCTTTCGCGCTGAAAAACCGCTTTTTTCCGCCTCTTTCGCATTGCGAAAAAAAGGAATCTGTGCGATAATAGGCGCGTAGGATATCCTGGCCAAAAAAACACTGGGAGGAAAAAGAAATGACGAGAATCCTGGCAATCCTGATGGCCGCCGTGATGGCCCTGTCCTGCGTGGGCACGCTGGCGGAGACGGAAAAAGCAACAGCTACCTATACCCTGAACGATGAATTGTTTGATTCCCTGGCCGGCATGCTGCTGGGCGGCGACGACGAAGGAACGCAGGAACTGCTCGGCCACGTGAAGGCCCTGATCAACAACCTGGGCCTGTATGCCGCCGAGGATGATAACAATGGTGTGTTCCAGCTGACCCTGGCCGGCCAGCCGGTGCTGAGCTGCGCCGTCAGCCGCACCGAGGATGGCGGCCTGGTCGCCGTCAGCGATCTGTTCCCCAGCTACGCCCTCACCGTTTCCGGGGAAACGCTGAACCAGCTGATGAGCATGCTGAACGATGAAGCGATGCAGGAAATGGTGGAGAAAGTGATCACCGCCATCGTGCCGCGCCTGGAAGCTTACATGACCGCCGTGATGAGCAAGGTGGGCGAGCCCGAAGTGGGCGAATTCGCCATCGACGGCGCCACCTTCACCCTGCGGGTGCCCATTGAAATCACCGCTCAGGAACTGGCTGAGCTGACGCTGGACCTGGTCGCGGGCTGCGCCCAGGACCTGGTGGAAGCCGGCGTTATCCCCGCCGATCAGCTGCCGGATTTTGAATCCGCGAAGGCCGAGCTCGCCCAGAGCGAAAACGTGCCCCAGCTGAGCATGAACCTGTACGGCACCATGGACGCGGAAACCGGGGAACCCGCCATCAATTACGTGGTGGGCGTCATCGAAAACGAAAATGACAACGTGCTCATCATGGGCGGCACGGTGAACGATCAGGTGGTCTATCACGTGCTGTACGGCGCCAAGACCTACGAAACCGCCGACGCCATCCGCGAAGCCGCTTCCAACGGCGCTTCCGACGCCGTGGTGGTCGACGTGATCGCCGCCGGTTCTGAATCCTTCCTGGGTCTGGAAGTGGATGTGTTCGCCCAGGCGTTCTTCGCCGTGGTGATGGAAATGACGAAGCAGGAAAGCCTGATCACCGCCCAGACGGCTTACTATGTGCTCACCGACGCCGCCCCCCTGCTGACCGTGAACGTGGTGGGCGAAATGAACGCCGACATTGAGATCGCGCCCGTGGAAATCGGCGAACGCACCGTGCTGGCCGTGGAAGATCTGATCGCCGCCTATCAGAAGGATGGCGAAAACGCCCCCGAAATCACCGCCCTGCTGCAGGATGTGGCGATGAACGGCTTGGGCACCGTGCTGGGCAACGCCGCCAACGCCATGCCCGAAACGGTGATGGCGCTGATGAACCTGTTCAGCCAGATGTCCGCCATCCCGGATGAAACCGTGGTCGAGGAAACCAAGGAAGCCGAAGACGACGAGGAAATCGATCTGAGCGAGCTGGAGGAAATGAGCGAGGAAGAATTGGAAGAACTGCTCAACCAGCTGTTCGAAGAACTGGAATTGGATGAGGCCGTGGAGGAAGCTCCCGCCGCCTGATCCCATCCATTTGTCCCTGTGGGGCTGCTGCGCGAACGTGTGCGGCAGCCCCATTTCTTCCTGACGCAGAAAGGATCGGAAGGCAATGACGCTGGAACCCATCACTTCACCCTTGGCCCGGCCCTTTGATTTTCCTGCGGGGGAGCACGGGGTGCTTTTGATTCACGGCCTGACCGGCACGCCGGCCCACATGCGCTTGCTGGGGGAGGGGCTGCGGGACCGGGGGTTCGCCGTGCGGGGCATCTGCCTGCCGGGCCACGGGGAAACGCCCCAGGCCATGGCCGGCTTTGCCTGGCAGGATTGGCTGCTGGCCGCCCGGGAAGCGGCCCGGGATATGGCGGGGCGTTACCCGCGCTTTTCTGTGTGCGGGCTGAGCATGGGCGGTCTGCTGGCCCTGCTGCTGGCGCAGGAGGGGATAGCGACGGCCTGTGTGACCATCGCCGCGCCTATGAAAACGGTGAATAAGCTGCGGCCCCTGGCCCCGGTGATCGCGCCTATCTGTCCCGTGATCCCCAAGCGGGTGGACCCCGCGCGGGCCACCCTGAACGGGGAATACGACGTGGGGTACGAGGTGACGCCCACCGCGAGCTACCGCCATCTGAGCGTTCTGATGCGCAGGGCCAGGCAGCATTTGGCCCTGATCCATTGCCCGGTGCTGGCCATTCAATCTCACGGGGATCAGGTGGTGACGGCGGACAGCCCTGATATCATCCTGAACGGGGTTTCCAGCGCCGTCAAGGCCCGGCTGTGGCTGGATCAGGCACCCCACGTGTGCACCATTTCGCCGGAATATCCAAAGATCGTGGAGGCCATGGCGGAATTCCTGAAAAAAAGCGAGGGGCAAGCCGATGCGCTGTGAGGTGAAGCCCCTGGGAACGCTGAGCGATTACAAATACGTGGTGGTGCTCAGCTTTTATCGGGGCCTGATCGTATTGAGCCGCCACAAGCGCCGGGATACCTGGGAAACCCAGGGCGGCCACATCGAAGCGGGGGAAACGCCCCTTGCCGCCGCCCGGCGGGAGCTATACGAGGAATCGGGGGTCCGGGACGCGGCGATCGCCCCGCTGTTTGATTATTGGGCGGGGGATGACTGCGGCGGCGCCTGCGGCCGGGTGTTTCGGGCGGATATCCGGGCCTTTGAGCCCCTGCCGGACAGCGAAATGGCGGAGGTGGGGCTGTTTGCCACGCTGCCGGCGGCGCTGACCTACCCCGTCATCACGCCGGAGCTGTTTCATCACGCGCTGACAGAGGAGTGAAATGATGGACTACATACCCGCTAAATCCATCCTGTCCCCCCGGCGGCCGGAGGGGTGGTTCGCCAGCGATTATACGGTGAACCTGTACCGGGGCTGCTGCCACGGCTGCATTTACTGCGACAGCCGGTCGGAATGCTATGGTATCACGGATTTCGATACGGTGCGGGCCAAGCGGGACGCGGTGGAGATCCTGACCAGGGAACTGCGGGGCAAGCGCCGGGCGGGGGTGGTGCTGACGGGCTCCATGAGCGATCCCTACAACCCCTTTGAGGAAAAGGAACGATTGACCCGGCGGGGGCTGCAGGCCCTGGTGCAATATGGCTTCGGGGCGGCGGTGCTGACCAAATCGCCCCTGGTGACCCGGGATATCGACCTATTCCGGCAGATGGGAAAACGCGCGCCAACGTCCGTCAGCGTGACGATCACCACGGCGGAGGATGATCTGTGCTGCCGGATCGAACGGCACGTCGCCCCTTCGTCCCAGCGCCTGGCCGCCCTGACGGCCCTGGCCCGGGCGGGGGTGCCCTGCGGGGTGCTGCTGTCGCCCGTCCTGCCCTTCATCAACGATACGGAAGAAAATATCCGCGCCATCGTCAGCCGCGCTGCCGACGCGGGCTGCCGGTGGGTGTATGCCGAAATGGCCTTCGGCGTCACCCTGCGCCAGAACCAGCGCTTGTATTTCTACGACCGATTGGACGAGGCCTTCCCTGGCTTGAAGCAGCGTTACATCCGGCAGTACGGCGATCAATACGCGTGCTATTCCCCGGATACCCGGCGGCTGTGGCAGGCGTTCGCGTCGGCCTGCGAGGCCCGGGGGCTTCTGTACCGCATGGAGGATATCAGCGCGATGCTGAAAGCGCCGTATCAGGCCACGCAGCTGTCGCTGTTCGGCCCGGGGCAATAGCCGCCCGTTTTGGCAAAAGAAGCCGCGGGGCAAGAAAGAATTTGGATATTTCTTTGGAAAACGCTTGTATTCGGCGGCTCAATATGTTATAATAACCACCGTAGTCTGGATTTCTGTGTAGAATGAAGGGCCGAAAAAGCGCAGAAGCGTTTTTTCATGAAGAAAGAAGGGTTTAACGAAGAGTGGGAGCTGCGAAGGGATGGGCCGCCGGTCGTCGGGCTTTTTCCGCGACCCCTGCCTGGTTCCGATCAGCGGCGTTATCCCGCTCTTTCTGTATTTTCAGGGGAAAGGGGATCGATTATGCCGCCTAAAAACGCCAACATGCAGAAGATCACGGCCATCTGTGAAAAAACGGCTGAACGGCTGGGCTATGAATTGTGCGACGCCGCCATTGAAAAGGAGCCCACCGGCCGTTACCTGCGCATCTATATCGACCGGGACGGCGGCATCACCCTGGACGACTGTGAAACCTATCACCGGGCGGTGCAGCCCGGCCTGGAAAGCTTCGACTACGATTTTCTGGAGGTATGCTCCCCCGGCATCGACAGGCCTTTGAAAACCAAGCGGGACGTGGAAAAATCCATCGGCTTGCTGGTGGAGGCCCGGCTGTATAAGCCGGTGGACGGCAAAAAGGTGATCGAGGGCCTGCTGAAGGCCATGGACGACGATCACGTGGTGCTGACGGTCGGCGGGGAGGAAGAAACCGACGTGGATTTGCCCCGGAAGGTGGTATCCCAGGTGCGGCTGGTGCCCGATTTGAGCGCCCTGGACGAGGCGGAAGACGAATTCGAATAAGAATCCATATCAAGCAATCAAAGCAGGAGGAAAATATGGCACGCAAATCTGAAATGATGGACGCGATCGAAGCCCTGGCCAAGGCCAAGGACATCAGCATGGATCAGATCATCAGCGCGGTGGAGGATGGCTGCAAGGCCGCCTACCGCCGGTATATCAAGCGGGCGCAGAACGCCCCGCTGAACCTTTCCGTGGTGCTCAGCCGGGAGCATGACGCCCAGATTTTCGCCCGGAAGGTCGTCGTGGAAGAGGTGGAGGATGAAAACCAGCAGCTTTCCCTGGAGCAGGCGAAGGCCCTGAGCCCCAACTACGAATTGGGCGATATCGTGGAGATCGACGTGACCCCCGCCGATTTTGGCCGGGTGGCCGCCCAGAACGCCAAGCAGGTGATCATGCAAAAGCTGCGGGACGCCGAAAAGGGCAAGATCTACGACGAATATATCGAAAAGGAAAACGAGATTCTGACCGGCATCGTGGAGCGGGTGGAGCCCAAGGCCGTGTATGTGGAACTGGGCCGTACCCAGGGCGTGCTGGAGGAAAGCGAATTCATCCCCGGCGAGGAATACCGCCCCGGGGATCACATCAAGGTGTACGTGCTGCAGGTGCATAAGGACCGCCGGGATATTTCCCGCCTGCCCCAGGTCAGCGTCAGCCGGGTGCATCCCAATCTGGTCAAGCGCCTGTTTGAAATGGAAGTGCCGGAAATCGCCACCGGCGTGGTGGAAATCAAATCCATCGCCCGGGAGGCCGGCAGCCGCACCAAGATGGCCGTCACCAGCGTGGACGCCGCCATCGATCCCGTGGGCGCCTGCGTGGGCCCCGCCGGCAGCCGCGTCAATAAGGTGGTGGCCGAGCTGAAGAATGAAAAGATCGACGTGATCAAGTGGTCCGCCGATCCCGCCGAATTCGTGGCCAACGCCCTGAACCCTGCCTACGTGATCCGGGTGCTGCAATCCGACGAGGAAAAGATCTGCCGCGTGGTGGTGCCGGATAATCAATTGTCCCTGGCCATCGGCAAGGAGGGGCAGAACGCCCGCCTGGCCGCCAAGCTGACCGGCTGGAAGATCGACATCAAATCCGAAACCCAGGCGGCGGAGCTGCTGCGCCTGAACCGGCCCGAGGTGCAGGAAGGCGGCGGATCGGTGATCGCCGACGAGCAGGAGGATTATGACCTGCTGCCGCCGGAGGACGACATCGAATAACAAAGGAGCGGCTATGAAGGAAAAAAAGGTGCCCATGCGCATGTGCGTGGGCTGCCGGGAAATGAAGCCCAAGAAGGAATTGCTGCGGGTGGTGCGCTCGCCCGAGGGCGTGGTATCCATTGATACGACGGGGCGCAAGCCGGGCCGGGGGGCGTATGTGTGCTTTTCGGCGGATTGCTTCAAACGCGCCATCAAGCAAAAGCAATTGGAGCGGGCCTTTGAATGCCCCCTGGGCGAGGAGACCCACGCTTCCCTTCTTTCCCAGCTGCAGGCGCTGGAGGATAAGGCATGACGCCCATCAGCGGCCTGCTGGGCCTGTGCAGCCGCAGCGGGCAGATCACCCTGGGGGCCGATCTGGCCCTGCGGGAAATCAAGGCCGGCCGCGCCGCGCTGGCGCTGCTGGATGAGGGCGCATCGCCCGGCACCCGGAAAAAAATCACCGACGCCTGCGCGTATCGCGGCGTGCCCTTGCATATGCTGCCCGAGGGGGAATTATCCCGGGCCTGCGGCAAGGACGACCGGATGGCCGCCGCGGTGAAGGACGGCAAATTGTGCCGTCGCATGCTGCAATTGCTATCGGAGCCGGATCGCCCGGCCCGTTGATCAACACAAGAAACCATTTTACCAAAATGCGGGGGTGCAAGCATCGAATGTCCAACAAGGTCAAACTGACGGAAGCCACAAAAGAAATCACGCAGCAGGCGGGCCAAATTCTGGAGGATGCGACGCGGATCCATCGGAATATCGATACCGTGCTGCAGAATCTTCGCAAGCTGGAAGCGCGCTTCCAGCGGGAAGAAGAGGAAGAAAAGGCCCGCAAGCGGCAGGAGGAGCAATCTGAGCTTGCGAAGCAGCACACCAAAGCTTGGACCATGCCGGATGAGGACGACGCGGCGTTGATCGCTGCCGCCGCCCCCGCCGCGC
>JAFUXH010000004.1 GCA_017470945.1 Clostridia bacterium | reverse complement strand
CTTGCATGTGTTAAGCACGCCGCCAGCGTTCGTCCTGAGCCAGGATCAAACTCTTGTGTTTAATCCTTCAACTTGCGATCTCTGGTGTCGCTCCAGTCTCTCAACCGGAACTACCGCGTCACAAGTTAAAACTCATTTCAGAATTAACTGTCGTTTCTTTCCTCATTACTCTCTGTATCGTTTTCAAGATTCTTGCGCCCTCGCTCTCAGTCCCCCTCTCAGGGGCCCTTCGTTTGAGCGCTCAGCTATAATATCACACCCCCCGCCACTTTGTCAACACTTTTTTTGACTTTTTTTTAACTTTTTTCGTATTTTTCCGTTTTGCTGAACGTTTTTGAAAGATTTCAAAAATCTTGTTCGGCAATAAACGAACGATCGTTTTTCTTCATTATATATTCGTTCGTTTCCGAAAACATCCCAGCATGATCCCCGGCTCGACGGAAACAATAACCCCGGGTGAAGCGCATGACGGGATTGAAGAGAATGATCGGGCTGCCTGTGATCGTGGAAGGCAAAGCGGCCGGCTGCGTGATGCGGGGCGTATTGACGGAAGACGGGCGCGCCCTGCGGGGCATCGTGATGCGGGGCGGACTTCGAGGCGCCCGATGGCTGCCGCGGGAGCAAATCACGCTCATCGGCAAAATTTCGGTGATCGCCCAGGGAAAACCCCGCCGGGTGCCGAAGGAAGCGGATTACCGCTTGTTCCGGGTAACCGATCCGGATGGGGAAAGGCTGGGTGTGGTGACGGACGCCCTTTTCAATGAAGAAACGCTGCGGGTGGCCGCCCTGGAAATTTCCGCCGGCCCCCTGGACGACCTGACCAACGGCCGCTGGTACGCCACCGCCTACACCGTGCGGCCCAGCGGCGGCACCGGCCACGTAACCATTCCCACCGTGCGGGAGGAGGTGACGGAGGAATGAGCAAATACCTGATGATCGGCGCGCTGGGATTCTGCGCGGGCATGAAATACCGGCAATTGGGCAAACGGCGCTGCCTGAGCCAAATGAAGCGGATGCTCCGGCGCGTGACGGCGCTTCCATAACAAACCACATGCAGGCGGAAGGAGGGACGACCATGCAGGCCAGGCAGGGCATATCCCGAACGGGAAGGCAGGGATTGGCGGTGGCAGTGGCGCTGCTGCTTGCGCTGGCATGGCATCCCCTTTTCCGGCTGGCGGGGCAATTGATCCTGGCACTGATCCTGACGGCCATCGCCCTGCCGTTGTGCAAACAGCTGGAAAAGCGTTGGCATCGCGCCTTCGCCGCCCTGATGTCCATCGCGCTGCTGATCCTGGCGCTGATCGGCACGATCGCCCTGTTCGTGCCGCCCATCGTGGGCCAGATCCGGCTGCTCATTGCCCAGGCCCCGACCTTTTTTCAGCAATTGCAGGATATGTGGCGCCGGCTGCGGCAGCAGGAATGGCTGTCGGCCCTGGGGGTCGACCGGGATCTTCCGCTGCAGTGGATCAACCGGGCGGCCGCTTGGATCGGGGAAAGCCTGCCAGGGTTGATCAACGGCATGGCGGCGGGAATCGACATGCTGTCCCGGGCGTTTTTATCTCCGCTGCTGGCCTATTATTTCCTGCGGGACCGGGAAACATTCGCCTATCAATTATCGCTGTGGATCCCATCCCGCCACCGCAAACGCACCCTGGCCGCCCTGCAGGGCATGCGGCGGGAGGCGGGCAGCTACATCCGGGGACAACTGCTGATTTCCTTGGCGGTGGGGGTGCTGACGGCGGCGGGGCTGCTGCTGGTGGGCATCCCCGCCTGGCTGGTGCTGGGCATCCTGATGGGGCTGTGCGAACTGATCCCCTATGTGGGCCCCTTCATCGGCGGCGTTCCCATCGCCGTATTTTCGCTGCCGCTGGGCATGAGCACCACCCTGTGGGCGCTGGGCGTGACGGTAGCGGTACAGCAGATCGAGGGCTTCTTTCTGTCGCCCTTCCTGATGGCCGGGGCCACGGGGCTGCACCCGGTGTACGTGGTGCTGCTGCTATCCGCCGGCGGGATGATCGGGGGGCTGCCCGGCATGATGGCGGCGCTGCCGGCATTTTTGTGCGTACGCGGGGGCGTTCGGGTTTTCCTAAAGCATGAAAACCCATAATTTTTCCTTCATTTTCGTCAAAATTGACAAAATACGGTGGTTTTTCCACCTTGCGATAAAGCGCTGAATCGTGTATAATAAATGAAAGAAAGGAGGAGGAGCGTCATGTCGGGTGAAACCACCAAACTCCGTCCGCTTTCCGAAGGCAACGAAACGGCGGCCGAAATCCTGACGCACGTATATACCGCCCTGCAGGCCAAGGGCTACGACCCCATCACCCAGCTGGTCGGGTTCGTGCTGACAGGCGATCCTACCTACATCACCAGCTTCAACAACGCGCGCAGCATGATCTGCCGCCTGGAGCGGGATGAGATCCTGGAAGAGCTGGTTCGATTCTACGTAGAAAACAGGCTGAATCCATGACGGGGCGGATTTTGGCCCTGGACGTGGGGGACCGGCGCATCGGCATCGCCCTGAGCGATGAAATGCGGCTGATCGCGACGCCCCACAGCGTATATACCCGGGTGGGGTATGGGCCCGACGTGAAACACATCCAAAGCCTGTGTCGGGATACGGGGGCGGTGATGATCGTGTGCGGCCTGCCCCGGAATATGGATGGCACAGTAGGCTTTCAGGCGGAAAAGGTGATGGCCTTTGCCGAGCAATTGCAAAAAGCCGGCCTGGAGGTCGCTTTTCAGGACGAGCGGCTGAGCACCGTATCGGCCCACCAGGCGCTGATTGAGGGCGGCATGCGTCGGGAGGACAGAAAGGGCACGGTGGATAAAGTGGCCGCCGCAATGATCCTGCAAACCTACCTGGACGCGCAAACAAGATAAAACGATTCCTGCCAACCGGCAGAACATATGGAGGATACAACCATGGCAGACGATTTTAACAACATCCCCGAAGAAGAACTTCCCGAAGGCATCATCGAATTGACCGACGAAGAAGGGGTCACCACGCAATTCGAATATCTGACCACCATCGATTATAACGACGATAAGTACGTGGTGCTGATGGTGCTGAACGACGAAGAACAGGACGATGAAGAGGGCGAAGTGCTGATCCTGAAAATCGAGCTGGACCCTGAAACCCAGGAGGACATTTACGTTTCCATCGACGACGATGAGATCTCCCAGGCGGTTTTCGATCAATTCCTGGCCATGATGGATGAGGAAGACGACGAATGACCCCCGAGCAGCGGGCCCTGCTGGGCCGACAGGTGGCATTATCCACCCCGGACGGCCAGGCATTCCGCTTTCAGGTGGCGGCTGTGCTTCCCTACGCGGGGAAGGATTACGCCGTATTGGCCTATGAAAGCGAAGCGGACCAGCTGCTGGTGACTCACTTAGAAACGGGCAGCGACAGCATGCCCGTTTTTCATGTGGCAACGGAGGATGACGTGATCGACGCTGTTTTAAAAAAGTTCGTCGACCATCGCGTCGCCCAAGCTTTGAACGATCTATTAGAGAATGAGGGCAACGAATAAAACCGGCCACCTTCCATACAGATTATGAATTCCCGAAGCGCTGCGATCTTTCGCGGCGCTTCGTGTTTTAACATCTTTTTTGAAACGGCAGATGGAATTGAAACGCTAAAATACCGCATGTTCCACGTGAAACATTCATTTTTTGTGTAAGCCAATTTTGAATTAATCTGAAAGTGTTTCCCTTTGGAAGGAATTTTTGTCGCCTTAGAATCAAAAATCGTGAAAAACACTTGTTTTTTCGTATATTTTCGGTCGTTTTCAGCCATACTACCCCTGAAAACCAAAAGGAGGCGTGATTTATGGCAGATCGAATCGCATTGCTGCTGACCATCATCGGCGCGATCAACTGGGGCCTGATCGGCATCTTCCAGTTTGACCTGGTGGCTTATATTTTCGGTGGTCAGGGCGCCCTGGTGAGCCGGATCATCTACACCCTGGTAGGTGCGGCCGGCCTGTGGTGCATTTCCCTCATGTTCCGGGATCGGGATCCGGTGAAGGAATGACCTGAGCGCAATTGAAAGGCGTCGAATAAAAACTCGACGCCTTTTTATGTGGGCAGGTATTCCGTGACGATGTACCAGTGCTCCTCCAGACGATTGTACTCCAGGAAGCCTTTCCCGCCGATGCCGATGTCGCTGCCGCCTGTGCTGCCGTTGATCCGCATCGTATCGCCGGGCCGCATCCTGGATATATCGACTGCATACCGTGGATCGATATCCTGCGGAAACCAAATCAGCCGGATGACACCCTCCTGTATATAGGTGCTTGAAAACGTGAAATTTACCGCTAAGAAGCCATCCTGAATGGAAAAGCTTTCAAAAGGCGATTCGCCAAGAAGGGGATCGAATTGCGCATGCAGGTCCGCTTCGCTCGTTTTCTCGATCTGATCCGCCATGTGCATCAGCTCCGCCTGATGCCTGCCATAGTAAGCGCTGATTTGATCGGGCACCGATCGATCGTTCACTTGATACAGCGAGTACAGCACCACGAACAGGGCGAGTATGCTGAACACGATGATTTTTCGCTGCTGATTACGCATTGTCCGCATCCTCCCGGCTCTCCCGCTGGGTCAGCATGCCCTTTTCCACATGCAGCACGCAGGCAGGACGCGCCCCGATGAAATCCCCTTCATCTGTGCAGGTCAGCAGCGCCTGCGCGCGGCCGATCCGGGCGATCAGTCTGCGCCGCCGCTCGGGGTCCAATTCGCTGAGCACATCGTCCAGCAGGAGCAGCGGCGGTTCACCCTGGGCTGCTTCCAGCAGGTCAAAGGCTGCCAGCTTCATCGACAGGGCGGCCGTGCGCATCTGCCCCTGGGAACCGAATGCCTTCAGCAATTCACCGCTGAGCGTCAGCTCAATTTCGTCCCGGTGGGGGCCGAAACAGGTGGTCTGCCGCCGGATATCCTCCTCCCGGCAGACTGCCAAGCCCTTCATCATATCGGCTTTCACGTCGGCACTGTCGGAAAGGCCGCCCCGGTATCGCATGCCGAAGGTTTCTTCCTCCCGCCCGCCAATATAATAGTAGTGCGTGCGGGCGCGGCTGTTCAATTGCTCGCAGGCCGCCCGGCGCAGGCGTACCACCGGCGCCGCCGCGGCGGACAATTGTTCGTCCCAGGCAGGCAGCTGCCGGAAATCCCCCTGCTTCAGCAGGGCGTTCCGTTGCTTCAGCGCCGCCATGTAGGTTTGCAGCGCGTAAAAATAGGCCCGCTGCTGCTGGGATAGCAGCATATCCAAAAAACGGCGGCGTACCTGGGGCCCATCCTTCACCAGGGCCAGATCCTCCGGCGAAAAGATCACGCAGGTGGCGTGCCCCATCAATTCCCCGATTTTCGCGGCGGTTTTGCCGTTGACGTACACGATCTTCCGCCGCCTGGCGTTTTCAAACAGGCGAACGCCCACCTCATGCTTGCCATCCCGCCGCTCCACGGTCAATTGCACGGCGGCGGTTTCCTGATCCTTGCGGATCATTTCCCTGTCGTTGGCGGTGCGATGGCTTCGGCCCAGGCAGCACAGGTGAACGGCTTCCAGCAGGTTGGTTTTTCCCGCACCGTTTTCCCCCACCAGCACGGTCACCCCTTCCGGCGGCGTCAGCAACACCTGCTGATATCCCCGGAAATCCCGCAGTCGCAGGGTCGTCATCCGCATAGCCATTCACCTCCTTCGATCCCCCTCAGTTTGCCACAACGCGCATGGATTGTCAATATGTTTCACGTGGAACAACGGCATTTGAAGGTCCCTTGATGTTTCACGTGAAACATCCTTCATTCCGTATCCATCCGGAAAATGATCATGGACGAGCGGGATGAAATATGCTATAATCGGAAGGAATCACGGTATGAATCGATAAAACAAGAAAAGGGGATGCGCCATGGCAAAACAGGAACCGCAGGAACATCCATTGGCAAAATGGTTTGGCGAACGACGCTTCGTGCGCCTAATGCTGCTGGCGGCGCTGTTGACCCTGGGGGTGATCCACGTGCAGTGGATCATCGGCGGCGTTCAATTTTTATGGAATGTTTCCAAGCCGCTGATCATCGGCGCGGCCATCGCGTATTTTTTTGATATCATCATCCGGCGGCTGGAAATGGTCCTCTTTCCCCACGCGAAGCATTCGCTGCTGATCCACAGCCGACGCCTGATCGCCGTGTTGATTGCTTTGGTGGTCATTTCATCCATCCTGACCCTGATCATTTTCACCGTCATTCCCGGCTTGGCGGAAGCGGTGACCCTGCTGGCCCAGGAATTACCCGTGTACTTTACCCAGTTGAAGGAGTGGCTGCTGGACACCTTCAAGGACGTGCCCACGGTGACGGATTACGTAAGCCAAGTGAATTTTGACTGGCAATCGGTGCAGGATCGCCTGATCAGCTGGGCCGTCAACGGCATGGGCGGCAACGGGCTGCTTTCCTCCACGGTGACAGTGATCAGCGCCGTGACCGGCCAGGTGGCCAATATGTTCATCTCCATCATCTTTGCCATCTTTCTGCTGGGCAGCAAGAAGCAATTGCAGCATCAATTCAGCAAGCTGCTCCAGGCCCTGCTGAACGACGCCAACGAGGTTCGCATCCAGCACGTGCTCACCACCGCGAACCGGTGCTTCTCCGGCTTCATCATCGGGCAAACGGTGAATGGCCTGATCCAGGGGGTACTCACTTGGCTGGGCATGCGCATTTTCGGCATGCCCTACGCCCTGATGATCGGCGTGCTCAGCGGCACCACGTCACTGATCCCCATCATCGGCGGTTACATCGGCGCGGCCCTGGGTACATTCCTGGTGTTCACCGCCAACCCCAGCCTGGCCCCGTGGTTCCTTTTGTTCATCGTCGCCCTGCAAACCATCCAGGGGAACACCATTTACCCCCGGATGCTGGGCTCTTCCGTGGGCATCCCCAGCCTGTGGGTGCTGGCCGCCATCACAGTGGGCGGCGGCATTGGCGGTATCGGCGGCATGCTGGTGGCCGTGCCCATCACCGCCACCCTGTACGCCCTGCTGCATGAATGGGTGCGCAAAACCAACGGCGATCCGCCATTGAAAGCGTAAAATTCACAATTCTTTCATTATCTATTCATCCATCCTGGGTATGCTATCAGAAATGGAGGAGAAGGGAGGGTCACCCATGTATCTTGATTCCACCATTTTCCTGCTGCTGCCGGGCCTGATCCTGGGCCTGTGGGCGCAGGCCAAGGTGAAAAGCGCCTATGAAAAATACAGCCAGGTGCGCACCCAGTACGGCGTGCCCGCTTCCGTCGCCGTGCAGCAGCTGCTGCGGCTGCAGGGGATGGATGATATACAGATCACGCCCGTCAGCGGGCAATTGACCGATCATTTCGACCCTAAAACCGACACCCTGCGCCTGTCCGAGGGGGTGTATGGCTCTGCCAGCGTGGCCGCCGTGGGCATCGCCGCCCATGAGGCGGGCCATGCCCTGCAAAAGAAAGAGAATTACCCGTTTCTTTCCTTGCGCACCTATCTGGTGCCCGCCGTCAATATCGGCTCCAACCTGGCCTGGCCCATTTTCCTGCTGGGCATACTGTTTTCCTGGGAACCGCTAATGATCGCCGGCATCGCGTGCTTCGCCCTGGCCGTACTCTTTTCCCTGATCACCCTGCCGGTGGAATTCGACGCCAGCCGTCGGGCCATGGCCATGCTGACCAACAGTGGCATCCTGACCCAGGAAGAGCTGCAGGGCGTTCGATCCGTGCTCACCGCCGCCGCCCTCACCTACGTGGCCTCCTTCATCAGCGCCCTGATGCAGCTGCTGCGGTTGATCCTGATCCGAAACAGGAGAAGAAATTGATAGAAAAACGGATGATCTCAGGTTAAATTGGTAATTTTTGTATTTCCTACTTAATATAAAAGCCGAAGGCCGCGTTGCTATCGCCTGCCTTCGGCTTATTGATTGTATGATTTTATTCCCTCAGGGTGCTTTGCACGTAGCCCGCCAGGATGGGCACGATGCGGGTATTTTTGCCGCCCTTCATCACCACCACATCGGCGTCATGAATATAATTGCGGATGTATTGATCGTACATAGGCTTCACCGTGGCCAAATACTGCTGGGCGATGTTATCGATCTGACGGCCGCGGTCCTTGATATCCCGGCGGATGCGGCGAAGCAGGCAGATATCGGGCTCCACGTTGATATACAATTTCAAAAACATTTTGTCCAGCAGCCGTCGATCGTAAAAGGAATGGATGCCCTCCACGATCAGCACCTTGGCCCGGGTGGGATCGATGATTTCGTCGGTATCGCAGCGGCGATGCTCGGAAAAATCGTAGGCCTTGCGGGTGATGGGCTGCCCCTGCAGCAAGGCGCACACGTCATGATACAGCAGGTCATGGTCGAAGATGCAGGGCTCGTCGTAATTCAGCTTCACCCGCTCCTCAAACGTCAGGTCAGGGTGATCCAGGTAATAGGCGTCCTGGTTCAGCGTGATGCTTTCCACCCCCATATCCCGCACCAATTCCCGGGCCAGGGTGCTTTTGCCCGATCCGCTGGCCCCGCAGATTCCGATAAACAGCATAACCGTTTCCCCCTTTTGTGTTGCATTCCATGATCTGACGTGCGCGTTTTCTTTCGTTCAGCCGTCCTGGGTGGGGTCGTCCCCCTCTCGGTAGGGCACCACAGCGGATGGCACCACCTGGGATGCCGGGTCGGTGTGGGCGTGCTGATCGTCAAAGAAAATATGGGCCCCAAAGGCGGCCAGGATCTCCTTCTTCTGCACCCCGCCCAGGAAAAACGCCTCATCCACCCGCACGCCCCATTTGCGCAGGGTGCGGATGGCGCGCTCGTGGGCCAGCAGGTTCCGGCTGGTCACCAGCGCCGTGCGGATGGGGGAATGCTCCTTGTCCGGATACTTGGCCTGGATGTGGGACAGCGTCATCAGGAAATTGGCGAAAGGCCCCTTTGTCAGGGGATCCTGGGCGTGCTCCTGCTCGTGCTCGATAAAGGCGCTGATGCCCCCATGCTGATACACCCGTTCGGCCTCGGAGCCGAACAGCACCGCGTCGCCGTCAAAGGCAATGCGAATCTGATCCACCGGCCCCTCCGCGGCGATGGGCGTGCCTGTGAGCAGCACGCCGGCGGCGATGCCGTGGTCGATGGCATCCTTCACGTCGGGGCCGTAGGCCGACAGGAACAGGTCGGTTTTGAACGCCTTCAAATACGGCGTCACCGGCGCGCCGGCCATCAGGGCCGCCCGGGTGATATCCAGGCCGTAATGCTCGATGGAATGGAAAATGCGCAGGCTGGTATCCGGGCTGTTGCGGGAGATGATGATCACCTCCACCAGCCGGTCGCCCCCCTCGTTCAGCCGCTGAAACGCCTTCACCAGTTGAAAGCCGGAGCCCTGGGGCAGGATGTCCTTTTCATGGGCGATCTGGTACTGGGCGTAAGCCTCCAGGCCCTGCTCCTCAAATATTTTGTTTTCCTCCTCCAGGTTAAACAGCGCCCGGGACGAAATGCCGATCACCAGGGGATGAGTCAGATCATAGGGCATGAATAATCTCCTTCATTCGCAAATCAAACGGTCGCAAACCAAGCTTCATCCACTTCGTAATCCATGATGGGTTTGATTCCCAAGCCATCCTCCTTTCTGCCGTTATGATGTGCCCAATTTTGCAGGGGGAAATCAATGCACGTGGAAAGAGCCGGATGGAAGATATCCGCGCTACAGCGGAAGCTCCTCCCACCGGCCGTGCTTCAGCACGACATGGGTGGTGAAGCCCGCCGCCCGGGCGGCCTCCACGGCGGCGTCAAAACCGAAGGTCAGCTTGCTTTTGTCGTGGCAATCGCTGTTGATCATCACGGCGCATTTGCGGCGGTGCAGTTCCTTTAAAATGCCCACTGCCGGGTACGGCGCAGTGCGGTACCCCTTGGCCATGGCCCCGGTGTTGATTTCAAACACCGTGCCGGGGCTGGCCAGGGCGTCGACGGCCTGCATCACCGCCGCCCGGTAGGCGGGGTCCTCCATGGAAAAAATGGCCTGCGCGTCGTCAAATTTAGTGATCAGATCGAAATGCCCGATGACGTCGCAGCCCGTCGCGACCTTGACCTGAGCCTCCAGGGCGTAAAAATCCGCGGCGTACGCGGCCGCGCTGCCATGGTAATGGCGGTCGATGTTTTCCCGTGTCCTTTCCGCCGACCAATCCACGCACAGGTATTGGCCGTCCTTTTCGATCCAGTGCACCGAGCCGATGGCGTAATCGTAATATCCATCCCGCCGCCCGGCGTAATAATCCTGCTCCACGCCACAGTAAATTTCCATCTTCCCAGCGTATTGCTTTTTCAGCGCCTCGATTTCCCGCCGGTAGCGTCCCTCGCTTTCCGGCGTCATGGTGCAATTGGAAAAGGCGGCCTCCCTGTGGCCGGAAAAACCCAACGCGAAAAAGCCCAGGCTGTCGGCCCGGGCCGCCATGTCCGCCGGAGTGTCCTTTCCGTCGCAATGCACGGAATGGGTGTGGAAATTACTGCTGATCACCGGTCATTTTCTCCTGCTTCACCTTGTGGTCGATCACGTGCCGGGAAGCCAATTCCCGCCGGATATCCTCCAGGGAAATGCCCATTTCGATCATCATCACCATCACGTGGTAGCACAGATCGGCCACTTCGTACACCGTTTCCTTCTTATCGTCGGCCTTGGCGGCGATGATGACCTCGGTGCATTCCTCGCCCACCTTTTTCAGGATCTTATCGATGCCCTTCTGGAACAGATAGCTAGTATAGCTGCCCTCCGGCGGGTTTTCCTTGCGGCCCTTCAGCAGCTTCATCAGGCTGTCCAGGGTAAAGGCGGGGTCCGCCTCCTGGGGGGTTTGCCACAGGGTGTCGAAGAAGCAGCTGTCGGCCCCGGTGTGGCAGGCCGGGCCATCCTTATGCACCATCACCACCAGCGCGTCGCCGTCGCAATCCGCGGTGATGGATACGATGTGCTGGTAATTCCCGCTGGTTTCGCCCTTCAGCCACAGTTGCTGCCGGGAGCGGCTGAAAAAGCAGGTCAGCCCCTTTTCCATGGATATTTGCAGGCTTTCCCGGTTCATGTACGCCAGCGTCAGCACCTTTTTGCTGTCGGCGTCCACCACGATGGCGGGGATCAGCCCCTTTTCGTCAAATTTCAACCGTTCGATATCGATCATTTTTTTCATCTCCTGACAATGATTCCCGCCTGATCCAGCGCCTGCTTCAGATCGGGGATGGCCACCTCGCCGAAATGGAAAATGGAGGCGGCCAGGCCGGCGTCCACCTTCGGCAGGGTTTTAAACAGGGTCACAAAATCCTGAATGCACCCGGCGCCGCCGGAGGCGATCACCGGCACCTGCACGGCGTCGCACACCAGCCCGAGCAATTCCAGATCAAAGCCGCCCTTGACGCCGTCGGTATCCATGGAATTGACCACCACTTCCCCGGCGCCCATGCCCACGCAGCGCTTGATCCAGCCGATGGCCTCCATGCCGGTATCCTCCCGGCCGCCCTTGGCGAAAATGCGGAACTGGCCGTCCTTGCGCTTCACGTCCACCGACAGCACCACGCACTGATCGCCGTATTTCCGGGCGGCCTGGCCCACCAGATCGGGGTTTTTGATGGCCCCGGAATTGACGCTGACCTTATCGGCCCCGCATTTGAGCACCCGGTCGAAATCATCGACGGTGTTGATGCCGCCGCCCACCGTCAGGGGGATGAACACGGTGGAGGCCGTTTCCGTCAGAATGTCGGTAAACAGCGCCCGGCCCTCCGCCGAGGCGGTGATATCGTAAAACACCAATTCGTCGGCCCCGATCCGGGAATAGTACTGGGCCAGCTTCACCGGGGACGATACATCCCGCAGCCCCTGAAAATTGACCCCCTTGACCACCTTGCCGTCCTTCACATCCAGGCAGGGGATGATGCGCTTCGTAATCACGTTGCTTCCTCGATCGCTTGTTTTAAGTCGATGGCCCCGGTATACAGGGCTTTGCCCACAATCGCGCCGTACAGATCCATATCCTTGAGCGCCTTCACGTCCTCGATGGTCGATACGCCGCCGGAGGCGATGAACCGCATGCCGTATTGCCGCGACAGGGCTCGGTACAGGTCCCGGTTGGTTCCCTGCATGGCCCCATCCCGGGAAATATCGGTGCAGATCACCGTTTGCACACCGATTTCCTGCAATTGGCCGCAAAAGCCCTGCAGGGTTTCCCGGCTCAGCTCCTTCCAGCCGCGAACGGCCACCAGCCCTTCCCTGACATCCACCCCCACGGCGATTCGATCGCCATAGCGGTTCACCATATCGGTGAGGAACGGGCGGTTTTCCACCGCCGCCGTGCCCAGGATCACCCGGCTGACCCCGGCGGACAAATACCGCTCCACCACCCGTTCATCCCGCACGCCGCCGCCGATCTGCACCTGCAGGCCGCTTTCCTTAGCGGCCCGGCACACCCAGTCAAAATTCGGGGTGCCGCCATCCCGGGCGCCCTCCAGATCCACCATGTGCAGCCAGGAAGCGCCTTGCTGCCGAAAGCCCAGGGCCACGGCGGCGGGGTCGCGGCTGTACACGGTCACCTGATCGTAATCGCCCTTGAACAGGCGCACCGCGCAGCCCTGATACAGATCGATGGCCGGAAAGATCAGCATGGTTCCTCACCTACATCTCGCAGAAATTTTTCAGGATCTTCGCGCCTACCTCGCCGCTTTTTTCCGGGTGGAACTGGCAGCCGAACACGTTGCCCCGCTGCACGGCGGCGGTCAGGTCGGCCCCGTATTCGGCGGAAGCCACCAGGGCGCCGCCGCAGTCGGCCGCATAGAAGGAGTGCACGAAATACACGCATTCGCCCTCCCGCACGCCGGCGAACAGGGGGCAATCCCGCCGGGCAAAGCGCAGCGCGTTCCACCCGATGTGGGGGATCTTGTAATCCGCCGGGATCACCCCGGCCATGGGCCGCACGGTGCCGGGGATCAGGCCCAGGCCCGGGTGCTCGCCGTATTCCAGGCTGCGGTCGAACAGCAACTGCATGCCCAGGCAGATGCCCAGCAGCGGCGTGCCCGCCCGGGCCTTGTCGATCAGCACCTGATCCAGCCCTCTTTCCCGCAGCTTTTGCGCGGCGTCGCCAAATGCGCCCACGCCGGGCAGCACGATCTTGTCGGCCCTCCGGATGGCGTCGGCGTCGCCGGTAACCGTCACATCCTGCCCCACGGCCCCGAAGGAGCAGCGCAGGGAAAACAGATTGCCCACGCCGTAATCCACAATGATCATCATAGCGTTCCTTTCGTGGAGGGGATCTCATCCTGGGCGTCGGGGTCGATTTTCACCGCCTGGCGCAGGGCCCGGCCGAAGGCCTTGAAGGCCGCCTCCAGGATGTGATGGGAATTGACGCCGTCCAGCTGCTGAAAATGCAGCGTGGCCTCCGCCGTGCGGGCAAAGGCCCAGAAAAATTCCTCGCCCAGCTCGGTATCGAACGTACCCACCTTGGGGGCGGGCACCTTCAGGCCATAGCGCAGCATGCACCGCCCGCTGAAATCGACGGCGCATAATACCAGCGCTTCATCCATCGGCAGCAGCATGCTGCCATAGCGAACGATGCCCTTTTTGTCGCCCAGCGCCTGGCGGAAAGCCTGGCCCAGGGCGATGCCGGTATCCTCCACGGTGTGGTGATCGTCCACCCAGGTGTCGCCCTGGCAGCGCAGCGTCAGGTCGAAACGGCCGTGATGGGCAAACAGCGTCAGCATATGATCCAGAAACCCGACGCCCGTGGCAATATCGCCGCGGCCCCGGCCATCCAGGTTCAGGCGCAGCTGAATATCGGTTTCCGCCGTTTTGCGGCTGATTTCGGCTTCTCTCATGGCGTTTCCTCCAGGATCTCGCAGGTCTTTTGCAGCAGGATCTCCATCTGTTCCCGGCTGCCCACGGTAACGCGCACGAAGGGCGCTTCCCGCTTTCCCTTGAAATGGCGCACCAGCACGCCCTTTTCCTTCAGCTTTTCATAGTACGCGCTGCCAGTCAGGCCGGGCGGCGCCGCAAACAGGAAATTGGCCTGAGAGGGCAGCACCCGAAAGCCCAGGCGCGTCAGCTGCTCCGCCGTCCATGCCCTGGTTTCCATGATCGTCAGGCAATTGGCCCGGGTATAGGCTTCCTGATCCAGGGCTGCCGCCCCGGCGGCCAGGGTCATGCGGTTCACGTTGTAGGGGTTCAGGCTGCAGCGCACGGCCTCTACCTCCCGCATCAGCGCCGCCGGGCCGAAGATCATGCCCAGCCTTCCCCCTGCCAGGGAGCGGGATTTCGAAAACGTTTGCACCACCAGCAGATTTTCCAGTTCATGGATCAGCGGCACGCAGCTTTCCGCCCCGAAATCCACGTAGGCCTCATCCACGATCACCAGCCGGTCGGGGTTCTGCTCCGCCAGGTCCCGGATCACGCCGACGGGCAGGGCCATGCCGGTGGGGGCGTTGGGGTTGGCCAGCACGATGGGGCCGCCGGCCCGGGCCATCGCCTGTACATCCACCGAAAAATCTTCCTTCAGGGGCACCACGGCCCGGGGCAGATCATACAGATCGCACAGCACCGGGTACAGCCCGTAGGTCAGATCAGGGAATACGAAGGGGCGGTCCGCGTCGCCGTAGGCCAGAAAAAGGAAATTCAGCGCCTCGTCGGACCCATTGGTGACCAGCACGTTTTCCACATCCACATGGTGCAACGCCGCCAGCCGCTGCCGCACGGCGCGGCACAGGGGATCGGAATACAATTGCAGCCTGCCCGCCTCCGCCGCCGCCGCTTCCACCACGCCGGGGGCCGGCGGAAAGGGCGATTCGTTGGTATTCAGCTTCACATACCGCTGATCCTGGGGCTGCTCCCCGGGCACGTAGGGGATCATGCGGCGGCGCAGCGCGCTCAAATACCGGCTCATGTTTCCTCCTCCAGCCGGCTCAGCACACTGCGGGCATGGCCCTCCAATTGCTCCGCCCGGGCGAAGCGCACCACGCTTTGACCCACCTGGTGCAGCGCCTCCCGGGTGTAATAGGAAAACTGCGTTTTTTTCACAAAATCATCCACCGACAGGGGGCTGGAAAACCGGGCCGTGCCGCTGGTGGGCAGGGTGTGATTGGGGCCGGAGAAATAATCCCCCAGCGCCTCCGGGCAATAACGGCCCATGAACACGCTGCCGGCGTTCTTCACCCGGTCCAGATAATCGAAGGGCTGATCCACGCACAATTCCAGGTGCTCCGGGGCGATGCGGTTGGCCACATCCATCGCCTGGGCCAGGGAATCGCACACGATGATCTTGCCGAATTGATCGACGGACGCCCGGGCGATCTCCTGCCGGGGCAGCACGGCCAGCTGCTTCTCGATCTCCTGGGCCACCTGCTCGGCCAGGGGCTGGGAATCCGTCACCAGCACGGCGGCGGCCATCCTGTCGTGCTCCGCCTGGGACAGAAGATCGGCCGCCAGGTGCCTGGGGTCGCTCTTTTCGTCGGCCACCACCAAGATCTCGCTGGGCCCGGCGATCATTTCGATGGACACTTCGCCGAACACCTGCTTTTTCGCTTCCGCCACGTAGGCGTTGCCGGGGCCCACGATCTTATCCACCTTGGGCACCGTTTCCGTGCCGAAGGCCAGGGCGGCGATGGCCTGGGCCCCGCCGGTTTTGAACACCCGATCGATGCCGGCGATGCGGGCCGCCGCCAGCACGGAGGGATCGATTACACCCGCCTTGGCCGGGGTGGCCATCACCACCTGGCCGCAGCCGGCCAATTTGGCCGGAATGGCGTCCATCAGCACGGTGGAAGCCAGGGGCGCCGTGCCGCCGGGCACATACACGCCCACCTTTTCGATGGGGATCACCTTCTGCCCCAGCACCACGCCCTCCTTTTCGCTGATCACGAAGCTGGAGCGCACCTGGTGCTTGTGGTAGTCCCGGATGTTCTGGGCGCTTTGCCGCATAACGGCGATCAGCTCCGGGTCCACCGCACGCATGGCGGCGTCGAATTCCTCCTCCGTCACCTCCAGGCTGTCGGGCGCGCCGCCGTCAAAGCGGGCGGCGTAATCCCGCAGCGCCGCGTCGCCCCGCTTTTTCACGTCGTCCAAAATGGCGGCCACGGTGCCCGCCACGTCGGTTTTGATTTCGCCCCGGTAAAATATTTCGGCGTCGGGGATCTCGCCGTACCGCATAATCTTGATCACGTCGCGTTCATCCTTTCCTGCAAAAGCCGATTGGGCTGTTTATTCTTCGGGCGTCTGCTCCGCCAGGGCGGCGCTCAGGGCCGTGATTTCGGCGTTCTTGAATTTGTAGCTGACCCGGTTGGCGATCAGCCGGGCGCTGATGGGCACGATGGTTTCCAGCGGCGTCAGATGGTTTTCCAGCAGCGTTTTGCCCGTTTCCACGATGTCCACGATCACGTCGCTCAAATGCAGCAGCGGGGCCAATTCGATGGAGCCATTCAAATGGATGACGTCGATTTCCCGGCTCTGGGCGGAATAATGCCGCCGGGCGATGTTGGGAAATTTGGTGGCCACCTTCAGGGGACGGGCGATGTCATCCCGGAAATCCTCCGGCCCCGCCACGCACATGCGGCACTTGCCCAGATGCAGATCCAGCAATTCATACACGTCGGGGGTGTATTCCAGCAGGATATCCTTGCCCGCCACGCCCAGATCGGCGGCGCCGCGCTCCACATAAATAGCCACGTCGGAGGGCTTCACCCAGAAAAAACTGATGCCCGCCCGTTCGTTTTCAAAAATCAATTTGCGGTTTTTTTCCCTGATGGCGGGGCAATCGTAGCCCGCCCGCTCAAACAGGGCGTACACGCTTTCCCCCAGCCTGCCCTTGGGCAAAGCCACGTAAATCACAGCTCCGTCGCCCCCTTTACCCATTGGATTTCGCCGTACCGGCCGTCGTCCCGCGTTTTTTGCACCCGCACGGTTTTCCCCTGGCCTCGCAGCGCCTCCGCGTGCCGCAGGATCTCATCAGGCGACGCGCCGTCGCCGTACAGCAGCAGCACGTCGGCGTCCAGCGCGGTGCCATCGGCGGGCAGCTGCGTCAGCAAATCCAGGTACACCGCAAAGCCGATGGCCCCGGCCTGCTTGCCCAGCTTCTGCACCAGATGATCGTACCTTCCGCCGGACAGGATGCTTTCATGCACCCCGGGCACGTAGCCCTTGAACACCAGGCCGTTGTAGTATTCCAAGTCCTGCAGGATGGAAAAATCCAGGTTCACCTGCACCCCCGTCTGCCCCGCCGCAAAATCGCACAGCCACTGCATATCTCGGGCCGCCGCCATCATATCGTCGCTGAGGCTCATTTCCTCCAGCTGGGGGATCAGCTGCCGGGCCGGGCCATACAAAAGGGCCAGGCGGCGCCAGATCTCGGCCAGCCGCTCCTCCATGCCGGCGGCCAGGCAAACGGCGCGCATGCCGTGGGGGTTCTTTTCCTTCACGCATTTCAGCAGCTCCGCCTCGATATCGGCGCTTACGCCGCTGATTTGCAGCAGCCCCCGGACCCACTGCACGGAGGCGATATCCAAAATGGCCTCCCCGGCGATCCGGCGCAGGCTTTCCGCCGCCAGGGTGAGCACCTCGATTTGGGTGAACTGGTCGATTTCGCCGATGCATTCCAGCCCCGCCTGGGGGATTTCCCGGAATTCCCGGGAGGTGCCGGCATCCCGGTACACATTTTCGTGATAGCAGGTTTTCTGCTGGCCGCCCCGATAATTTTTGATGATGGACAGCGTCACGTCGGGCTTCAGCGCCATCAGCTGGCCATTGGTATCGGTAAAGGTCAGGATATGGGCGCCGGAAACGAAGCTGCGGTTCTGGGCGTACAGATCGTAGGGCTCAAATTTGCTCATTTTATAGGGCCGGTAGCCGTTGGAACGGTATAATTCCCGCAGGGCCAGTTCCAGCTCCTCCCCTTTTTCCAGCAGGTTTTTGTTCATGCGTGCTCCTCAATTGCCACAGGAAGGCCGATTTTTGTATACCTGTTCATGATATATTGTACTATATTTTTCAATTTTTCTGTTGGTTTTTTATTGTATCTATTGCGGTTTTTTCCGCCCGCTTCACGGGATCAGGAAACGAAATGCGATAGTCAATCAAAATGGATATGGCAATACCCGTCGGGGTGCTTTTCCAAATATTTTTGGTGGTATTCCTCGGCGGGATAAAAATTTTGCAGCGGCGCGTGCTCGACGGCCAGGGGCTGAGAATAATTGCCGGCCAGCTCCCCCAGGGCGGCGTCGATCACCGGCGCGTCCTCCGGATCGGTGTAATAGATGCCGGTGCGGTACTGAACGCCAAAATCCTCCCCCTGATGGTTGACGGCGGTGGGATCGATGACGGCGAAATATTTCTGCAGCAGCTCCTTCAGCGGCAGCGCGGCGGGGTCGTAAAGCACCCGCACGGTTTCCGCGTGGCCGGCGTGGGCCTTCACCTGCTCATAGGAGGGATTTTCGGTGGGGCCGTTGGCGTAGCCCACCTCCGTCTCCAGCACGCCCGGGATCAGATCAAAATACTTCTGGCAGCCCCAAAAGCAGCCGCCCGCCAAATAAATGGTTTTCATGGCTCAATCCTCCAGCAGCATTGCGTTTTCCAGGATGCGGGCAAATTCCTCCAGGCCCGCCTGATCCTGGACGGTAAAGCGGTTCAGGCAGGGGCTGTCGATATCCAGCACGCCTACGACCCGCCCGTTTTGCCGCAGCGGGATCACGATCTCGGCGTTGGATGCGCCGTCGCAGGCGATGTGGCCCGGGAAAGCATGCACGTCGTCCACCCGCTGCACGGCGTCATCCCGCCAGGCGGCGCCGCACACGCCCTTGCCCCGGGCAATGTGGATGCAGGCCGTCTTTCCCTGGAACGGCCCCAGCACCAGGCGATCCCCCCGCACCAGATAAAAGCCCGCCCAGTTGAGATCGGGCAGCGTTTCATACAGCAGGGCCGAGGCGTTGGCCAGCAGGGGCACGTAGTGCCTTTCGCTGTCCGCCAGGGCCTGCAATTGCCGGCACAGCATCGGGTAATCGGTCATGATGATCCACCCCTTTCGCTTGTTATTGTAAGCGAAAAGTAGGATTTTGTAAATATTGGGGCGGCGGCGGGGATACAATAAAGCCGGAGGAAAACGCATGATCTCCATTTTGCTGCTGATTTTGTACGCGCTTTGGATCACCCCGGTGAAGGCGGGGGCCACGCTGCGCCTGGGGGGCGGGCCCATCCGGGGGGAGATCGGAATCATGATCTGGGGGCTCACCGTGCAGGGGCGGTATGGCATGACGGACGGGCAGTTCCACCTGTGGATCGGGCACAAGCTGCTTCCCACCCGGAAAGATCGCCGCGTTCCGAAACTGCCCCTGCTCCGGCATTTTTTCCGGTCTGGCCCCCTGGGCATCCGGCCGGTCACGCTGCAGGCGCTGGAAATTCAGGTGGACGTAGGGGCGCAATCCGCCGCGACAGCGGCCCTGCTGTGCGGGCTTTTGCAGGCGGCGGGCGGCGTAACGCCCATTCTTCGCCTGCAGGCCCGGCCCCGCCCCGGGCAGCCAAGCGCCCTGCGGGCCCGGTGCATAGCTCAGGGACGTCTGGGCATCCTACTGTCAGCCTATATCCTGGCCGCAAAGGCCCAAAAGGAGGAACATCACCCATGGATCATCCCATCGGCAACCTGATGCAGACCACCCTGGAAAATATCAAGGACATGGTGGACGTGAACACCGTGATCGGCGAGCCCATCCCCACCGTGACCGGCCCCACCATCATACCGGTTTCAAAGGTGAGCTTCGGCTTCCTGGCCGGCGGCGGGGAATACGACGCGGCCAAACAGCCCGTCAACGCCGGCTTGCCCTTCGCCGGCGGCAGCGGGGCGGGGGTATCGGTGCAGCCGGTGGGGTTCCTGGTGGTCAGCGACGAGGGGGTCAAGGTGCTGCCGGCCCAGTGCGTCACGCCCCTGGATCGAGTGATGAACGCCGCCCCCCAGCTGATGGAGGATATCCAGGCCCTGATCGGCAAAAAGAAGCCGGATCAGAATGGAGCGCTGCCATGAAAAAAATCGTTGCGGGGCTGCTGTGCGCTCTTCTTTTGCTGACGGGCAGCACGGCGGCCAAAGCGGAGGCTCGGTCGGCCATCCTGATCGAATCGGAAACGGGCCGGGTGCTCTATGAATCCAACGCCCACGAGGCGCTGCCCATGGCCTCCACCACCAAGGTGATGACGGCGCTGCTGGCCATTGAGCGGGGGGACCCCGACGCTGTGGTGACGGCGGGCAAAAACGCCTTCGGCGTGCCGGGCACCAGCATTTACCTGTCCCTGGGGGAGCAATTGACCCTGGAGGAAATGCTCTACGGCCTGATGCTGGCCAGCGGCAACGATGCTGCCGTGGCCATCGCCGAGCACATCGGCGGTTCTGTAGAAGAATTCTGCCGCATGATGACCGCCCGGGCGGAGGAGATCGGCTGCGAAAACACCCTGTTTTCCACCCCCCACGGCCTGCCGGCCGATAACCACCACACCACCGCCTGGGATCTGGCCCTGATCGCCAGGGAAGCGCTGAAGCAGCCCCTGTTCCGGCAAATCGTGTCCACCCAGCGAGCCACCCTGCCCTGGACCGGCCACCCCTACGACCGGGTGCTGAATAACAAAAACAAGCTGCTGTCCACCTACCCCGGGGCCATCGGGGTCAAGACTGGTTACACAAAAGCCGCCGGCCGATGCCTGGTATTCGCCGCCAAACGGGAGGGCATGACCCTGATCGGCGCCGTGCTCAACTGCCCCGATTGGTTTGACCAGGCGGCGGTCCTCCTGGATCAGGGCTTTGAAAACTGGCAGCGGGTCACTCTGCTGGGGGCGGGGGAAACGGTGCGTCAGATCCCGGTGGAAAACGGGGTGAAAAGCGCCGTACGGGTGGTGGCCCAAAGGGACGTGGCCGCCCCGGTGCCCCTGAATTCCTGGCCCGATCTGATCCTGGATCTGCCCGCTTCCCTGCCCGCCGGGGTGCGGCAGGGCGAAGAAGTGGGCACGGCATCCCTGATCGATCAGGGCCAATTGCTGCTGACCGTGCCCCTGATCGCCGCCGAATCGGTGGCGCAGCGCACCTTTCGCCACAGCCTCACCCGCCTTGCCGTCCTCTGGCCCCTGGCCCGGTGAGAGCAGCGCGCTGCTGGCCGGGCTGTGGGCCCTCCTGGGGGCCGTTGCCTGGGCCATGGAAAAAAGGCGGCTGTGACGCGCATGGGATAAATCCTTGACGATGCTTCCTCATTTCAATATAATGAAGGAGTTCCCGACAGCCCGCCGACGGCTTTCCGGGTGAACGACCAATCAAAGGAGAACATACTTTCATGCGCTTACAGAAATACATGGCGTCCTGCGGCGTGGCCAGCCGCCGGAAGGCTGAGGAGATGATCGCCGCCGGGCTGGTAACGGTCAACGGCCGGACGGTGACGGAAATGGGCACCCAGGTGGAGGAAGAAGACGAGGTGCGCGTGGAGGGGCGGCTGATCCGCCCGGAAGCGGAAAAGCGCTACGTGATCTATCACAAGCCCGCCGGGGAGGTAACCACCGTGACCGACCCCGAGGGGCGGGCCTGCGTGCTGGATCATTTCAGGGATTATCCCGTGCGGCTGTACCCCGTGGGCCGGCTGGATTACGACAGCGAAGGCCTGCTGCTGCTGACCAACGACGGGGCGCTGACGGAACGCATGCTGCACCCCAGCCACCAGGTGGATAAAACCTACCTGGCCCGGGTGACGGGGCAGGTGGATATGGAAGCTGTGCGCGCCCTGCGCCAGGGCGTTCTGCTGGATGACCACAAAACGTCCCCCGCCAAGGTAAGGATCATCAAGCTGGAAACCTTCGCCACCCAGGTGCTGGTCACCATCCATGAGGGGCGCAACCGGCAGGTGCGCCGCATGTTCGAGGCGGTGGGCCACCAGGTGCTTCAGCTGCGCCGGGTGAAATTCGGCCCGCTGGAATTGGGCAGCCTGCCCCGGGGCCAGTGGCGGGAGCTGACGAGCGAAGAAGTGCGAAAGCTGCAGGCGTACCTATGATCTACTATCAGGATGCGCATTTGACGATCCGCGATTTCGCGCCGGAGGACGTGGCGCCGATCGTCCAGGGGGAAATCGCCCAGGGCTGGCATGCCAGCGCTGAAAAATATGAAGATCACCTGCGGGACGCCCGGGCGGGCCGGGCCGTGGCCCTGGCGGCGGTGTGGGATGATCATGCGGCGGGGTACGTCAACGTGCACCTGCCCGGCACGGAAGGGCCCTTCGCCGGCCGGGGCTGGCCGGAAATCGTGGATTTCGGCGTGCTGGAAGCATACCGCCGCCGGGGCATCGGAAGCAAATTGATGGACGCCGCGGAAGCCGTCGCCGCCCGACACAGCGATAGGGTCTACCTGGCTGTGGGGCTGCACAACGGCTATGGCAGCGCCCAGCGCATGTACATCCGCCGGGGTTACATGCCGGATGGGTCCGGCGCGTGGTACAACAACCGGCCCTGCACCCCCTATGATACCATATATACCAACAACGACGACCTGGTGCTGTATCTGACCAAGCGCCTGACGGAGCCGGAGGGCGGATACGTACTCCGGTCCGCCCGGTTCGTGGCGGCGGACGTATTGAAGCGGGCCATATCCCCCGGCGACACCGTGATCGACGCCACCATGGGCAACGGCCACGATACCCTGGCGCTGTGCCAATGGGTGGGCGAAGGGGGCCGGGTATACGCCTTTGACGTGCAAGCCCAGGCGGTGGAGCATACCCGTGCCCGCCTGGCGGCGGCCGGCGTGGCCGACCGGGCGGCGCTGTACTGCCTGGGGCATGAGCATATGGCTGAAAAAGTAAATGGCCCCGTCAGCGCCGTGGTGTTCAATTTGGGGTGGCTGCCGGGGGGCGATCACGCCGTGACCACCCGCTGGGAAACCACCCGGGCCGCCGTAGAAAGCGCCTTGGGGCTGCTGAAAAAGCAGGGGGTGCTGGTGATTTGCGCCTATCCCGGCCACGCCGAAGGCGACCGGGAAAGGGAAGCGCTGACGGCGTTCCTGACCGCCCTGCGGCCCCAGGATTTCAACGTGCTGGCCCATCGGTTTCTCAACGCCGGCCCCGGCGCGCCGGAGTGCTTCGTGGTGCAGAAGCAATGAAAAATTGGTAATATTGAAACAAAAAAGGCCGCTTCCGGGCGGGTTCCGTAACACAGTATTAGGTTCCAATCGACGAAAACGTAATGTTTTCAAGGCTTACGGCGTGATTTCGGTCACGCCGTTTGCTTTGCCATCAGTTCATGGATCGGGATAAAACCGATACCGTTGTACTCAATGCGGATGTGCTGTTCCCTGTGACCGCTGCTTTTGTCAGGCGCGCTCACATAGATCGCGCTGATCAGCTCATGCAGGATATAGCCATCCAGCTTCTTGATACCGACATAGGCTTTTGCCTTTTCAATGAACCGCTCAAGATGAT